>JACRLV010000377.1 GCA_016235145.1 Planctomycetota bacterium
CTCACCCGCATCGGGCTCAACCTGCTCAAACAGGAGCAAACCAACAAGCACGGCATCAAAACCAAACGCCTCCGCTGCGGATGGGATCACGATTACTTACTGAAAGTGCTCACGCAGGGGGATTAAGATGCGATTGCCCTGGGCAATACCCCGAGCGCTTCCGGCTATTCGTCTCCGACGACGAGCTCATTTCGATCAAACTGTCACGGCCGACCGGGGGCGAGTTGGCGGCCTTCCACGCGTCTCGGTTCGGGGGGCAGGTTGTCGAAACGCCCCGGACGTCGAAGTCATCGGGCGCCAAAGGTTCGGCAACCTGCGGCGTGTTGATCGAAGCGACGGCGCACCGGCGGAAAGCCGGAGAATGGCAGGCTCAGGTATTCTCGGAGTGGCACGCCCAGGGCTGCGGCCGCTGTTTCTTGATCACGCAACTGGGATTGGAGCACCTGAATCGGCAGCGAGCGTCTGCGACCTCCGCCAGCCTGAAATCCCGCACCGAATGCCCCACCTAAGATAAGATTGTGCAGCGTGCCCAAGCGGACGCCGAACGGGTCGTCGTGGAAGCTCGAACAACGGGCGAATCCGAACTGGCGGACCTGTTCGCAATCGTCTGCACGGTGTTTCATCACAGTGTCCAACTGCTGCGCGGCGCACGCTCCTCGTCGCCGTTAACACCCGCTGCTTTCGTCTCGACCTGTCTGCGGCTGGAGGCGGCCTGGGATAGGGGGCAGGAGATCGCCCGCGAGAAGCTGCATCTTTGGCCGCGCTCGCCCGCCACGTCTTTCGCGCAATGGAGCGAGGATTCGGCCGCCCATATCGTTCTTCGCCTCGCCGGTGCGTTGGCCGGTGCAATTGGTATATCGCGGCTCAGGGCCAATGAGCACGTGAAACTTCCGGACGGCCAGTTTCCCTTCCCAATGGGTCGTCCCCTGCCGACGGTCCCCGTATCGGATGCCGACCCGCATGCGGCGATTCTGGCCTGGCGGGAACTGACCGCCGAGGAGATCCGCACGCGCACACTGCCGCCGCTCGACAAGTGGGCGCTATGGGAAATGAACCGCGACCTGGCGGCCGTCGAGAGCCGGTTGCGGGATGAGTGTGATCGCGCCACGGCGTCGTCTTCCACGGCAAAATCCGCAGAGCCGATCGCCAGAACTCCAATAACGGAAGCGCCGGTCAGGGAGTCCTGGCTTCGAAAATCCGGCGATTGCTGGACGCTCCAGTTCTGGACCAGAGAGGGAAAGTTGGAAGCCGCCGTGCTGCCCCCGCGGCGCGGTTTCGAGCTGATTCACTACTTTGTCTATGAACCATGGCGCCTCGCCTGCGAGATTCCCGAGGTGTCAAGCGGCATGGAAGCCCTTGATTCCAATGCTCTTGGGCATGCCGCAGCCGAGTTGCTGCGTCTGAAGGAGTCGCGCGTCGGACAGACGGGCGACGCGCTCATCGACATCGACGACAAGATTGAAACGATTGAGCGCTACATGCGCCAGAACACCCGTCCCGGCGGCGACATCAAGCTCGTCATGGGGGAGCGTGAGCGGGCAATCAACCGAATCCGGACGAACATTCGTGCTGCGCTGGACCACGCGAAGCAACATGCTCCCGCCTGGGTTGAGCACATGTCTGAAGCCATCGATTACACGCTGGACCCCGTTCCCGGATACCGTCCGCACGAGATGGTGAACTGGATCATCTGATTCACAGCCGGATTCTGTGCGACACAGCCGAAAACTGTGGCGATGTGGGCGAAGGACCTTGTTCCGGAGCCCACCATGAGCACAGCGTTTGGGGACCTCAAAACCGCACGGCAGATTGCCCAACTGACCGGCGTCCCATTTTATCGGGTTGATTACGCAATCCAACGGCTCGGCCTGACCGAAGCCGCCCGGGTCGGCATCGTCCGCCTGTACGAGCCGGCGCAGGTTGACCAGATTCAGCAATTTCTCGCCGACCTCTCGCGCCGGCGCATTCACATTTGTGGAGGGAGCGAGGCGTGAAAATCCACCCAATTTGCGAGATTTTCCCGGAGCTGCCGTCTGCGGAGTTCGACGCGCTGGTGGAGGACATCCGTGCGCACGGACTAAAAATGCCCATCGCGCGGCTGGACGGCGTGGTTTTGGACGGCCGGAATCGCCTGCGCGCGTGCGAGATCGCGGGGGTCGAGCCCCGCTTCGAGGATTTGCCCAACGACACCGATCCAGCCGTGTATGCCGTTTCGGCGAACCTCCACCGCCGACACCTTAGTGTTGCACAGCGCGCCCTGATCGCGGCCCGCCTGGCGAATCTCAACGAAGGACGGCCGACAAAAACTGCTTCGAAAGAAGCAGTTTCGCAAGCGCGAGCGGCCGAGCTGACCGGCGTCAGCCGCTCGGCGGTGCAAAAGGCGAGCCTCGTCACGCGGCGCGGCGCCCCGCCGCTCATCGCAGCCGTTGCCGCATCCGGCGTGCGCACCCGCATCCGCGAGACGTCGAACCCCCGCCGCGCCAGAGCGTCTGCCATTCCCGTCGTTACGTTCATCATGGCCGTGTCTCCTGTTCAGGCGTTCCAGATGTGTTCCGCGAGCCCGGCGGCCAGCAATTCGACGATCACGCCGGCCAGTTCGGTCGCCGGTTCGATGTCCGCGCCGCGGTCCCAGCTGTATACCGTGGCCTTGTCGCTGATCCGCTGGACCCACAGCTTCGAAATGCGGCTGTCGCCGCCGACTTCCCATTCGCGGTTGGTCGCGGGCTCCGGGAAAACCAGCGCGTCGAAGCGATGACCGGCGATCGTGCCGACCACCTACGCGCCGCCCGCGCTCGTACGGCGCTGCACCTTCCTGATCACCAGCGTGTCGAGCACCTCGCTCGCATCGATCCCGTCGTTTGGCGTCGTTGCATCGTTCGTCGTCATCTGCGTTTCTCCCTTTCGTACGCCCCGTGCGTACAGACACATGAAGCCATCACTTCGGGCCGGAATCAACTCACATTCCGAGAATTTCAAGGAAATCTCGCAAATCGAGACCCGGGCTGCAAACACGCCCGCTTCGGGCCCGAGAGCGCTCTCGGAACGCGGCGGGGTGCGAACGGGCGAAGCCGGCCCGCCGAACGCCCCACGCGGCCCCGGAACGCGAACGGCGCGGCGTAGGCGCGGGGGAACCGGCGGCGAAACGGGCCCGGAACGCCGCTTGAAACGCAACGACGCCTCTGCTGATGATGATCTTGCGACGGCACCGACTGGGACTGCTTGGGCGACGCCCGCTCACGCTGTGCTTCATTATCTAGCAATCATATCGATGCTATTATAACTATGCTATACTATGTGTGAGCGGCCGAGCGTGTTCGATGCCCCCCGGGGGGGGCTCAGCAACTTTGACGCGACGCGCCTAGACCCAAAACAAGCGAATTCTGCTGGCGTTGCGGGTCGTAAGGTCGGGGCGTTGGATCGGCGCAGGATTGGGCGGCCGCACGGGCCCCAGCGGTCGCGGACGGCTCGGTCTGTCTCGTTGCATCGGCTGTTCCTCACTTTCCA
>JACRLV010000378.1 GCA_016235145.1 Planctomycetota bacterium
CGTTCGGCGCCCAGACGCGGAAGACGACGCCGCCGGGAGACGCAGGCGTGGCGCCCAGCGGCGCGTGTACGAGCGTGGTCCGGTTGATTTCCCAGCCGCCGTCCGCCGGCGCGGTTTCGGACATTCCCGTCGGCATGAGGAAATCGCTGTCGGTCCCGTCAATCAGCTCGATGTAGTAATGAAGGGAGGTCGCCGCCGTCGCCGGAATCGTCGCGCGCCAGATCGCGTACGGCCCTTCGTCGTGATCGAACACTGCGGCGAACGTCGCCTGGGCGCCATCATCGACATGCACGCGCGCCTCCGTCAGATCGAAACGGTACGCGCGGAACAGCACATCGAAGCTCTGCCCGTTGATCGGACACAGCGGCCGGCGATCCTGCCACCCGACGTGCGAGCAGCCGTTCCATTCGACGATATTGTCGGGCCCGGCGAAAAAGCAAACGAGAATCGCTGCCAGCGGGTTCATTCTCCCTCCCAGAAGACTGTACGCACCGCGCGGGCTGGTACGCCACAGACCGGCCCCGGCAGCGCCGCGATTCTCCCCTTCCGAACCCGTAACTCTCGCTGTGACAGAATGTTGAGGAGCAGCCAGCTCTAGCCGGGCGAGGACGCGGCCATCCCCTTCGATTTTTCGTGCCCGTCCAAGCCGAGTTGTTCCTTCATCAGGCGACCGACCTTGAACTTGACCGTACGCTTGCTCGGGACCTGGACTTTCTCAAGCGTCTTTGGGTTTTGCGCAACGCGAGCGGCTCGCTCCCGTATCTCGAACACGCCAAAGTCGCGGAATTCAAGGCGGTTTCCCTGCCCCAATTCCCGGATGACCTCGTCCAGAAACGTCTGGATGATCTTCTTGACGATGATTCGCTTGGTGGTGCTTGAATCGGCAATGCGATCAACCAGGTCCTTTTTCGTAATCGTCTTCATACGTGCCCCGAATGGTCGCACCCCGATGAAAGTCGAAACTCCCGGGGTGAAAGTGCCTTCGCCGAACCTGATGCCGTCCTGCGGCGTCCCGCGTTGCCGCCGTCCGCCACAGATACCAATCTAAAGGCGGGCGGCTCGGAACGCAAGCGGAATTCCAGCGTGTGTAACGAGTTATGGTCAGCAGGTCCGGAAGATGGCAACGACGGGGGACTTGACTTTTCGGCTCGATGAGTTTCTGAAATCGCGGGCAGATCGCACCGAATCGGCCCCGGCGCGGAGTTCAGCGAGCAAAAACGCAAGGGATGCAACTTGGCGACGGGTGGGACGGCCGCACCGTCGAGAGAATGTGCAAGTTTCACCGAGGATCTGCGCTACCTGCGAACCGACGCGGTGTGCGCGGCAAGTCCGCCGCGACTCTTTCGCGTTTTCCGGCTTGTCTTTGCAGCGGCCGGCTTTTTTGTGGCGGTCCGCGAGTGATCGATCAGCTTGATGGCCGGAATCGCGGCCAGCAACACGTCCTCCACCTTGCGTGCATAGACAAACTCGAGTTGCTCGCGAACCTCCTGCGGCACTTCGTGCAGATCCGCCTCGTTGCGGGCGGGGAGAATGATCTTCTTCAGGCCGGCACGATGGGCGGCGAGCACCTTTTCCTTCACGCCGCCGATCGGCAACACGAGCCCGCGCAAAGTAATCTCGCCGGTCATGCCGACGGTCGGGTCGGCGATTGTGTCGGTAAAGACCGTGAAAAGCGCGGTCAGCATCGCCACGCCGGCCGACGGCCCGTCCTTCGGGACGGCGCCCGCGGGCACGTGAACGTGCAGGTCGGTTTCGCCCACGTCGCGCATGTCAATGTTCCAGTACGGCGCCCGCGCTCGAAGCAGCGATAGCGCGGCGACGGCAGACTCGCGCATCACGTCCCCGATCTGGCCTGTGAGCTGGAAGCCGCCGCGACCGGGCATGCGTGCCGCTGCGACAAAGATTATTTCGCCGCCGACCGGCGTGTAGGCCAGGCCCGTTGCGACTCCGGGACCCGCCTCGCTCGCCGCCAGTTCGCGGTCGAAGCGCGACGGACCGAGATACTCCTCAAGGTCGGGCGCGTTGACGGCCGCGTCGATTTCCTGATTTCGGGCGACCTTCGCCGCCAGGCCGCGGCAGACCGTGCCGATCTCGCGTTCGAGATTTCGTACGCCGGCCTCGCGCGTGTAGTTCTCAATGATGGACGAAAGCGACTCATCGTCGAACGTCACCTTCGCCGGGTCGAGGCCATTTCGCTGGCACTGCCGCTTGACCAGATAGCGCTTGGCGATTTCGAGCTTCTCCTGGGTCGTGTAGCCGCTGAGCTCGATGACCTCCATGCGATCCTTGAGCGCCGGCTCAACCGGGTCGATGTAGTTGGCCGTTCCGATGAACAGCACGTTCGACAGGTCGAAAGGCACGCCGAGGTAATGGTCCGTGAAGCTGTGGTTCTGCTCCGGATCGAGGACCTCCAGCAGGGCCGACGCCGGATCACCGCGAAAATCCGTCCCGAGCTTGTCCATCTCATCCAGCATCACGACCGGGTTGTTCACGCCGATCTTGCGGATTTCCTGGATCACACGGCCCGGGATCGCGCCGATGTAGGTCCGGCGATGGCCGCGGATGTCGGCTTCGTCGCGCACGCCGCCGAGCGCGATGCGAATGAACTTGCGATTCAACGCGCGGGCGATGCTCTGCCCGAGCGAGGTCTTGCCGACTCCCGGCGGGCCGGCGAAGCACAGAATGGGGCCGTGCCCGCTGGGGTTCAGCTTGCGGACCGCGAGGAACTCCAGGATTCGGCGCTTGATCTTGTCGAGCCCGTAGTGATCGGCGTTCAGGATCTTCTCGGCTTCGTTCAGATCGAGCGATTCCTGCGTGGCCGACTTCCACGGCAGCTCGACCAGCCACTGGAGATAGTCGCGAATGACGCCGGATTCAGGCGAAGCCTGCGGCACGCGCTGGAGCCGGCCGAGTTCGCGGTTCGCCTC
>JACRLV010000061.1:0-3308 GCA_016235145.1 Planctomycetota bacterium
GACGGCGTTGCGAGAGCGCATCATCGCGATTCCGGCGGAGCAGCGGCTCGGCCGCAGCCAGCGGGCCTGCGAGCAACTGCTGGAAACGCACGAATATCAGTCCGCAAGCATCCTGATGATCTTCCTGTCCACCGCGCAGGAGGTGGATACATCGCTGGTCGCGCTGCGGGCCTGGGCGGACGGCAAGCGCGTCGCCGCCCCGCGCGTGTCATGGGAACAGCGGCGGATGATGCCGATCGAAATCTTCTCCCTGACCAGCGGGCTGGAAAGCGGCGCCGCCGGCGTGCGTGAACCCGTCAACGGCCAGCCGGTTCCGATCGGGGACATCGACCTCGTCATTGTGCCCGGACTTGGATTCGACGAGCAGGGAAACCGGCTGGGGCGCGGCCGCGGCTTTTACGATCGATTCCTCGCGCATCGCGAGTATCGGGCCGTCTCTTGTGCATTGGCTTTTGAAGAGCAGGTGGTCGCCGAAATCCCCATTGAAGAGAACGACCGCAAGGTTGACATGCTCGTAACCGACGCGAAAGTACGGCGGTTTTCATCCTGACGCACAAACCCTCGCGAGACCAGGTATGAGTTCCGTTGTCGCCCGCCGCCGGTATCTCACGAATTTTGAGGTTCAGCGGCTGCCGCACCTCTTTACGGATGTGCTCGTGCTGGGGTCGGGGATCGCCGGATTGCGTGCGGCGCTCGCGGCGGCGGACGAGTGCGACGTGGTGGTGGTGACGAAAGACGACGCGACGCTCTCCGCTTCAAGCTGGGCGCAAGGCGGAATCGCAGCGGCCCGCGCCGGGTTCGACTCCACGGATCAGCACGCCGAGGACACCTTGCGCGTCGCCTGCGAGCTTGGCGATGCGGAGGTGACCCAGGAAGTAGTCACCCAGGCGCCGCGGCAAATCGATGAGCTGGTTTCCTGGGGTGTGCGGTTCGATCGGGAGGGTCCGGATCTGGCGGTCGGCCGCGAAGGCGGGCACAGTGCTTCCCGGATCCTGCATGCGGACGGCGACGCGACCGGGCGCGAGATCATCCGCGTCTTGCTGGAGCGGGCCCGGGCGCATCCTCGCATTCGGATTTTCGAGCGGTGCTTTGCAATCGATCTGCTGACCGGGGATAGCCGGGTTGTCGGCGCGTTGACCCACCACGCCAAGTACGGCCACCAGATGTTCTGGGCGACGACCACGATTCTCGCTTCCGGCGGCGTGGGGCGCGTGTTTCGCGAAACGACGAATCCGCCGATCGCGACCGGCGACGGCCTGGCGATGGCCCTGCGGGCCGGAGCGATTTTGCGCGACATGGAGATGGTCCAGTTTCACCCCACCACGCTGTATGTCGCCGGCGCCGCCCGCGCCCTGATCAGCGAGGCCGTCCGCGGCGAAGGCGCGTACCTGGTCGATCGCGATGGGGGTCGCTTCATGGAGCGCTACGACCCGCGCGGCGAGCTCGCCTCGCGCGACGTCGTCAGCCGGGCGATTCACACGGAGATGAGACGCCTCCAGCAACCGTGCATGTACCTGGACGTCCGCCATTTTCAGCAAGGGCATTTTTCCCGGCGGTTTCCATCCCTGGCGAGGCTTTGCGCGGATTTCGACATCGAACCGGAGCACGATTTGATTCCCGTCCGGCCGAGCGCGCACTACACCGTGGGGGGCGTGGTCACGAATCGCGTCGGCGAGACGACGCTGCCCGGGCTGCTCGCGGCCGGCGAGGTCGCGTCGACCGGCCTGCACGGCGCCAACCGGTTGGCGAGCAACTCGCTGCTCGAGGGCCTTGTGTTCGGCAAGCGCTGCGGCGAACTCGCCGTGAAACGCAGCGCGACGCATCCGCCGCTGTCGCAACCGCTGCCGCTGAGCCACCGCATTCCGCAATCCATGCGGACGGAACTCGACCTCGACGACGTGTTGAACAGCCTCCAGAGCGTGATGGGCCGCAACGTGTCGATCGAGCGCAGCGGCGATCGGTTGCGCGAGACGATCGAGATCATCGAATTCTGGAGCCGCTACGTGCTCGACAAGGTCTTCGACGCCCCGCGGGCCTGGGAAACGCAAAACCTGCTTTCGGTCGCGCTGTGCATCGCGACCGCCGCCGCCACCCGCTGCGAATCGCGCGGCACGCACTATCGCAGCGATTTCCCGCAATCAGACGGCGCCTGGCGCTGCCACATCGACATTCGACGAGCGGATGACAGGCTCCAGGTCAGCACCACTCCTGCGGCAGAAACTACATGAAGCCATCGTGAATCTGTTTCGCGACCGAATGTGGCATGGGCCTTCAGCCTGTCCTTGGCGGTTTGGGGAGAGGTTCCAGTATGAGCGCCGGGGCGGCGGGCTCTTACTCCATCCGGCGAGGCACAACAGGATTCAACATAATTAGGTTGAATCTGATAAAATCTGCGCTATACTTCATCATGTAGTGACTTAATTCGGCGAGTTGCCATGAACGAGCCCCGAGCTCCGAGCTCCGAGCTCCGAGCCCCGAGCCCCGAGCCCCGAGCCCCGAGCCGCGATTTCGTTCGCTTGTAGCGCCGAGACTCGAAACTCCGCGCGACCCAAACTGCGCGCAGATTCCAATGTTTTGGCCGCAGTCCTCTCGCTCCTCGCCACCAAGGCAGCGCTGGCACAGTGCCATTACACCTGGACCCAGATTCCGGTTCCGCCCGGCTGGCTCGCAGTTTTCCCCTTGGCGATCAACTCGAATGGGCACGTGGTCGGCCATCTTTACAACCAGGGCGACAACATCCGCAGCTTTCTGTGGACGCCGGAAACGGGAACTAGCGTCCTACCCATGCCGCCCGGGGTGTTCGATCTTCAAGCGAATGACATGAACGACGATGAGGTGATCGTCGGCACGATGTTTGGCGGTGCGAACCGCGTTCGCGCGTTCGTCCGCCGGGATGGGGAATACTCGTTCATTGAATATCCGGATTGGGCGAACAACTGCGTGCCGTATTCGATCTCCAACCGCGGGCAAGTCGCGGGAATGGTGCAGAACAACGGGCCGGGTCCGACGCACGCATTCGTCTGGGAGGACGGCGTTTTCCATGATCTGGGTCCGCTGATTGGAAGCCACCCATCGAGAGTTACTGCAATCAACAACCAGGGGATCATGACCGGGTACGCGCAACCGGATGATAATCCTCCCAATGAAACGAACGCGTTCCTGACGGATGGGGAGTCGGTCAATTGGCTGCCAGAGCCCGAGGACTTTCCCGTATCCTGGGGTCAGGAACTGAACGACAACGGCATCACGGTCGGTCGCGTGGTGACAGGAACCGATGTTTCTGATCCGAACTGGCGATATGTGGGCGG
>JACRLV010000061.1:3376-9074 GCA_016235145.1 Planctomycetota bacterium
GAACGGTCCGTCGGTCGAGCTATGGGCTGTCAACAACGCGGGCCGCGTCGTCGGGAGCTACACACCAGACCGCATGCAGGCGTTCGCCTGGCAGAACGGCGTCGCTCGCCCCCTTGACTTGCTTGTGCAGCCACCGCTGAATCGTCCGCTACGACTTGCGGCAGCTATCAATGAACTCGGTCAGATCGTGGCGAGCTCGAACAACGAGAGCTTCGTGCTCAGTCCGGTCTGGCTGACAGGGGATCTCACGGGCGACTGTCATGTGGCCATCGACGATTTGTTAATTGTATTGGCGAATTTCGGCTCTCCGCCGGAGGCGTATCAGCGCGGAGATGTGGACGGGGACGGCGACGTGGATTTGTCCGACCTCGTCCTTCTGCTTTCTCATTGGCATGGGTGATCGGGCCGAAAGGAAAGCGCGATGTATCGCAGGTGGTACGAAATTGCGGTTATTCTGTGTGCGCTGTCCGTCACAGCACTGGCGCAGCCGACGTTGTGGTATGTCACACAAACAGGTAGTGGATCAGGAGCGAGTTGGGGAGACCCATGCTCGTTGCAGGCGGCGCTCGGCGGTTCACAGTCTGGCGACCAAGTCTGGGTCAAGTATGGAACCTATTTTCCGACGGTCCGGTACCCGAACGATGCGGACGGTCGGCACGCGACGTTCAAGGTCAAATTGGGTGTGAAGGTTTACGGCGGCTTTCTCGGCATCACCACCGGGGATCCCGACGGCGAGCAATATCTCACGGAACGCAATCCGGAAGTCAATCTCACGGTTCTGGATGGCAACATCAACGTCAATGGCAATCCGAACGCCGACGCCTACCACGTCGTCACGTTCGACGGGGCCAATAACATAACGAAACTCAGCGGCTTTGTGATCCGCAACGGCCGCGCCGACCATCCGACCGACGTGCGCGACCGCAGGGGTGGAGGCATCTTTATCCCCTGGACCGACGGCAATGGGGGCACGCCGCTGCTGAATCGGTTGGTGATCCAGGACAACTACGCCGCGGCGGGCGGAGGCGGGCTCTATGCGGCCGGCAAGGACGTCACGAATGTAGCGAATTGCCGATTCGAGAACAACGTCGTCGGCAGCGGGACCGGAGGCGGCGCAATGGTCCATGAGGGAAACGCGTACTTCCAGAATTGCGTGTTTGTGGGGAACGAGGTCACCACGGGTTCGGGCGGCGGCTTGGCTTCTATTTTCTTTGACGGCGAGATCTCCTACTGGGCGGCCGCTACGAATTGCACGTTTTTCGCGAACACCAGTTCCCAGAGCGGGTCCGCGCTCTTTTCCGACATTGATTGGTTTGGCCTGGTCGCTTACAACTCGGTTATCTGGCAACCCGGATCCGATCCCATCAAGGGAACGACGGGGGATTCCGTTTGGATTCTGGATTCTGACATTTCATATGACCCGGATCATGACTGGTACGGCGTCAACAACATTTCGGACGACCCACTCTTTCGGGACGAGACCAATCGCATCGTCCGCGTGCGGCATTGCTCGCCGGTTCTCGACTTGGGCTACAATCTGCATATTGCAGCCGACGAAACCGATGTGAACGACAGCGGTACCGTGGAACCCGTGATTCCCTGGGATTTCGACAAGGGGCCGCGCCTGCTGGTCACGCAGCCCGGCGACAACGATCACATCGTGGACATGGGGGCATACGAGGAATGCCTCGCGGGCGACATCGACGGCAACGGCCGCGTCGAGCTTTCCGACCTGACGCAACTGCTCGCCTGCTTCGGGCTCATGGCCTGCAATTCGGCGCCGCCCTGTTGCATTGCCGACATTGCCGGACCGTCCAGCGCTTGCTTTGATGGAGCGGTGGACATCAGCGACCTGGCCCTGCTCTTGGGCCAGTTCGGGCTTGTGTGCCCGTCCGAAAGGCTGACCATCGGGGGCGGCGAAGAATCAATGATGGGCGGATCCGATCCGCTCACCGAATGGCTGCGCTCGGCGGCGCCCGAGGATGTACTGGACTGGTGGTACGCCGGCATGCCGCCCATCGGCGGCGGCGAGTATTAGGCTTACACATCATCACGATACGCGCGAGCGCGCGGGACAGGATCTTCATCGGGACGCGGGCTGTGATTGCGAAATCGAGCCCCGATAGAGCCGGTCCCACGCGCCCGCGTTTCTACTTCCGGAAACTGAACCTGCTCAGTTGTTCACGATCGTGGCGGCGGCGATCAACCGCCCAGCGCTCGGCGTGCAGAACGGTGGAATGGTCGCGGCCGCCGAAATAGCCGCCGATTTCCTGGAGACTCAGCGGCGTCAGCTTGCGAGCCAGGTACATGCCGACCTGGCGCGGATGGCTGAGCGAACGCGACCGGCGGCGGCCGATCAGATCGGGCAGGCGCACGCCATAATGGCGTGAGACTGCGTCGAGGATGTCGGAAACTTGCAGCGCCCGCACGGCAGGGCCTGGATAGGCCCCAAGCACCTCGCGGGCGGTATCGACCGTCAGCGGCTTGTTGCCGATGTTCGCCTCGGTCACCAGCTTCGTCAGCGCACCTTCGAGCACGCGGATGTTCGAGCTGACCTGTTCGGCGATGAAGTCGAGCACCTCGTCAGGAATCTCGACGCCCCGCAGCCGGGCCTTCTTCTGAAGGATCGCATGCCGCGTCTCGCGGTCCGGCCGGCCGACGGTTGCGACCAGGCCCCACGTAAAGCGGCTGACCAGGCGATCTTCCAGCGTCGGAATCTCAACCGGCGACGCATCCGCCGAGAGCACGATCTGCCGGCGGCTCTGGTGCAGCACGTTAAACGTGTGAAAGAGCTCTTCCTGGCTGGACTCGCGGTTGGCGAGGAACTGCACGTCGTCGATCAGCAAGGCGTCGGCACAGCGGATGCCGTCGCGGAACGCGGCCAGCGTCCCCGTCTCGATCGCTCGAATGAACTCGTTGACGAATGTCTCGCAGGAAACGTAGATGACATTGGGCGCCACGTCGGAAGAGCGCAGGCTGGCGCCGATCGCGTGCAGCAGGTGGGATTTTCCCAGCCCCGAACCGCCGTGAATGAACAGCGGGTTGTACGGCACGCCCGGTTGTGCACAGACCGCCTGACACGCCGCGTGCGCCAGCCGGTTCGACGGGCCGACCACGAACTGGTCGAACGTGTAGTCGGGATTCAGCGGGCTGGACGGAAACGGCGGCCGCGAATGCGCGACCAGCGAACCGTCGAGCAAGGCCGCCGGCGGAACGAACCGCACCGGCAACAACCGGCCGGTCAGCTCCATCGCGGCCCGCGTGAACGCGGACGCACACTGGGTTTCGAGATATTCATACTGAACCGGGTCGGCGACGACGACGCGCAATTCGCCGTTGACGAGCTGCCCCGACGCCAGCCCCTCAAACCACGACCGGTAGAGATCGGGGTGGCTTGAGCGCACCGCCAGCAGCAGTTTTTCCCAGGAGGGTGCAAGCTCGGACATACGCCCAATCCGCCCAATCGCGTCGAATTGCAAAATCAGTCCACGTCGCCGGACGATTCCCCTTCTTCGCCGTCGACGGGCGCCGCAAACAGCTCACGCAGCAGCGACGTTGCATAGCAACCGCGCGGCAATGTGAAGCTCAGACCAAGATAGGGGCCGCGCGCGTCCTCTTCAAGTCTGATCGACGCGTCCGAAACCGGGAACCGGTACGGTCGACGGCCGCCTTTGATCCGCAGCCGTTCGCCGCGGAACGCCTCGGGCGAAAGCTGCTCTTCCGCCAGGAGGGCCGCCTCGGCCTCGCCCGGCGCCGCCTCCGGCTGCGTCATGCGATAGCCGAACAGCGGGCCCGATGGGCTGATCTCCAGCACGTCGGCGCGCGGCTGCTCAACGGCGACGTCTTCCACGCGAAACACCGCTCCATTGCGATGCACCCACGCCAGATCGCCCAATGTGAGCCGGTGCAGGCCCGCCGGCAGGCGCGACGCAAGCATGCGGTTGAACAGATGGGACTGATAAGCAGAGATCAATAGATCGCGTACCTGCCGATCGACGCCCAGCAGGACGCGTTTCTTGCGAACGCCCTTGGCAAGGGCGCGCAACGCCCGGCGTTCCTCGCGATAGAGCCGCGGCCAGAGGTCCGCCGCCTTCTCGAATTCGCCGGCTTCGTAGAGTTCTCGGGCGCGGCCGGTCGGCTGTGGGTCGCCCGAGGCGGGTCTGCCGAGCATCTGGTCGAGCGCGCCTCCGAGGTCGCCGCGCACAATCGCCTTTCCCACCACCCATCCGTCGCCGCGGCTGCCGAAGCGCTGCGCGCCGAAGTAGTTCGGCACGCCCAGCGCAACGAGCCGCTCGAGTCCCGCGTGCAGCTCGGGCAGCCGCTCCGTCTGGGTCTGCCGCACGCGAATCTCGAACCGATTCGCGCGCAAATGGCCGAGGCGCAGCTTGTTGCCGTGCCGGGTCGTCTCCAGAATGCGGAGTCGCGGAATCTCAAGCGCCGCCACGCGCTCGGGTTCCGTGTGTTCGACAGACATCCACTGCCGCGTCACGGCCTTGGCGTCTTTCAGGCCGGCGTAGCCGATGTCCATCCGCCGCACGCCGAGCCGCGCCGCCAGATCGCTGATCGCCTGAAGCGTGCTCAGTCCCCGTTTTTCGACCAGAAAGTAGGTGTGGTCGCCCTCGCCAGTGAACGGATACAGAGGGATTTCTTCGACCGTGAAGTCCTCGTAGTCCTGCTTGATCAAGCCGGTTGCGAGGGGTAGATCGGCGAGAAGTCGCGGCCAGTCGTTCATGCCGGGTTTTTCGCCGGCGCGGCGGCGCGTGAAGGATATTTCGGTGCGTACTTGTCGCCCTTGTACGCGGTCAGCGGCACGACCGCCTTGGCCAGCTCTCCGCGAATCCACGCCACAGACTGGCCGAACAGTTGCGCCAGGTCGGGCAGGTCGCCCGAAGCCGTCGTCGGGTAATCAACCACCAGCAGGCCCTTGTAGTTGAGCCCGCGCAGCAGCTCGATCGTGAGCGACTGGTTCATCTCGCCGGCGCCAAGCGTCGTATGGCGCATTCCGGATTGGCCGATCGACGTCGCGTCACTGAGGGCGACCAGGTCGAGGTTGCGGGCCAGCCGCTTGAGTGCGATCGTTGGCGGGTCGAGCGCGATGGTCCCTGCGAGCGTATCGGACCAGACGCCGGCGGCCGGAGAATTCAGGGCGTCATGCACATTCCAAAGATCGCCCGAATTCCGGATAGAACCGCCGAGGCCGAGCGAGATGCGGACGCCGGCGTCGAGCGCGCGTTCGAGCAATGGCGTCAGGGCTTCGAGCACAACCGCCGTTGCGCGGGCGTGCGGAGCGTTCGAATGGTGCTCGCTCTGGCCGAGCAATATCAGGCCGCAGCCGACAGCTTTCGCTGCGTCTATCGCGGCTGCCGTGCGAGTGTGCAGCGCCGCCGCGCCGCCGCTGGTCGCGTCAATGCCGCCGGCATGCAGGGCCAGGAGCCGCACGCCGGCCTGTTCGAGGGCTGCGCGGGCGTCGGCGGGCTGCCGGATCCACGCGCCCCACGGCCCCACATCTTGGAGCCCGTGCGTCGTGTAAACGACGAAGCCGTCGGCCTTGCTGTCGGCGCAAAGACGCACGAAATTCGCGGGCGGGCAGTCAGGGCAGACCCGGTTACTGATCGCAATTTGCATATCGAGGTTGTCGCCGTGAAGCGCGCCGGCGTCAAGTGCGCCTGTCGCCCCTTAGGGTGGTACGGGCGTCTCG
>JACRLV010000379.1 GCA_016235145.1 Planctomycetota bacterium
AACCGGAAATGACGGCCAACCTGGAAGACTACCTGACCGATACACAGGGCCGCCCCGACATCGTCCGCAACTACTTCCGCGCGCCCGAGGTGCGGTATGCGGCAGAATAGAGTAGTTCAGTATTTAGTGGCCGGAGTAATAGCACGCGCCCGTCGGCCAAGCTGCTATGGCCGGAACAGTAGATGCGGTGGTTGTTGGGGAAATCCTGCCCCGGATTCGTGAAATTGGCTTCCCATATGAGCGTGATCTCGCGGGTCTGAGGATTGAACTGAACCACATCCGGACGATTGCGTCGCTCTTCGATGGCATCACCGAGTGAATACGATGATAGGAAATCCATACACAGCACATTTCCAGTCGGAAGCAAAAGACCGTGAATTGCTGTCATCTCCAAATGTACCAAGGCCGGTGCCGGCGGATTGGTTAGCTTTAGCGGCTGAAACGACGAGTTGTCAGGAAATACCTCCCATTGTCCAACCCCCTGCGCGTTTGCGCCTGTCAGCGTGCAAACGCCCAGCGCCGTCGCGAGAAACCCAAAAGATCGCGCATTCATGGTACACGAGCCTCCGAGCGCGGTGAGGTCTCAGAGTAACCGGCCGCGACATGACCGCGCAAGCAGTGCCGCTGCCACTCCGAAGAGAATCCCGGCACATGGTTCGGGGACCGCCACCGCAAGCCCCCACCCGATCTCGTGAGTTGGATTTGTTACGGTGCCAAGAAACTCGCTGCCCCCGGTACTTGGGTTGATTGCGTACATGCCGCTACCGAGCGCGGCGTAAAGCACTCTCCCGTCCGGCGAAATGGTGATCACTGTGTCACCAGGCGTCCCTCCGAATGTCGTCAATTGCCTGCGGGTAGTCGGATCCCCAGAATCGTAACGAAAGATGGCGCGGTTGGCCAGCACGAACAGATTCCCGGCGGCGTCGGAGACCATGGAGGAAAGGCGCATATCCCCCGGCAGCCAGTCGAAAATCTCCGACTGCCCCGGACCGGAAATCCGGTAGATCGGGTCACGAATCGATTGTGCGCCATAATAGACTTGGTTGTTCCCGGCCCGCGCCAGCGGGCCGGCGAAGATTACCCCGTCGGCGCCCGTCGCAAAGACCTCCGGCGGTCCAGCATCTTGCGGAAATCGCAGAATCGTGTCCGCTCCCGAATTCACGACATACAAATCGCCATCATCGTCATAGAGCAAATTGTTGCTTCCGTACGGCCCCGCCAGTCCATCCGTGTGGTCATACGCCACGCTGATGCTGCCGTCCCCATCGATTTCGACGATTGAACTGCTGTCCCACACCGACGCCCGCAGCCGCGAGCCGTCCGGCGTAAACGCCAGCCCGGTCATGAAGCCGCAGATTTCCTCCGGCAACTGCGCGAACATCCGCGACTCGCGCGTTACGGGGTCGAACTCGAACACCGCCTGGTTCGGCCCTTCGTCGCAGGGGCCGGCCGAGCCGGAGACATACAGCCGGCCGGGGATGAAGTCGGCGAAGGCTGGTTCGGCGAATGGAGAAAGACAAAACATTAGCAGAAGGATAAAGTGTCGCACCGCTTGACTCCCTGGGGATACCCGACAGAAAGTCGGCCCTTTCGGATTGTAGGCGGGCATTCCTGCGCCTTCCGAGGTTTTGTCGATTCGGGGCGCGGGAATATCGCTCCCCACGGCGCACTGGGTCGCTCGTCGGTGATGAGCAGGTTGCCGTTGCCGAGCGTCGTGCAGGTCGGGTACCAACGCGTGACTTCGCGAAAGTCCCCCGGATTGCAGTTTCCGCCCGGCGGATTCGGATCATGGCACCATACCTCATCCGGGCCGGGAACAAATCTTAAGAGCGGATCGGATTGGAACGGATCGAACAGTGTCGTTTGGAAGTTCCCCGGTCCCTCGGCATTCCCGCTGCGAAACAGGACGCGCCCGTCGGCCAGGCTCGTGTGGCCGGAGCAGTAGATGCGGTGGTCGTTGGGAAAGTCCTGACCGGGAACCGTGAAATTCGCTTCCCAGATCAACGTCACCTCGCGGGTCAACGGGTCAAAACGAATGACGTCGGGGCGATTGCGGCGCTCCACGACTTGATCGGCGATTGAGTACGACGAGAGAAAGTCGACGCACAGGATCTTGCCGGTGGGCAGCGCGAGCGCATGAATGGCCGTCATCTCGAGGTGTATCGAATCAGGTGCAGGCGGGTTTGTCAGTTTCAAGGGCTGGAAGTAGGCGCCGTCGGGGAATTGCTCCCACTGCCCCAACCCTTGGGCGCCCGCCATGAAAGCACCTCCATTGAACACTGCGGCCATTGCCAATGCGCGCCAATCGACTTTCATGACTTTCTCCTTGAGACTGTGGAGCTTGGGTGGATGCACGTACGAATCCGGCCCAGAAGCGCGAATATTGCGAGCCCTAGCATGGCTGCGGCAGTCGGCTCGGGAATGGCAACTGCAATTCCGCCCGCGCCTTCATGCGTTTCTGATGTAACTGTCCCGAGAAACGTCGAGGCGCCTGAAGTTGCATCGAAAGAATACAAGCCGCTGCCAAGCGCGGCGAATCAGGTGCGGCCATCCGGGGAAATCGTGATTCCCGTTATCCCGGGCGTGCCCCCAAGCGTCGTCAACTGCTGGCGCGTGCTCGCGTCGCCGCCGTCGTAACGAAAAATGGCCCGGTTGGCCAGCACGAACAGATTCCCGGCGGCGTCGGAGACCATCGAAGCCACCGTCATCGTCCCCGGCAGCGTGTCGAACACCTGGGACTGACCCGGCCCCGCGATCCGGTAGATGTCCTGCCGGGAACCGTCGCGGGCGTAATAGACCTCGTTGTCCGCCGCCCGCGCCAGCGGACCCGCGAACGTTACCCCGTCGGCGGCGGTGGCGAAGATCTCCGGCGGTGCGGCATCCCCCGGAAATCGTAGGATGTTGAGCGCGCCCGAATTGACGACGTAGAAATCGCCGTCATCGTCATAGACCGGGTTGTTACTGCCATACGGCCCCGCCAGTCCATCCGTGCGGTCCTAGGCCACGCTGATGTTGCCGTCCCCATCGATTTCGACGATTGAACTGCTGTCCCACACCGACGCCCGCAGCCGCGAACCGTCGGGCGTGAACGCCAGACCGGTCATGAAGCCGCAGATCGGCTCCGGCAATTGGGCGAACATCCGCGACTCGCGCGTCACCGGGTCGAACTCAAACACCGCCTGGTTCGGCCCCTCCTCGCAGGGGCCGGCGGAACCCGAAACGTACAAGCGGCCGGGAACGAAGCCGGCGCGTACGGGTTCGCACGCGATGGAGACCAGCAGAACGCTGAGAATCGACTTTCGCCGCATGGTCGGTCCTCCGAAAGCCTTGACTTGGGCCCGCCCAGTGATCCAACACCGATCCTAGCCGCGGAGGGCCATCGCCTTCAAGAAAAATCCGCGGATCGCGTCAACGTGATTGCGGGACATGGCGGCTCCTTTCAGTTGAAGCGAACGCAGGCGCCTCACTTCGAGCGGGCGATTCTGAAGCGCAATGGGAACCCAGCGAGGGCCAAGATCAGCAGCAACGTCCCCGGTTCAGGGACGAAAACCGCTAGCCCGTACGCCATTTCATGCGTGAACGAGGGAACGAACCCTAAGAAGCGCTGCTCACCTGTGTGCGGATCGATTTCATGGAACCCAACCGATCGTCCGATGTAGAGCGATCCGCCGTCGGGCGATCGGAGAGGCGGCCTATCCCAGCCAGTGAATACACGCGACCACCCAGGCCAGCCCCAGAACGTCGATCGCCAGACCCGCCACGATCATCAACCGCAGCGGGACGAGCCGCGTGCCGTAAACGATCGCGTTCGGCGGCGTCGAGACCGGAAGCGCGAAGCCCATGCTCGCCGAGAGCGCCACCAGCCAGATCGTCTTCATCGGCGACAGACCGACCGCGGGCGCGATCGATGCGGCGAGCGGCACCATGAGCTGCGCCGTCGCGGTGTTGCTCGTCAATTCGGAGAGCAGAACCGTAACGCCGCCGAGCGCCAACATGACAAGCAGCGGCGAGACCTTCAACGCAGCCACGCTGGCCGCGAGCGCGGCTGCGGCGCCGCTCTGCTCAAGCGTCTTGCCCAGACACAGCCCGCCGGCGATCAGAAAGAGCGTGTCCCAGTCCAACGATTGAAAGTCATGCCGATCGAGCACGGGCCGCATGCGCGGTCCGGCCCGCCAGACAAAGAGCACCGCCGCGGCCGCGACCGGCACGAGCGAGTCCGGCACGTAGCGATTGAGCCAAAGGACGGTCGGATGGCCATCGCCCAAGGCGCTCTTGCAGATGCCGACCGTCAGCCAGATCGACGCCGCCAGTGCGAACATGGTCCAGGCGGCGAGGCGGCCGTCGGCACACTTTTCGGCCGGCTCTTCCACCGCGTTCATGTGCGGTTCCAAGGCCGGGCCGACGTCGTCGAGCCCGCCGCTTTGAAACCACGATCCAATGCGCACCGGCCAGCGCCCGGCAAAACGCGCAAGGAGCGTGATCACGCCCCAGGCGATCACGGTCGCACCGAGCCAGACCGGAACGCCGACGCGCATCCAGTAGACGAAGCTGAAGCTCGAGCTGAATTTCGAGATCGCGCTGTAGCCGATGAAATTCGGGGCGGTTCCGACCGGCGTCGCCATTCCGCCGAACGTCGCGCCGTACGACAGCGCCAGAAGCGGCAACGCGGGCAAGCGCGTCGATCGGGCGATCGCGACGGTCGCCGGCAGGAGCAGCGCGGTAACGGCGGTGTTGTTCTGAACCGTCGAAATCAAGCCGGCCAGCAGCATGATCCCGATCGCGGCGG
>JACRLV010000352.1 GCA_016235145.1 Planctomycetota bacterium
CGCCCGCGCTGAGGGCTCTGATTTCTCCAGAGGCTCCACTACTCCCCATTCAATCTGCTTGCGAAAACGGCGATCGGCGGCGGCCGCGCCGTCGATCCTACGCATACCGCCGAGCGTTTCCCTGTCGCCGCCGTTCCACCCGTTCAAACGCGCTTTGCGGGCCTTAGCGGGCTCGCTTACGCTTTTTTCCCGTCGTTGCGGCCTTGGTTTGTTCGCCCTTGCGCGGGCGCGCGACGGGGCGACGAAAGAAACCGCGCCGTCTGCGTCCCGCTCCGAGGTGGTGTTTGGGCTCAACTTGGACGACCGCCGCTGAGATCAGAACACGCGTTGTCGGCGGCGAGTCGTCGGCGACCGACATCTGCGGACAATCGCTCGCGCGAATCGACGCGGGCGACTCTGAGATTCGCGCGTTTCTGGAGGTGACTCGCGAACACGCCACGCTACGGGCGCGAGCCCTCGATGCGGATCGCGCGGCGGGCGGCCCACTCGGCCTGCTCGCGGGCGTGCCGCTGGCTGTCAAGGACAACATCTGCACGCGGTTTGCTCGTACGACTTGCGCCTCGCAGGCGCTCGCCGAATATCGCCCGCCTTTCGACGCCGCGGTGATCGAGCGCGCCGAGCGGGCCGGGGCCGTAATCGTCGGCAAGACCAACCTCGACGAATTTGCGATGGGCTCGTCCACCGAATACGGCGCGTTCGGACTTTCGCGAAATCCCTGGAATCTCGAGTGCGTGCCCGGCGGTTCGTCCGGCGGATCGGCGGCGGCTGTTGCGGCGGGCTTCGTCCCGGTTGCGCTGGGCAGCGACACGGGCGGCTCGGTTCGCCAGCCGGCGGCCTTCTGCGGCGTGGTCGGGCTGAAGCCGACGTATGGCAGGGTGTCCCGGTTCGGGTTGGTGGCGTACGGATCGAGTCTGGACCAGGTCGGCACGATGGCAAGAACGGTCGGCGATGCGGCGGCGCTGCTGGAGGTGATCGCCGGCCCGGATCCACGCGATTCGACCTGCTTGACAGATCCGATGGTCGATCTTGGCAGCCGTTTGAGCGACGCCGCCTTGGCGGACGCGGCGCGAAAACTGCGCATCGGCATCCCACGCGAGTTCTTCGGCGCCGGGCTCGATCCCGAGGTGGAGCAGGCGGTGCGTGGGGCCATTGCGGTGTATCAGCGGCTCGGCGCCGCGCTGATCGACGTTTCGCTGCCGTCGATGCCGCACGCCGTGGCGGTGTACTATCTGATCGCGACGGCGGAGTGTTCGAGCAATCTGGCGCGTTTTGACGGCGTGCATTACGGTCATCGGACGAGTCGGCCGCCGCAGCCTCGCGCAAATCCGACGGAACATCTCTACAGCGCGAGCCGCGCGGAGGGCTTTGGCGCGGAGGCCAAACGCAGGATCATCCTCGGGACATTCGCGTTGTCGGCCGGATACGCCGATAAGTATTACGGCAAGGCGTTGCAGGTGCGGCGCTTGCTGAACCGGGAGATGCAAGACGTACTATCGCGCGTTGACGTGCTGATCGGGCCGACCACGCCGACTGCGGCGTTTCGCATCGGTGAGAAATCCGCGAATCCGCTTCAGATATACCTTGCGGATACCTACACGATCGTGGCGAATCTCTGTGGAGTCCCGGCGATCTCGATTCCCTGCGGGTTCGCGCGATGCGGTCTGCCGATCGGCATGCAGTTGATGGCGCCGCATCTGGGAGAACCCGCTCTGGTTCAGGCGGCGCGGCTGTACGAACGCGAGACGGATTGGCACAATTGCCATCCGCCCGCATTCCAATAGCGCTGCGGCCCGCATGAAGGGTAGACGTGAATGGCGGTCACATTTCGCGAAAACCTCCGAACCAAAATCGTCGCCACGATCGGCCCCGCAACCGCCGCGCCCGGCATGCTCGAATCTCTGTTGGAGACTGGCACTGACGTCTGCCGCCTGAATTTCTCTCATGGAGAGCGCTCCTGGCATGAAGCGGCGCTCAAGCGCATCCGCGCCTGGTCCGCCGAGCACAATCGTCCGGTCGCCGTGCTCGGCGATCTCTGCGGACCGAAGATCCGCCTGAACACCGTTTGCGGCGGACAGGCCACGATCAACCCCGGCGATCAGGTGCGGTTCGCCCGGGGTGAGGACGAATGCGTCAGCAATCGTCTGACCGTGACCTATCGGCGATTCGTTGACGAAGTCGAGGTCGGCCATCGCGTTTACATCGACGACGGCCTGATCCGCATGCTCGTGATCGATCGCAGCGACGACGAACTGGTCTGCACCTGCACGGTCGGCGGCCCGCTCTCAACCCGCAAGGGCGTGAACCTGCCCGATACGCGGCTTTCCGTGCCGGCCTTGACGGAGAAGGACCACGAGGACGCGCTGTGGGCCGTCCAGAACGGCTTTGATTTCATCGCGCTGTCATTCGCGAGGCGGCCCAGCGACCTGAAACAGCTTCGCAAACTCGTGGACGGCCATGGCGACCACACCGCCATCATCGTGAAGATCGAGAAAGTCGAAGCGCTGGAGCACATCGGCGAGTTGGTGGAGCAATCCGACGGCGTGATGGTGGCGCGCGGCGATCTGGGCGTCGAGATGGACGTCTGGCAGGTGCCGCTGCTGCAAAAAGGGCTCACGCGCCGTTGCCGCGACGCCGGAAAGCCGGTCATCATCGCCACGCAGATGCTCCAGAGCATGATCAGCGCACCGATGCCGACGCGGGCCGAAGTCAGCGACGTGGCGAACGCGATTCTCGACGGCGTCGACGCCGTGATGCTCTCCGCGGAGACTGCCACGGGGCGCTATCCGTCCGCCGCGGTCGAAGTGATGCGGCGCGTCGCGGAAGTGACCGAGGCTTACCGGACGGAAGCGACGCGGGGCGATGTCACCGTGTTGTCGCCGATCGGCGATGGTTGCGTCTCGGCGATCGCCGAGGCTGCGGCCAAGGCGGCCGTGCACCTGGGGGCGCGGGCGATTGCGGCCTGGACCACTTCCGGCGAAACGGTCCGCATGGTGGCGCGCTATCGCCTACCGATTCCGGTTATCGGCCTCACCAACGACGAGCGCGTGTACCGGCGCATGAATCTGCTGCACGGCGTCGTGCCCATGCTCGCGGATCCCCCCGCCGGCCACGGCGACCTGAACACGCTGATGAACGAGAAACTCAAGGCGGCGGGGTTCGTGTCCCGCGGCGATGTGATCGTGCTTGTAGACTCCACCCAACCAACCGTTCGCGGCACGACGGATACGCTCCGAATTCACCGCGTTTCGTAAGACCCTGCGCTTCAGAGTTCTAGCGCCGCCCGATAGCCGCGCGCGGTGTCGCGCACGAACCGTTCCCACGAAAATGTCCGCGCTTGTGCGATCGCCGCCCGGGCGCGCGTTTCGTGCTGATCGAGCGATTCCGCGGCAGTGCGCATCGCGGCGGCCCAGGCGTCCGTGTCGTCCGGCGAAAGCAGTGTGCCCGCCTGGCCCACGACTTCCGGAAGCGACGCAGCCTGCGAAATGATGACCGGGGCGCCGCACGCCAGCGCCTCGAGCGGCGGCAGGCCGAAGCCCTCGTACCACGTCGGCCAGACGAATGCGGTGCAATGCGAGTAGAGCGCCGCCAGTTCCGGGTCGTGCAGGTAGCCGAGCAGCCGCACGTGCTCGCTGATCCGCCGCTCGCCCAGCTTCTCGCGGATGCGGTCCGCCTTCCAACCCCACGCGCCGGCGATCAAGAGCGGGTGACGCGCGCGGATTTGCGGCGACAGAGCGGCGAAGGCGTCGAGCAATCCGTCGACGTTCTTTCGAGGTTCGAGCGTGCCCACATACAGAAAGAAATGCTCGGGAAAGCCGGCCGGCAGCGAAGGGCGCCCGCCGCTCTCGACCAAGCGGCCTGCATTCAGAAAGTCGTCGCGGGCCGCCTGGTAGGTGACCGTGACGCGGTCCGCCGGCACGCCCAGGAGGCGGCCCATCTCCGACTTCGTGAATTCCGACGCGGCCAGAAAGTGGCGCGTCTGCCGCACGCCGACGGCGAAACTCGATTCGTACCATTTGACGCGGTCGAGCGGATGCCAATCCGGATGCACAAGCACCGAGAGGTCATGAATGGTGGTGACCGTAGGCAGACCGCTGCGAATCGGCACGTGGTTCGGCTCGTGATACAGGTCGTAGCCGTGCGTCAGCAGGCGGAACGCAGCGTCGTAGCCCGCTTGAATCGTACGACGAACCCACCACGGCACACGCAGATCGCCGCGCGGCTTCGGGGGCGGCGGCGCCTGCGGAGCGGCGGTCGCCGCCGGGCGCCAGTCGCGGCGCAGAACGTGGGTGAACAGGAAGGGCCGGGCGGCGATCTCCGGTTCGACCGCCGGCAGGTGCGTCAATAGCTGGGCGATGTAGTTTCCGACCCCGGTCAGCGCCTTGCGCAGCGGACGGTCTTCGATCACGACGCGGAGCGGTTGTTGCATCGTCGGGCCGGCGGTCTTCATGGGGCCAGCACGTCGCGCATCTGGTAGCGGCCGGGGGCGCGGCCGACCAGCCAGCGGGCCGCACGCAGCGCTCCGGCCGCGAAGATGTCGCGCGACTCGGCGTGGTGGCGCAGGGTGACGATTTCGCCCGGCGTCGCGAAATGCACGTCGTGGTCGCCGACGACGCCGCCCATGCGGACCGCGTGCAGGCCGATCTCGCCGGCGGCGCGCGGGCCGATGACGCCTTCGCGGCCGTGGCGGACGAACGACGGGTCGGCGTCGCCTCGGCCCCGCCGCAGCGCGTCGAGCAGCGCTTTGGCCGTCCCGCTCGGTGCGTCCGCCTTGCGGTTGTGATGCGTCTCGACGATTTCGCAATCCCACGCGGCGCCGAGCGTGCGGCCGGCTTCTTCGACCAGCTTCAGCAGCAGGTTTACGCCGACGCTCATGTTCGCCGCCCACAACACAGGAACGCTCTGCGCTGCCGCGTCGAGCGCCGCGCGATGGGCAGCCTCCAAGCCCGTCGTCCCGCTCACGAGCGGGACGGCGTGTCGGCCGCACCAACCGGCCCACGCCTTGCAGCCGTCCGGCGACGTGAATTCGATCATCACGTCGAGCGGCGATGCGCAGCTTTCCGTTACGTTGACCTTCAGCTCGTCGATGCCGGCGACGGCGCCCGCGTCGCGGCCGAGTTCGCGGTCGCCCGGCGCGGTCAGCGCGGCGGCGATGCGCCAATTCGGATCCGCCGCCGCGAGCCGCAGCAGCGCCCTGCCCATGCGGCCCGTGCATCCGGCGATGGCGAGTCGAAGCGGTCCGCTGGTCATGGGATCGATTCCAGGAGCGTGGTCATCTCGTTCTGCGTGTGCCAGTCGCCCGCGGCTCTTGCGACCGCCAGCCCGGACGCGATCGTCTGGCGGGCTGCGTCGTGTTTGCCGGCGTGAATCTGGGCGCGGGCCTTGTGGTAGTACGCGGCGGAGTATTTCGCGTCGGAGGCGATCGCGCGATCGAACGCGCTAACCGCATGGTCCCATTCTTCCAGGTTGATGTACTCGATGCCGAGGCTGTAGTGCGAAAGCGGGTCGTTCGGTTCCAGCGCGACCAGGCGCAGCAACTGTTCCAGTCGGGTCATGGAGTATATTCCTGAATCAGCATGTTCGACCGATTGCGGGTTTAGTTTCAATATCCGGCGCCGTGCACGATCCGAGCCCTCAGCGCGGGCCTGGCCCGCAGCCCACGCGCTGACGGTTGGGGGGAAAATGTAGCGGCCGGCGTCCCGCCGGCCGTAGAGCGTGGGACCGTCCCCGCGATCCGGATTCGCTCGAATCCTACGGCCTGCGAGACGCAGGCCGCTACTTCGCTCCGAGCCCGACCGTCGACTCGCCTCCCGAAATTCCTCGCGGCGAGAGAGAATTCTTCGGGAGATGAATCAAGCGCCAGCGCGCGGGGATTGTCGCGAAAGAGCGCCGTATCGCGCAATGCCCGCGCGCCGGCGCTGGGGGATCGGATTCTGCCAGAGCTTCTCACTACGCCCTCAATCGCGGAAACACCGCCAAAGGCGGCCGTCGGCGCGCGCGTCGTTATTCGCTGTTTGCTTCAGGGCGACGGCTCTTCCAGGCTGGCGAGGTTGAACGAATAGCGTCCGCCTTGCCGCGCGTATTCCTTGCCCAGCGCCTTGACGCGTTTGATCAGCTCGTCGGCTTTCGCCCGTTCCTGCTTCGCATCGTCGGCGGTGGCGCCCTTGATCGTGAACGCCTGCCGCACATACAGGACGATGTCCCTCTTGCGGTGTTGCAGCGCGATCGGCACGCCGTTGTCCTGGAAGAAGCGGGCGGCGTCAGTGGCGTCTTTCTCCTTGTCCGCTGAAAAGCACTGAATCTGCACGTAGCTCTTGCCGCGCTCCAGTGTGTACTGTTCCGGTCCGGACTTCTCGCCTTCCGACTGCGACCCTTTGTCGGTCCGGGCCGCCTTCGTATCGCGGTCAGTCTTGTTGCCGGCCGCCGGTTCGTTGCCCGGCGACGCCACGATCGACTTTTCGCCTGCTGGATGCTTGTCGCCCGCCGCTGATGTGTCGGGGCCGCTCGCGCGTGTGCCGGAATTACCGCCGCCGTCGTCCTTCGGTCTGCTTGGGAGCGCGCCGCCCTTCAGATCCTGCATCACGCCAAGCACGCCGCCCGGCGAATCGGACCTGGCGGTATTCGCCGTCGAATCCGTCGGAGCGCTGCGCTCGCCGATGCGCCGGCCCGTTGCGTATGCGAGCACGATCAGCACGATGACGCCGGCCGCGACGCCGGCCAGCACCGGATACGAAACGGAAAAGGCGACTCGTCCGGCGAGCACTTCGATCCAGCGTTGCGTGGCGGCGGAAAAGGCGAAACGACTTTCAGTAGGGGGCGGCGGTTCCGCGGAATCCGTTGCGGGCGTGGGTTCGGCGTTCATGCGTTGCGTGGGTGCGCGCCAACTCGATGGGGAGCTGCCGCTCGATCGCCGCAAAACTTCATAGAGGACAGGACGGTTTTTTCGCGCTGACACGAGTCGCCTCCCTGCGCCGCCCAGCCATTGCGCCGCCGGCGGCAATCATTGTAAATCGCGGCGCGGCCCCGACAACTGGTCCGCGCCTGGCATCAAGCCCTTCGCCAAAAGCGGACGAGTGCCGACTGAGGCGGTGATCATTCACATTTGGTGCGAAGCCGTCCCCGGCGGTACACTGCAACCTGCGCCGCAGGCGGGAGTCCGAATTGCCCATGAAACGACGCAACCCGTTCCGCGTGTTCGCGCTGGTCGCGCTTTGCGGGGGATTCGCAGGCTGTGTGGGAACTCCGGTGAGCACCAACAGCACGTCGCAGCCGGCCAGTTCCACGCTGCGGAATTTCCCGCTCGGAACGCTTCAGCAGTCAACCGTCACGATCGCTCCGGAAACGCCCGCCGGCGGGCAGCCGCCGCCAGCCCGTGGAACGTTTCGCACGTGGCTGGCTCGGACCACCGATCAGCATTCCGAAGGCCTGATGTATGTTCCGGCGGAGGAGATCGCGGACGATCAGGGCATGCTCTTCGTGTTTTCGGACGAGCGGCTGCGCGGCTTCTGGATGAAGAACACGATCACCGAACTCGACATCGCCTTTGCGCGGATGGACGGCACGATCGTGGCAATCCACACCATGCCGCCGCTCACGCTCCAGACTTTTTCCTCGATCGAGCCCGCGATGTTCGCCCTGGAGGTCAAGGGCGGCCGCCTCGCCGCGCTGGGCGTGGCCGAGGGCGATCGAATGATCATTCCGGACGAGGTGTTCAAGACCGCTCCCTAGCCCGCCGAAATCTCCATTAACTGTCCTGAGTCGCGCGTCCGCGCGGAATTTGCGCGATCGGCCGGTCCGCCGGGAGCGGGCAATGTCATTAATGTCGTTACCGCGTGTGGTGGTGTTCGGGAATGACGCTGAGAAACGCCAGCGCATTGAGGGGCTGCTGCACGCCCGCGGGTTGATCGCGACCGGCTGCCCGCTCGAAGCATCGACGCCGGCGCTGCACGCGGGCCTGCTTGCCGTTTTGCTCGCGGACGACGCCGGGACAAGCGCCGCGGCGAACCGATTGGCGCAGCTCGTCGAGCAACTCCGAAACGCCGAGATTCCCACGCTGGTCTGGGGTGCTGGGATTAGTGGGACGGGTGCATCCGGCCGCGGCCAGCAGGTCGATGTGCTTTCGCCGGACACGACATTGGAAGAGGTCGTCGGCCGCCTGACGACGCTCGCGCAGTACGTGCCGCTGGTGCGATGCCTAGATGAGGAGTTGCGGCATCTTCAGCGGCTCGGGCATCAGTTGAACCGCTACATTTCCGAACTGGACCACGACATGCAGCTCGCGGGCCGGCTGCAACGCGACTTCATGCCGCGCTCGCTGCCCGTGGTCGATGGAATCAAGTTCTCGTACCTGTTCCGGCCGGCCACGTTCGTCAGCGGCGACATCTTCGACATCATTCCGCTCGATGAGCGCCGGGCGGGGATGTTCATCGCCGACGCGATGGGACACGGCACGGCGGCGGGCCTGATCACGATGTTCCTGCGCAAGGCGCTGGTCGCGCGGATCGGCGCGGGAAGCAACACGCGCGTGCTTTCGCCGGTAGAGGCGATGCGGCAGATGCACGAGGGGCTGTCGCGGCACGAACTACCGAACGCGAATTTTGTGACCGCCGCTTATGCGGTCGTCGACGCGGCCACGCGTGAGGTGCACTTGGCGCGGGGCGGTCACCCTCATCCGTTGCGGATATCCGCGGACGGGGCGATTTCGGAGCTGATCTGCGAAGGCGGCCTGCTGGGGCTGGCGGATCTTCCGCCGGAACTGAGCGAGCTGTCGATCCGGCTCGATCCGGGCGACAAGATCGTCTTTTACACCGACGGCCTCGAGTCGCTGTTTCTCGAGTCGCGGGAAATCGAGCCCGTGCGGGCGAACTTCACCGAGCGATTGCGGGAATGGGCCAGGCTCGGCCTCATGGATTTCACGGACGCCATCGGCGCCCATCTCGACCGGCAGGTGGGTTCGCTCAACCCCGAGGATGACATCACGATTGTCGCGCTTGAGTTTGCCCGCTAGCCGCAGCGGCGACTGCCCGGACGCAGGGAACGATCGTCGTTTCCGGCCAAAATCTCGTTGATCTTGTTCGATGCCCGCCGGCCCATTACAGTGTTCCGTCGGCCCGCAATTGCACACACCAGGCGGCGGAGTCGTATTGGAAGGAGCATCCGGTGGCGAGTTCGAATTCAAACAGGCAGTATCTCTTCACCTCTGAATCCGTCAGCATGGGGCACCCTGACAAGGTCGCCGACCAGATCTCCGACGCCGTCCTGGACGCGATGCTCAAGGACGATCCGTACAGCCGGGTCGCCTGCGAAACGCTCTGTGCGACCGGCCTGGTCGTCGTCGCCGGCGAGGTGACCACGAAAACGTACGTGGACATCCCCGAGCTGGTGCGCGGCGTCGTGCGCGACATCGGCTACACCTCGGCGGACATGCGCTTCGACGCCGACAGCTGCGCCGTGCTCGTCGCGCTCAACAAGCAATCGTCTGACATCGCGCTGGGCGTCGACCGCGAAGGCGCGGGCGACCAGGGCATGATGTTCGGCTTCGCCTGCCGCGAAACTCCCGAGTTCATGCCGCTGCCGATTCAGCTCGCGCATCGCCTCGTCGAACGGCAGTCGGCCGTGCGGCGGGACGGGCTGGTGGCGGGACTGCGGCCGGACGCCAAGTCGCAGGTGACGGTCGAGTACGACGGGTTGAGACCGGTCCGCGTGAACACCGTCGTGCTCTCCACGCAGCACGACGCCTGCTGGAACGAGCGGCAGGGGGAGCTGAAGGAGCAGGTCGTGCGGCACGTCCTCAAGCCCGTGCTCGGCGACTGGTGGAACAGCAACATCACCATACACGTCAACCCAACCGGCCGCTTCGAAATCGGCGGCCCGCACGGCGACACCGGCCTGACCGGCCGCAAGATCATCGTCGACACGTACGGCGGCCGCGGCCGGCACGGCGGCGGAGCGTTCAGCGGAAAGGATCCGACCAAGGTCGATCGGTCCGCCGCCTACATGGCGCGCTACATCGCCAAGAACGTCTTCGCGGCGGGGCTGGCCGACGTGTGCGAGGTTCAGCTTTCATACGCGATCGGCGTGCCGGAGCCGACCAGCGTGCATATCACCACCGAGGGCACCGCCAAGGTGGACGAGTTGAAGATCAGCGAGGCCGTCCGCCAGCATTTCAAGCTGACGCCGCGCGGCATCATCGAAAGCCTCGACCTTCGCAAGCCGATCTATCGCGAAACCGCCCGGCACGGCCACTTCGGCCGCAATCTCCCGAGCTTCACCTGGGAGCGGACCGACAAGGCGGACGCGCTGCGGAAGAGCTGCGGCGGTTGATTTCGCTTCGGCGTTTCAGCTGTCGCCGGACTTCGTTCACTACGGACAGACAGTGCCGTACGCGGACAGCATGCCGGCCAAATCGCTCAGATCAACGTCGAAATCGCCGTCCGCGTCGCCCATCGCCGTAGACGCCTGACGCGCGCCGAAATTCGAGAGCAGCACGGCGAGGTCGGACAGATCGACGACGCCGTCGCCGCTCAAATCACCGATACAGGCGTTTGTTCCGATGGCGAAGTTGGTGTCGCTCTGGTCGCTGCCGGTGTTGCCCTGCGCGTCGCGGGCGATGATCTTCAGGCGGGCTCGCGAGGTCGTCACGTTCGGAACGGTCCACGTGAACGAGCCGCTGTCGGCGATCGCGGCGGCGAGCGTCGTCGGATAGGTCTGGCCGCCGTCGGTCGACAGCAGCAAATCGACGTTCGACACCGCCTCATCGTCGTCCGTAATCCACGTGATATTGACCGAGTCGGCGGGCACAAGCGACTGCATGCCGCGCAGCGCGGTCAGGAACGCCGTCGGATTGACGCCTCCCAGGTGCGCCGGAACGTGCATCACGATGCCGTGAAAGGCGCCGGCCAGTCCGATGATGTTCTGGGCGTTCACGCCGACGATCGTCTTGCCGGGGCAGGCCGCCTGCCACATCGCGAGCGCGGCGGCGTTGTTGGGCGAAACGGTCGAGTTTGTATACGTCGGGACCAGCACCACGTTGTTGCAGATGACCGCGTTGGTGTACGTGTAGTGCACGCCGCCGACGGAGAACGCCGGCACGCGATACACGGTGAAGCCGCGCCCGGCCATGAACGTCGCGGCGTTGTCGCAGATCACGTCCTGAGCCGAGCCGGGGTTGCTCGGCCAGTCGCTGATAATCACGCGGTCGTCGGCGACGGTGATCAGCCACATGTCGATGTGCTGGGTCGAGTCGACGGTGGTCGGGAAGGGCGTGAAAAACTGCGTATCGCAGTTCTGGTAGGCCAGCCACAGGTCGTGGATCTGCGCCTCCGTATAGTTATACAGATCGCCGCCGCCGTTGTTCTCGTTTAGCACGAGCTGCGAGCAATAGCCGAACCCGTTGCCGTCGAGGTGGTAGTTGCCGCCGCCGTGGACGAGCGGAATTTCGTAGCGGGCATGATGACGCAGCGTGCCGAAGGCGACGGGAAAAGTGTTGTCGTTCGGGCGCGGGCGGTTGTAGACGTGGTCGACGATCGCGCGGCACTGGCCCTGGTAGATGTAGCGCGGGCCGTAATCGCGCATCCAGATCGAGTCCATCGTGCGAATCACGTAGTGAATGCGGGCGAGATTCACGCCGCGCGCCTGGAGCGTGGTCTGGGCGCTGCTCGCGACCGCCGAGGAATCGCAGGCGATGTACAGGTCGGCGTCGCCCTTGGACCGGTCGGTCAGGTGAACCGCCATGTCCGCCAGGATGTTCGTCAGCGTCGTGCCGCCTTCCCAGGCGATGCAGAGCGCCGACGTCGGGGCGTATTCCGGGGCGGCGTAGACCGGGCTCATCGGCGGGGGCGTGGTGCGGGTCGTCGGCGGGTGCTCGCGCCAGTACGCCTCTTCGATTTCGGTCATGTAGCGAGGAACCGGCTGATCATTCGGGTAGACGAGTCCGGTTTCGGTGAGCGTCGGCTGAGCGGGCTGAGCCAGTGCGGCAGCGCCGCCGAGAATCACGACGATCGAAGCGGAAGCGGCGATTCGTCTCATCAGACGCACCTCGACTGATAACCTGGGATTTCGGCCTGGACGCCGGTTTCTTGCGAAAAGCCTCCTCTGGAAGCATATTCCGCGGGCAGGGCGTTCTCAAGAAAAATCGAGCGGACGGGTGGATGGTGCGGCCGAAAAGAACTGCCGGGGGCGCGCCTGACCTTGAAACGGCGGTGGAGAACAGCGTTCCGCGTGAGCCGCGGAAACAGACGCTCAGTATTCCCAGAGCCGCGGAGCGGCGAAAGACACTGGCCCACGGCGCGAGCCGTGGGAGAGAGAGAGTCCCGTTTTCCAAGATAGCCGCGGGGCGGCGAAAGAAACTTCGGCGCCGTGCAGGTCATTTCTTTCGCCGCTCCGCGGCTCTACGGAATTCGCGCGATTATCTACCACCGCTCACGCCGTGGGCTATTCTCTGCCGCCCTTTCCAGGGCTGAATAACCCGGCGATGCCGTCGCACAACCTCTGCGGCGAGCGCCGCCCCCCGGCAATCAAACGCAGTCAACGCCGAGCCTGGACAGGCAGCACGTGCAGGTCTCATCCGCCGCTCGTGGCCGCGTATTTCTTGAACGCCGGCGAGGCACCGGCCGTTCGGATTGCATCGAGGACGATTCCCGGCGTCAGGATTTCCGGCAGGAGGATGAAATCGTTCGGCTTGTTCGCCGGGTAGACGAGATTGACCGGAACCGACGGTCGGCCGACCGCGTCGATGTCGCGCCGCATCCCGGGGTCGTTGGCGGTGAAATCGGCCTCAATCGGGATGATCCCAAGCGATTTCATCTCGGCCCGCACCTGGTCCACCTCAAGCGAGGTTTTGAGATTGACCTTGCAGTTCAGGCACCAATCGGCCGTGTAGTCCACGTAGACGCTGTAGCCGCGTTCGGCCAAGGCGGCGGCCAGGCCCGGCTGATACGGAACCCAGGGGATTCGCTTCCAGTCCGCGGCTTGCACTTTCTTCGCGAGCGCGTCGAGTTCGGCGGGATTAAGCGTCGAAATCAGCGCATGGGGAAGCGCACGCTCGGAATCGTAGAGCCACTTCATCGTGATGAACCAGCCGGCGATACAGACCGCGATCGCCGCCGCCCAGTTGCGCACCCAAACGCCTGCGCCCGCGAGCGGATTCGCCTTGCCGCCGACCCACACACCCAACCCCACAAACGCAAGAAAGCCGCTGAACAGGATCACGCCGTCCGCGCCGATCTGCTTGCGCATCACCCAAGACAACCAGATCGCGGTGCCGAGCAAAATAAAACCCATGCCCTCTTTGAACGTAACCATCCACTTGCCGGGCTTGGGTACGAACCGCAGCCATGCCGGATTCGCCGCGAGCAGCACATACGGCAGCGACATCCCCACGCCCGCGACCATGAACACGAGAAACGTCACGGCGATCGGCTGTGTCAGGGCGTAGGCGAACGCCGAACCGACGAAGGGCGCCGTGCAGGCGGTGCCGAGGACGGTCGCGAGTAGTCCTTTCGCGAACGCGCCGCCGTAGCCCTCTTTGCGCTGGGCGGCGTCGAGCCGGCCGGCGGTGCTGCCGGGCAGCGTGATCTCGAACACGCCGAACATGTTGAGCGCCATGACGAAAACGATGGTCGCCAGCGCCATGACCACCGAGACATTCTGAAGCGGGTTCTGAAACTGGCTGCGAAGCTGCACACTGCCGAGGCCCGCAATCGCGGCCATGATTCCGAACCACGCAAGCACACCGGCGGCGAACGCCAGGCCCAGCCGGAAGACGCGCTCCGGATGATCGCCGGATTGCTCGATGAAGCTGACGATCTTGATCGAAATGACCGGAAGCACGCACGGCATCACGTTCATCAGCAGACCGCCGAGCAGCGCGAAGAAAATCGCCGCCCAGAAACTCACACCCGCTGCTGCTTTTCGTTGCGCCGGCGGAGCTGCTGTTGTGGACTGGCTGGCGGGCGCAGGCTGGTCGCCTTTCTCGCCGGACTCGGCCGCCGGCGTGTCACTCGCGACTGCTGCGCCCGAGGCGGCCGGCGTGGGCGTGCGAGCTTCAAACCGCAGGACCGTTTCCGCAAATTCCGGCGGATAACACACGCCGGCGTCTGTGCAGGCCTGGTACTGAAAAAGCACGCGCAAGGCGACCGGCCCGGACGGGAATTTCTCGTCGGTGATCTCCATCGGAATCCGGATCTTGATTTCGCCCTCGTGCTCACGAGCTTCGCCGACGCCTTTGCTCGCCTTCTTCTTCGGTTCGGGCCAGATCTGTTTGTCCGGTCGGGCGATGTCCAGTCCTTCCGGCGATTCAACGAAGAACCGCGAGGCGATCAATCCCTCGATGCCCGGATTGCGATCCTGAATGTGATGCCGCGGCTCGACCTTGATCGTCGCGACGATCTCGCCCGCCTTCTTGAATTCGAGTGTCGAACCGGCAAGCTCGACGCGGCTGCCTTTGATGTAGGGGGCGTCCGAAATCTGGGCTGGAAACGCCTCGGTCGCTTCTTTCAGCTTTTCGCCATTCGCTGCTGCACCGGGTTTTTCCGTGATGGGCAGCGAAAGCTCGGCGGACGTTTCGACGGGGACGCAGGCCTCGATGCACGCCAGGCCGCGGACCGACGCACGGACCGTCAGCGGCCCGGGTTGAACGGACTTTTCGACCGTCAGCGGCGCGACGCACAAGACCCGACCCGTCAGCTCCAGAAACTCAATCTCGGATTGCACGCCATAGTGGGGCGTGGGAAAACGGACCTCGCCCACGCGGACGCCAGACGGCGTTTCAAACTTGAAAACAGTCGGCAGGCCCGTGTCGAGCAGGATCGGGTGGTACATGTGCCAGGGCCGAGGAATGTCGAGCTGCCAGACAACGTCGATCGTCTGTCCGGGCGAGACCGACTGGACGGAGGCATAGGGTCGCAGCCGGATCTTTGGCGGCTCGTTTCCGCCGGGCGGGCCGCCGAGCTGTTGCGTCAGGAGCAGCAGGCAAATCAGCGTGGATCCGACACTCATTCCGAGTACTCCATGCGAAAAACCGCGGATTGCGGTCGGTCCGGCTGTTCGCCGCCTGGCATCAGGCGGCACTTCTCACGCCTGCCGCCCCGCAATTGACGGCCAATCGCGGGAAAGTGGCCGCGCGGCCGACCGCAGCCGTGCTTCAAGAGAAAGATGCCGTCAACGGCGGCCGCGCTACATTCTTCATCAGACTGTTAACTACCGCCGGTGGTTGCTTATTCCCCGGGCTTGCGCTCGGCCGCGCCGCCTTCGCCGCTCTGGAAGCTGTATTCCGAGAAAAGCCGCTCTCCGGTCGGCGGGGTGAGCTGCGCCGTCAGGATGTACCCGCCGGGCTCGAGCCGGCCCTCGTCGAGCTCCAGTTTGAACTTGTAGAAGCGGGCGAGGCGATCCCAATGCGTGCGGACGGCGTCTTCCGAGCCGACGGTGACGGTCCAGAATCCGACCCGCTTGCCGAACTTGTCGCCGCTGGCCATGCGCAGCGTGTGGAGCTCGAAACAAAACGTGCCGACGCACTTCACGTCATCGCCGAAGGCGTCCTTGGCGGCGAGGATGATCTCGATGCCGTTGGCGTTGCCGCTCCCGTCGAAGCTGCGCGGTTGGGTCAGATAATGCTGGATCTCGATCTTCCGCGGCATCATCAGGTTGATGAACGCAGCCATCTCGGGCTGGTCGGCGCTGAGCGTCGCTTTCGGGCTTTCGCATCCGAGCAGCAGCAGCGACGCGAGCAGGAGGCCGAGCGGAAGGCGAATGGCAGGTTTCATTTC
>JACRLV010000353.1 GCA_016235145.1 Planctomycetota bacterium
CTACGGGGCAATCTGCGATTCGGAGAGCGCACCATGCCGGGTCGCGTGGATTTCGTCCCCAGACTGATGCGACACAAAGCGAGCGGTCAGGCTGTCGCTCGGATCGGCGGGCGCGACGTGTACTTCGTTCTGCACGACACGCAGGAAGCCAGAGCGCGCTAGTGTATCTAGTCGCGCTGTTTGCATCTTATCAGGGTGGTCCGGGCGTCCCGCCCGGGTCGAACAAAGGGCGAGACGCCCGTACCACCCGTGATGCACTATTTCTGACTAGCTATGCTAGGACAGTGTGATCGAAGATGTCGCAAGCGCGGCAGGCAGTCGACGCCTGAGCACGCGGCGGCGACGTCTTGCGTTCGCGACGGCGAGCCAGTCATCAATCCATGCGGCACTACGCTGGCTGGACGGCGGTGCTGTCCACGATGGGACGCCGGCCCGAGGCCGTGCTCGGTTGAGTAACCCGGTGCTGGAGAATTCAATTCTCCGACGAACGATCTTTTCCGCGCGTTCTCGAATGAGGCTCACTGCTGCGGTTGCTTTCCGCCGGCGCGGCGTTTGGGGTTCCGGCTCAGCGATTGCGCGATAATGATCAGACGGGTGCGCGGGCTCGAACGTGCAGACTGTGGGAGTTAGCGCACGGTGAGCCCGCGGGGCAATAAACCCAGACCTATCCGGAGCTTCCGCCCCGATCGGCGCGAGTGGCACGGAACCTGCATGATGAAGTCCGGCTGAATTGGACCTGATGCGTGGAGGAAGGCGACCATGAGTGCGTTGCCCCTCAGCGAGCGATGCGATTACATCCTACAGTCGATCAGCGAAGGCGTGTTCACCGTCGATCTGGATTTTCGGATCACGTCGTTCAATCGAGCCGCCGAGCGGATCACCGGCTATCGCTGGCAGGACGTGATCGGGCGCACCTGTCGCGAAGTCTTTCCGTCGTGCGCCGGTGCGGAGAAGTGCGCCCTGAAACGTACGGTGCGCACCGGGATGCCGGTGTGCAATTGGCCCATTCAGTTTACCAACTCGCGCGGACAGCGCATTCCGGTCAGTATCTGCACTTCCGTCCTCAAGGATGACGACGGGAATACGATCGGCGGCGTCGAGACCTTGCAGGATTTGAGCCTGGTGGAGGAGCTTCGCCGGGAAATCGGCCGGCAAGACGCGTTCGTGGACATCATCGGCCGCAGTTCGGCGATGGGCAAGCTCTTCGAGGTCATGCCGGCCATTGCGGCCAGCGACAGCACGCTGCTGATCGAAGGCGCGAGCGGGACGGGCAAGGAGTTGTTCGCGAAAGCCATTCACAACCTGTCGCGGCGACGCGATCACCGTTTCGTCGCGGTCAATTGCAGCGCGCTCCCTGACACGCTGCTCGAATCGGAATTGTTCGGCTACAAGGCCGGCGCATTCACCGACGCGCGCCACGACAAGCCCGGCCGATTCGCCGTTGCGGAAGGCGGCACGCTCCTTCTGGATGAGATCGGCGACATCTCTCCGGCGATGCAATGCCGCCTGCTGCGCGTGCTCCAGGAGCGGGTATTCGAGCCGCTCGGGTCCGTGACGCCGGTGAAATCCGATGTGCGCATCATCGCCGCGACGAACAAGGACATGCGCACCCTGGTGGCCCAGAGCAAGTTCAGGGACGATCTCTTTTATCGCCTCAATGTCGTGCGCCTGCGGCTGCCGGAGCTGCGCGAGCGCCGGCAGGACATTCCGCTGCTGGCGGAGCGCTTCATCTCGAAGTTCAATCGCCTGCAACACAAGAACGTCGCCGGACTGTCGGAGGAGGCCCTCGGCATCCTGATGCGGCATGACTACCCGGGAAACGTGAGAGAGCTTGAGAACATGATTGAGCACGCGTTCGTTCTTTGCAGCAGCGGGCTCATTCAACCGTCTCACCTCCCGCCCGAGCTGCTTGGCGAAGGGCCGGCGGATTCGTGTCCGGAGACCATGACCCTCAAGAACCTCGAAGCCCTCCACATTGCCGACGCCGTCCGTCGGCACCATGGCAATCGCAACGCGGCCGCCGAGGAGCTGGGCATCGATCCCAGCACTCTCTTTCGCAAGGTCAAGTCGCTCGGCATTTCGTTGCAGAAATCGCGCCGCACCCGCACCCAGAAGGCCGAAGCTCGCAGATTGCAACTCTCCGCCGGCGATTAGCTGGCAGGATGCAAGCCTGTTCCCAAGAGTGACAAGAACGCCCCACGCCTAAGCCGCGGCTTCACTACCACTTAGCGCTATTCGTCCGTTAGACAGCCTGCCGGAATAGCGGTTGCACCTACCCTTCTGGGACTGGGCGGCGTTCCGTCGAGTGACGAGCGCCGCCTGAGAAGTGAAGCGTGGTGGATGCCGGCGTGCAGCCGTTCGCCGCGCCGCATTACGGACAATTGGCCATGGTGATTGCGATTCCAACCGACGACGGCGTGAATGTGGCGGCTCACCCGGATCGCTGCGGCGGCTTCGTCGTCTTCGAAGTCAGCCAATCGACCGCAGTGCGGGCAGGCTACAGAAGCAACGTCTGTGTTGTGGATGGGGGCGGGCAACACCACGCGCAGGGACTGGGTTCAGGCCGCATGCGGGCGTACCAGTCGCTGGTCGCGGAGCTGTCCGATTGCAGCGCGTTGGTATCGCGGGGCATGGATGCCGCGCTGATCCGGGCGCTCCGCGGCGGCCTGATTGACGCTTATGGCTGCGGCAAAAGCAGTGTCGATGAGGCGGCTCGATCTTTCGCGCGGGGTCAGTTGGAGAAGCTGGAGGCGGGTGCGCGCGACCCGCCCGCCAACCGGCCGGGCCATGCCGCGCCCCCGCATTCGGCGAGGGGAGAGTCGCAGGACGCAGGCCGCGAGTGAACAGGGATCTGTGGAGGACGAGAAAGAAAGCGGTGCAACGCTCGTCTGCGGGCGTTGACCAGAAAGGCGGGACGACCATGCGACCCCATGTTGAAGGCGGCTCGAATGTAAGCCACGAGTCTACGGTTCGTCGCTTGCTGCGCACAATCGGCTTTATGTACTTCGCTCATCCGCTGGCGCTGGCGTTGGCCGCGTTGTGCATATGGCTTGTGACCGAGATGGTGCTCGGCATGTATCGCCCAACTACTGAATACTCGACCGTGCGAGAAGTGTTGGGCTTCGCCGCCGGCCTCACCGCGCTGACGTTGCTCACCGGCCTGGTGTTGTGTTACCTCTCGCTGGTGTGGATTGCGGGCTGGCGAGGCCGCCAGTCCTGACAGCGCCGGCCTGTGGAACCGCGGCGACAGAAAGAAGGACTCAATGGCAACGAACCGGCGGGATTTCCTGAAGCTCCTGGGGACCATCGGCGCCGCCGGCGCCGTGGGCGGGCAGGCCCACAGCGCGCCGCCCGCCTCGAGCGCGCGTCCGGACGCCTGGGCGATGCTCAGCGATCTGAGCCTGTGCATCGGATGCCGCAAGTGCGAGTTCGCGTGCAAGCAGGCGAACCGGCTGCCCAATCGACCCATGGAGGACTTCGAGGACGAGGCGGTGTTCGAGAAAACGCGCCGCACCGACCGGCACAACCTCACCGTGGTCAATCGCTTCGAAGCGCCGCAACCGGGCGAAAAGGCAGTCTACGCAAAAATCCAGTGCATGCACTGTAATGAACCGGCCTGCGCCTCGGCCTGCCCGGTCGCGGCGATCCGCAAGACGCGTCAGGGGCCGGTGGACTACGACCCGTCGCTCTGCATCGGGTGTCGTTACTGCCTGGTGGCATGCCCGTTCTCGATGCCGGCCTACACCTACGATGAGCCGTTTGCGCCGGCCGTCCGCAAATGCACGATGTGTTTCGACGCGGTCAGCCGCACGGGCGGCGCGCCGGCGTGCGCGAAGATCTGCCCGGTGGAGGCCACCACGTTCGGCACACGGCACGAACTGCTGGTGCTCGCCCGCGACAGAATCCACAGAAACCCGGACAAGTATGTAGATCACGTTTATGGAGAGCACGAAGTCGGCGGAACCAATTGGCTGTACCTGGCGCCGAAATCATTCGCGGAGCTCGGGTTTCGCACGGATCTGGGAGACAGGCCGTATCCCGAGCTGACCGAGGGCTTCCTGTCCGCCGTTCCGCTGGTTGTGGCAATCTGGCCGGCGCTGCTGCTGGGAGCGTACGCGTTGACCAAGCGACACGAGGCCGCCTCGCGCGGTGCCACGCCGCCGCTGCCGGGCGCCGTGGAACTGTTGGGCGCTGAGCGCACGCCGACGCGCGCCATCGAGGCAGGCCCGCAAGTCCGCACTGGATCGAAAGGAAAGTAGTCGTGGCGAATTCCATAACACACCCCCGGCCGCGGCACACGTGGCTGACCGACGTTGCGCGTTTCGGCCTGCTGGTGCGGGATGCCATCCGTCCGCGGGCGACGCCGTTCAACCTGGCGGCGACGGTCGTGCTGAGCCTGGGGCTGGTGGTGACGTGGATCCGGTTTACGCGTGGGTTGGGGGCGACGACAAACCTTTCGGACAACTATCCCTGGGGTCTGTGGATTGGATTCGACATGCTCTGCGGCGTGGCGTTGGCCGCGGGCGGATTCGTGCTGGCGGCGGCGGTCGAGCTGTTCCATCTGGAGAGGTACAGAGGCTTCGTTCGACCGGCGATCCTTACAGCCTTTCTGGGCTATGTACTCGCGGTTCTGGGCCTGCTAATGGACCTGGGCCGGCCGTGGGCGATTTGGCATCCGATGGTGTTTTGGCAGCCGCATTCCGTCATGTTTGAGGTCGCATGGTGCGTGATGCTTTACTCGACGGTCCTTTTTCTGGAGTGCCTGCCGAGCGTATGTGAGCGCTTCCGACTGCGGCGCACGTTGGCGTTGGTGCGCCGCGCCATGCTGGCGTTGACTGTTGTGGGAGTCGTGCTATCGACCATGCACCAGAGTTCGCTGGGAGGCCTGTTCCTGCTGGCGCCCGCGAAACTTCATCCGCTTTGGTATTCGCAGCTGATTCCACTGCTCTTCTTCATATCGGCCGTCATCGCCGGCCTCTCGATGGTCATTCTCGAGAGCACCCTTTCACACCGGTTGTTCCATTCTCAGGTCGCGGACCAGCGCCCGGCGGACGTCGATCGATTGGTCATCGGCCTGGGAAAGGCCGCCAGCGTCGTGCTCCTGGTCTATTGTTGTGTGAAAACGATCGCCGTCATGAAGGCGGGAACGTGGAACCTCTTGCCGACTCCGTACGGGGTTCTATTTCTCGTGGAAGTGCTCGGCCTGGGATTGCTGCCATGCGCGCTCTACGCCCATGCGGCCCGGGTGGGGAGCGCTACGCTGACGCGCTGCGCGAGCGTACTGGCGATTCTCGGGGTGGTGTTGAACCGCTTGAACATCTCGGTGATCGCGTTCCGCTGGAACGAGCCGGTGCGCTACGTCCCGCACTGGATGGAAGTCGTATTGTCCGTCGCGCTCATTACACTGGGATTGGTCGCATTCCGCTGGATCGTAAACACCCTGCCGGTACTGGGCGCGCGTCCGACGCTAACGCCTGATCACGGCGAGGCCGTCAGCTCGAAAGCCGCGCCTTCACGCGGGGCCGTGTCGGGAAATGACGATGGCCACGCCCCATCCAAGGAGGTCTCGACATGCCTGCGCTCGCCGCTGTGAGCGTTGTGCTGCTGCTGAGTACGGCGACGGCCCCGGTGACGCGCGCCCCCCGCCCGCCTTTCGACGCGCAGGATTCGCGTCAGCCCGGACCCGACACGATCCTGCTGGAGATGTTGAACGGCGAACAGGCCGGTTCGGATTGGTTCGGTCCGGTGCTCTTTAATCATGGGGAGCATGCGAAGATGGCCGCGGCCTGCACTGTGTGCCATCACTACACGGAGAACACGCAGGTTCCCGCCAAGTGCCGCGATTGCCATGAACCGCAGCTCCCGCAAGACGACATCCGCAAGCCCACTCTGAAGGGCGCGTACCATCGCCAGTGCATGGGTTGCCATCGCGAGTGGGCTCACGGGAACCACTGCCAGGCCTGCCATTCATTGAGCGACAGCGCGCGCCCGGGCGGAGGGGTCGGCCTGCACAGCGTCTACATGGCCGAAACGCACGCCGCGATCGTCCGGCCGGACGTCATCACCTACCAGCCCGAAAACGAAGCCGGGATCAGGTCGATCGTGTGGTTCCGTCACGATGACCACATTCAGCGGTACGGGAACCAGTGTGTGGACTGCCACGGAAGCGACAACTGCACGCGCTGCCACGAGGCGGGGGCGGAACTCGCCAGAAACATGCCGGCGGAACACCATCACCAGCCGTGTCTGGCGTGCCACGTCGTTGACGACGATACGCGGTGTGCAAGCTGCCATTCGCCGGAGGGCACGGCACCGCCCGAGCGGTTCGACCACGCCCTGACGGGTTGGCCGCTGGCGCCGTACCACGAAGGACTGAATTGCCGTGCTTGCCACCGTCAGGCGCCGTTCGGACCACTCGACGCCGGTTGCGGCGCGTGCCACGCGGTTCGTCTGCCGGACGCCCAAGGCGCCGGACGTTCGTCGGGCGCCGGTGACTCTCCCCATCCCCACGAAGCGTGGCACGAGTACATTCGAAAAACGGCGGCTTCGGATTTGTGTCTCATTTGCCACGCCGACATGGCCAGCGCTGCACAGTCGGAACTGCATCCGCTCGGCAAACCGGAGCACGGCGTCCCGCAGCAACTGATCGATGCCGGCGCTCGGACGCCAACCGATGCCTCGGATCCGGGGTGCCTGGTGTGCCACTCGTCGGAGACGGCCAGGTTCGATCTGATCGTTTTGCCACACGCGGGTCCGGACGGGCTGTGCCTCGCTTGTCATGCAGAAAAGGGGAGAATCTACGGCAGCTTGCATGACATCTACAGCGAATCGGACGGCGGCGCGGAAGCGGGCGGCCAACCTTTCGCCGGCGGCACCTGCCGCACGTGCCATCGGATACACACCGCCGCACGCACCGCGGCGCCCACCCAGGGAGACCCTAAGGGCTTGTGCACGGGTTGCCATCAGCCGCGGAGCTGGGCGCAGGCCAAGCCCGCGAGCGCGAGTCCGCATCCCGAGTCGGTTTGCACGGATTGCCACGACGCGCATGACTCACGCTTCGGCCGATTCCTGGCAAAGCCCGCCTCCCAGCTCTGCAAAGAGTGCCATCCCGATCAGGCTCGACTCACGGGCGGGCCGCATGACGCCTCGCTGTCGCCGGGCGCCTGGCCCGAGCCCGTTTCCAGCGATGTCGCCGCGGGCAAGGGGGAGTGCCTTGCGTGTCACGTGCCGCACACCAACGACGCGGCCGGATTTCTGCGTTTCCCCGCGCGGCTGAGCCAGAGTGGGCGTGACGGCGCCTGCCTGGCTTGCCACGAGAACGCCGGTTGGAACTCCAACGGCGCAGCCGCGATCCTGCACCCGCTGCACATCCCGCGCGACAACGACGATGTGGATCTGACGCTGCTCGAGTGCGACGCGGACGGGCAGCGGCGGATGACGTGCCGCACATGCCACGATCCGCACGGCGGCACACAACCCGCGTACCTGATGCGGACCGCCACGGACGATCCTGCCGGTGTCTGCCTCGCGTGCCATTTCCAACGGGCGTACCTGCAAGAGTTCACAGGCCACTCAACGCAGAGCCTGATGCGAATCGGCGCGGATGTGACGTCGTGCAGGCCTTGTCACGCGGTTCACGGCAGCAGCGATCAGGCCTGGGGGCACATGCTCTCGCCGCGCTTTCTGCCGGGAATGGATCACGCTTCGGTTGACTCCGATGCTGCATGCACGGCGTGCCATCGCGCCGGCGGTCCCGCGCCCAGTCCGGCGGCGTCCGAGCATCCGCGGGCGCCCATACCGAACGCCCTAGCACCCGAGGCGCCAGGTTATCTCCCGGTGTTCGATTCAGCCGGCTGCGAAAACGCCAATGGACAGGTGACTTGCCGCACGTGCCACCTGTCGCATGGGCGGCTGGAGCCGTCGCAACTCGCCGGACAGAACGAGACACAGCCCCCGGGTCCGTTGCGGGCGATGAAACCGAAGCTGCGACCCTTCCTCCCCCCGAATTACTGCACGCAGTGTCACGGGTCGGAAGCGCGCCTCAGGTTCCTGCTCTTCCACGATCCGATCAGGCGTGAGAAGCTCGCATCGGAAGCGCCACCGCGCCTGTGATCACCGCGCGCCACGCGGACGTGACGCGAGACGGTCTCGCGATCAGGTCGAGCAGACCGTTCCAAAGGCGGACAGCAGCGTTGCGAGGTCTTGCAGGTCGACGTCGTGGTCGCCGTCGAGATCGCCGTCCTCCAGAGCGGCGCCGCTTTCCGTGCCGAAGTGCTGGAGCAGTATCGTCAGGTCGAAGAGACCAACCTCGCCGTCCGCGTTAATGTCGCCTTCGCACGCGGGCACGAACTTGATCGTGAGGTAGTCGTCGTTTTCCGGGCCGGCTGCGCTGGATCCAACGGCGTGAATAATCCCTCGCTCGTCTACGAGCAAGTCTTGTGCGCCGTCAAACCCAGCGCCCGAACCGGCGAACCAACCCTGCCAGACCATCGTGCCATCGGGGTCGTATTCAATCACGGAGAGATCGGCGTCGCCGCCGCCGCCGGTCGCGTAGCCGCCGACGAACACGTTGTCGGAGGCGTCGAATTGCACGCCGGCCATCGGCACGTTCCAGTCGCCGACGGTATCCAGGAGGTTTCGCACCCAGAGCTGGTTTCCGGCGGCGTCGTACTTCACGGTCGTCCAGTGGGCGCCGCCGAGATTGCTCTGGGTCCAACCGGTCATGACGACGCTGTCCGCCGAATCCACGGCGATGTCCTCGGGGTATGCCTCCCCGCCGTCGGGGCCGGTCTGCGCCCGGCGATAGAGCAGGGTTCCGTTGGTGTCATACTTGAGCATCATCAGCTCGTGCTGCGCATAGGTGATGCGCGTGCGGGCGCCGATGTAGATGTTTCCGAATGAATCCCGGGCGAGGTTCGAAACCGCGTTGTCGATTCCGTCCGTGTAGAGGCGGGTCCACTGGAGTGCGCCGGAGTCGTTGTACTTCAGGAGCGCGATCTCATCGCTGCCGCTGGCGGTGCGCACCTCGCCGAGGACGAAGATGTTGTCGTCGGCGTCGATGGCGATGTCGGTGAGGTTGTCGTGCGACGCGGCGGGGCCGTCGTAGCCGCGATACCACTGCTCATTCCCTGCCGGGTCGAATTTCCACAGCGACAGGTTGCGCGGATATCCGCCGGCGCTGGCGCCGAAATAGACGTTCTCCTGGCTGTCGAGCGCGACGACGACGCCGACGCCGTCCGCGAGGATGCGACTCCACAGCAAACCGCCGTTTGCGTCGTACTTGAGCAGTACCGCGCGCGGGCCTCCGTAGGTATAGGCCGCCACATAGAGTTCGCCGGCGGAGTTGATCGCGAGATCGACGCCGTAGTCCCAGTAGCTGTCCGGACCGTTCCAGCGTGCGACCCACTGCGTCACGCCGTTACGGTCGTACTTGATTGTGGTGCAATCGCCGTTGGTCGGCGGACCGGCTTCGGACCATCCGGTGACATAGACGTTGCCCGCTGCGTCGGTGAGGATCGATTCCGGGCGGTCGAGATTGCTCGCCGGCCCGTCATACTGGGCGACCCAGCTCAGGCGCATCTGCGCGCCGGCGAACTGCGTCAAGAAAACCGCGAGAAATGCAGCAGAGCGGTTCATGGTCAGCCCTCCGAGTCATTGGTTGCCGTTCAGGCCATGGTCGGCGCGGCCGAGAGGTATGACCCCGCACGGCCCTTGCCGACCGTTGATCCGTCGATTGTAACGCGAGGGCCGCCGAGATCGCCCGGTTTTTTCGCCTTTTGTTCCCAAAAGGGCTACGCACTATCCTCGTAGAATCGCGCGACTTTCGGAGGTACTCAATCCAGAGCGATTCGCTGTTCCAGAACGCTCCGATACGAATTCAGTGCAACACTGCCCTGCGTTTTCGCTTGAAACCGGCGTATCGAACGGCTACCGTGGTCCTTGGGTGATCGGGCATTTTCGAATTCTCACGCTTGCCGAAGGAGCGCGCCGATGTTGGAATCCCTGCAAAACTTTCGCGTGAAGCGCACTTCCGTTGCCGCGCTGCTCCTAGCGACCGTCATATTGACGAGCGCTGCCCGCGGATCGGCGCTCAGCTGGAACAACCCTGCGGGCGGATCGGCGGCGACGTCGACCAACTGGCTGCCCGCGCAGATTCCAACCTCGGCTGACGATCTCACATTCAACCTCGCCGCGACTTACACAACGTCATTCAACTCCACCGTCGCCGCCAGTCGGACGCATACATACAGGCAGGGAATCGTGACACTGAGCATGCTCAACCCGCATACGGCGTCTACGGGTGTAACGATCGGCAGCACCAGCCCCGACAACGCGACGGTCACGCTGACCACGGGCACCTTCACCTCCAACGCGGCCGTCAATCTCGGCAACGGCAGCGGCAGCACAGGCGTGTTGAACGTCAACGATGACGATGCGGACTTCATCGTCGGGAGCGGCGCCGACCTGACAGTCGGCGTCAATGGCGCGGCGACGCTGAACGTCACCGCCGCCGGTAGTGTGCAAGTCGGCGATCAGCTAATCGTCGGCTCGAACTCGACATCGGCGCCGACCGTGACCATCTCCGGCTTTTCGACTGTGCCGCTCGGATTTTCCGGCCTGACCGTGCTGGGGACCAACGAGTCGCGCATCGGCCAGGGCGGCGACGCCACGATGAACATCAATACGGGCGCTTTCGCCAGCTTCGCCGGAGATGTGATCATCGCCAACGGCGCGGCATCGACGAGCACAGTGACCGTGCAGACCGCCGGGCTGTTGAATGCGAGGTTGCTCGTGGGCGGTGATCTGCTGGTCGGGCGCAATTCCAGCGGAACGGCCGCAGGCACGGGGACGCTGAACATCAACACCGGCGGCCAGGCCGACGTCGACGGCGCAGCTTTCCTCGGCGATCCCAACGGGGGCGTCGGACACGTCAGCCTCGGCGGCGGAACGTTCAATGGAACAGGAGCCATCACGGTCCTCAGTGGATCGACGATCAGCGGGAACGGCACGATCAACGCCGACATTGGAAATAGCGGGAACATCCAGCCCTCGGGCGGCACAGGCCTGACGATCAACGGTCAACTCAGCAATACGACGAACAACATCTCCGGAAACCGAATCCACTTCGGGCCGCAGGGTAGTTATCTGGGCTCAGGGCTTTGCGTGGCGGATATCACGGGGGACGCCGCGTCGTCCATTACCGCTACCGGGCCGCTTTTCATCGGGGCGAACACGACCAGCGGGTTTTCCTA
>JACRLV010000062.1 GCA_016235145.1 Planctomycetota bacterium
CCTCGTCGGACTCGGAGGTCCGACGCTACGGGTCGCGCGGGGCCGACTCCCCCTCTCCCGGTACTCCGGGAGAGGGGCGGGGTGAGGGCGCATCCTCAAGGCCCCAAGCCCAGCGTGTACGCGAAAGCAGCAGCCGAGGGCGGCTGCGGTACGCCGTGCAGCCGAGGGCGGCTGCGGTACATCAGAACCGAATTCCGCCGCCTGTTTCCCCGTCGGACTCGGAGGTCCGACGCTACGTTGAGCCGTCCTACCCCTTGATCATGCCCGTGCTGATATACCACGCGACGGCCAGCGGCACGCCGGCGGTCAGCGGCGTCGTGGGCTGATAGCCGAGCAGCTCGCGGGCTTTCGTCAGATCCGCGACATAGCGCGTCACCTCGCCGGCACGGGCGGGCTCGTAGCGCACGTTCGGCTTCTTTCGCAGCGAGAGCGCGATCAGATTCACCAGATCGACCAGCGTCGAGCCCTGCCCGTAGGCCAGGTTGACCGTGCGGCGATTGACCCGCCGCTCGACGAGCGCGTCGATCCCCTTGGTCACGCCCTGCACGCAGTCATCGACGTACGTGAAGTCCAGCACCTTCTCGCGGCCGAACACGACAATCGGCTGATCCTCGGCGATCTTCTTCGCGAAAAGCGGGATCACGCGCTCCATGCGCTCCGCGTCGTTGTCGAAGCGGCCGTAGACATTGCTGAACCGGAAGACCAGGTAGGGCAGCTCGTAGCACTCGGCGTAGGAGTAGATATACGCCTCGCCGGAGATCTTCGATGCGCTGTACGGACTCTCCGCGACGACGAAATCCGCCTCCTCCTCTTCCGTCACGTGGCGATGAATGTCGCCGTACACCTCGCGCGAGCTGCCGAAGATGATCGGCGTTTTTGTCCGCCGGCAGTATTCGAGCGTGTTGAAGCACATCACGAGGTTTTCGAGCGCCCGATGCGGCTGCTCGACGAGCTCGAACACTTTGGCGTGCGCGGCCAGGTGTACGACCACGTCGAACTTGCCCGTTACGGGAAACTCGCCGTTGCGGCATTCGCACAGGTCGGCCTTTGCGAACGGGATCTTGTCGGTCCAGGTGTTGGACCGCTTGTCGATGCCGAAGACCTGGTCTCCCCGCTGTAGGAGGCCGAGGCCGAGGTTGGTTCCGATCTGGCCGCTGGAGCCGGTGATCAATACGCGCATGGGATTTTGGGTCTCACAATGGCCCGCTCGTCGCGCCGCGGACAGAAACGCCCCGCCCGGTACGCAACACGATTCAGCGGAAAATCTTAGCCCGCTGCGGCGTTTCAGGCCATGCGATTGCGAGAAATCACGGCCGGCTCGCCGGCTGAGACGCCGCCGCTTGCGTCTGTTTGTGAATATCCAACAGCAACCAGACGTATTCCTTCGCCGACGGCGGGCTGGACGGCCAGCAGACCAGCGTGATTTCCCGGCCGTCGGGCAGCCGGCCAATTCCGCGTTCGTCGACGTGGATTTGCGTCAGGTCCGCGCCCCAGGCGACTTTGAAGCGGGCCAGGTCGCGAATGACGATGCCGTACGTCTTGGGGCGATAGCGCGTATTCGGCTGCGGCAGCACGCGAATGCCGCCGTCGCCGGTCTTTTCGATGAACGCCGACGAGGTGAACTCTTGCTCCGTCGCGGGAAACCGCCCGGCGTGCTGCTCCAGAAAGTAGATCAAGCCGGTCACCAGATCCTGCGTCTGGGCCAGCTCCGGGCCGTAGCGCTGCTTGATCCCGTACGCGATCGCGATGCTCAGCGCCAGCACGGCGGCGACGACAGCCAATCCGGTTTTCATCGATCCTTCGACCTTCCACTTCACGCGGCGACGGCGATCACGACGGCCGCCAGCTTCCGTCCGTTTCGCCCGCCGGCGATTGCAACAGCTCCGGCCAGGCGAAATCGGAGAATATCCCGCCGGTGTGAATGAACACAACCGGACGATCGCTCGCCCACCGTTTCTGGGCTACGCCGTCCAGCAGCGCACAGAACGCCTTGGCGGTGTAGACCGGGTCGAGCACCATCGCTTCGGTCCGCGCCAGCAGGCGGATCGCGCGAATCGCGGCGGGATAGGGGATTGCGTAGCCCGCGCCGATGAATCCATCGACGAACTGCATCGCTTCGTCGCGAAAATCGATCCTCATATCGAATCCGCTGATCGTCTCGCGGCACAGCCGACCGACCTCGCGCACGTGATACGCCACATCATCGCTTACCGGCACACCCCAGAGCCGCCACGGGCAGGCTCGCATCATCAGCGAACCCAGCAGCAGGCCCGCGTACGTCCCGCCCGAAGATACCGCTATCAGCACGTCGCATGGCCCGATCTTGAGTTGATTGATTTGCTCGGCAAGTTCCTGGGCCGCGCGAATGTAGCCCCAGCATCCGAGCGGCTCCGACGCGCCGGGCGGCGTGTAGCGCGGATTGCGACCTTGCTTCCGCAATTGGGCAAACTGCTCCTCGAGGATCGCGGCTTTGTTTTCTGATAGTTCCTGCCGCGAAAAGAAGGCCGTCTCGGCGCCGAAAAGCGAATCCAACAGCTCGTTTCCCTGCGGCGTCGCGTTCGACATCGGACGAAACAGCAAGCGGGCGGCAAACCCGAGCCGCGCACAGACGGCGGCCGTCGCGCGGCAGTGGTTCGATTGGCACGTGCCCTCCGTGACCAGCGCGTTCTGCCCGGCCGCCTTCATCGCCGCCGCGATGTATTCGAGCTTGCGGATCTTGTTGCCGCTGAATTCCACGCCGGTGAGGTCGTCGCGTTTGATCCAGATCGCGTTTTTCACCCCCAACGCCGCCTCGAGGCGCGTGCAGCGGACCAGCGGCGTGGGCAGATTGGCAAGTGCGATTCGCGGCGGAGTGTTCATGGGAGATTCCTTTTGGGCGTGGGGCCGCTTCGAATCGTGTGGGGCCGGCCTCCGGCCTGTCTCTTTGGCAGCGACTTCGCTGCACCACACGGGCCTGTTTCCGAAGAGACCGGCCAGAGGCCGGCCCCACATTTCTCCAAGTCGGCGTCCGGTCCCCAATTCGGGTCTTACCCGTATCCGAAAACCAAGTCTTGACGAACCACTAGTCCGCGAAGAAGCGCACGCCGTTAACATCGACCATCATGACGTCGCTCAAGCCCTCGACGTAGGCGGCTTCCAGAAACCCGACCCCGTCGGGCAGATAGCTGCCGCCGACGAAACTCGCGGAAAGAAAGCCGGCCCCATCCGCGACGCGCACGCGGTCGAGCTCGATCGGCCACTCGCCGGACAGCGGCGTTCCCGCCCGGCAGAGCACGCCGACGATCGCTCCGCGGGCCAGGTCCGGAGCGGGGCCGAGGTCCGGGCAGACCTGTTGAAGCCGGGCCCAGTCAGCGTTCGTATGCACCTGCACGAGGTCCATGCGCGGCCCGAGCGGGCGGCACAGGTCCGCGATCTCCTGCGGGTCTGAGACGATCGTCCGGCAGGACTCGCGCAGCTGCGCGCTCGGCGCAGCTTCGAGCGTGCCGATCGACAACGGCGCTGCTCGTCGCGGCGCCGCACAGGACGACAGGGCGCCAAGCAGGACGCACATCGGGACCAACCCAATCGCGCGAAGGCTGACAGGCAAGTCGTGAAACCTTGCCGGCGAATATCCGCGCAGCAGCCGAGCCGTTGTTTCAGAACCAGAACCCCAAGCGCCGGCGCGCGCGGGCGAAACAGGGGAGCATGAACCTCCGGCGCGCAACGCCGCGGCTGCGGTACATGGGAATGCAGCTGAAGGCGGCGGCGGTACACTTCTCGCCAGACTGCTGGAGCCCGGTTCGCTCGGCTTGCAATGCCGCTGAAACACTCGTACCCTCCCAAATCGGCGAGGTTGAATCGGTCGGCTGTACATCGGCAAAGGCGTGTGGAAGCAAGAGTTGCAATCGGGCGGCGAAGCGTCCGGACGGCGCGAAACGCCGACTGTCGCCGCGGTGCGGATTCGTTATCGGTTCGCACCGCTCGCGGCCGGCCCGCGCGTCGCGCTGTCTTGGGGGAAATAATCCGCGTCCGACGGGGAATCCTACCGGACGGGCGGCAATGTCCGCGGCGGACGGAATCCGCGCGGGCGGAAAGCCAAGGGCTGACGTAGATGAACAAGTGGCTGTTCGTGTTGCTGGGATTGGGCGTGATCGGCGGGGCGTGGTGGGGCATTCGCACTTATGTCCGCGTGACGCCGCCAGGCGATGAGCCCAAGCTCGAAAAGATCGTCCGTGGCGACCTGCGGGTTCCGATCACGGCGCCGGGGTTGGTCGAGCCGAAGGCCCGGCTGGAAATCAAGCCGGAAGCCTCGGGCGAAGTGCTGAAGGTGTACGTGGTGGAAGGCATGCGCGTGCAGCCCGGCGACCCGCTGGTGAACATCAAGGAAGACGACGAGCGCCGGAACTTCGAGAAGGCGCAGGCCAACGTGCAACGGGCCAACGCGCTGCTCGAACAGGCCAACATCGCGACCAAAAAAGCGGCCAGCAACACGCAGGTGGCGGAAGCACGCATACGGGAGCTAGAGGCGAACGGGAGGCGTCTCGATGAAGATATGGACAAGGAGGAATTAACGCGTGGAACCGCAAGCACGGAGCGGTCGATTCGCTTGATTCAGTCGAGTATCGACATGAACAAGGCCCAGCTCGACGCGGCGCGTGCGCAGGCCCAGATCGCCAAACAGAGCGAAGGCGACGCCCAGCAGGCGGTTCAGCTCCAGAAGGCCGTGGTATCCGACGCCAACGCAACGCTGAAAGACGCCGATACACGCCTCTCGCGCACAAAAGTCGCGGCGAAGGCGGATATGGTCGTCACCGAAGTGCGCGTCAAAGAGGGCATGGTGGTGCAGTCGGGCACCTCGGGCTTCTCGCTCGGATCGACGCTGCTCACCCTCGCCGACGTGTCAAAGATCAAGGTCGTGACGCGCGTCGACGAAGCGGACTACGGCAAAATCGCCAACGTCGCGCCCATCTCGACTCTGCCGGACGTCAACGATCTGAGGCAGCGAATGACGGAAGTAAGCGGCGGCCAGTCCGACCGCAGCGGCAAGGTGAAGGTTACCGTGGACGCGTATCCGGACCTCACGTTCGACGGCGTGATCGAGCGCGTCGAGCCGCAGGGCAAGCTCAATCCCGGATCATCGGTGATTCAGTACGACGTGCACGTGGAAATCACCGACGACAAGCGCAGCGTCCTGCCGCTCGGCGCCCAGGCCCAGGTCGAATTCACGGTCGAGAGCGTCGCGGGCGTCCTGATGGTGCCCGCCGACGCCGTCAAGCAGAAAGAGGGCGAAAAGGGCGTATACATCCGCGGCGGAACGAACAACGACGCCAAACCGCGTTTCGTGAAAGCGCGTTTCGGAATCACGGACGGAGCGAACACGCACCTGGTCGGGACGCTTTCGGAATCCGAAGGCGAACTGCTGAAGGAAGGCGTCGAAGTCTACACGCGCCTGCCCGTCGTGCGCGAAGAGGAACGCCGCTAGCCGCGAATCCCGGCCGCCGCGGTCGAAAACAAGCGTAAGACCGCGTAGAATCGCCTGCGGAGTAGAAAGCGGCAACCTGATGATGAGCCCGGCATTGATGGAACGGCCCATAGCTGTCGATCCCGCGATTTCACCCGACTGGGAGGCGCGGACCCATCGGACCGCGCCCCTGATCCGCATCCGCGGCCTCACCAAGCTCTATCGCATGGGCGAGTCGATCGTGCGGGCGCTCGACGGCGTCGATCTGGAAATCCATCCGGGCGAATTCCTCGCCATCACCGGCGCGTCCGGCAGCGGCAAGAGCACCATGATGCACCTGCTCGGCTGCCTCGATCGTCCGACCGGCGGCGAATACTGGCTCAACGGGCGAAACGTCAGCGAGTTGAACGACGGCGAGCTGGCCGACATCCGCAACCGCGAGATCGGCTTCGTCTTTCAGACGTTCAACCTGATCAACCGCACCACGGCGCTCGACAACGTCGGCGTGCCGCTCTTCTACGCCCGCAAGGGCAACACGCGCGGCCCGGCGCAGAAGGCGCTGGAGCGCGTCGGCCTGGGGCAGCGCTCCGGCCATCGGCCCAACGAGCTGTCCGGCGGCGAGCGGCAGCGCGTCGCCATCGCCCGGGCCATCGTCAACGAGCCGAAATTCCTCCTGGCGGACGAGCCGACCGGCAATCTCGACTCGCGCACCGGCGAACAGATCATGCAGATCTTCCACGATCTCAGCGCGCAGGGCGTGACGATCGTGCTGGTGACGCACGAGCCGGACGTAGCCATGCAGGCGCGACGAATCGTGCAGATGCGCGACGGAAAGATCGTGTCGGACCGCCTGACCGAGGACATCCGCCGCGATAGCGGAGCGCTTCCCGTTTCGGGGCAGGGTGCGTACCTGAGCGCCGCCGCGCCGCCGATCCAGGCGGCTGAAACCGCGGCCGCGGCGCGACCGGCAGCCGCCGCGCCGGTGCAATCGGCCCAGGAAGCTCCGAACGGCTACGACGAAAGCAAGCTCATCGCCCGCATGGCGCCCGGAGCGACGGGCACGCTGATGTGCGGAATCATCGCCGCCGTCGGGGCGGTTGTGGCGATGGTCTGCGGGATACTGGCTCAAAATATGATGCCGCGCGACCTCGCGCCGGGCACACTGCCGCCGACGCCCGCACTGGTTGCGGGGTTGGCTTCCGTGGTGGGGCTGCTGCTCGCGATCGTGGTCGGGCTGATCGCGTTCTTCTACGGGCGCAGCGTCAAGCGGCGAATCGCAAACGAACCGGGGTGCTGGGTCGGCGCGTGGCGCGCCAAGTTGGGCGGTTGGATCGGCCTGGGTTCGGCGCTGTTGCCGTTCGTTCCCGGCCTGGTGCGGCTCGGCAGTTCGGCATTCAAAGGGTAAGCGCGCACGCCGCCCGGACAAGCAAATGCGAGTGGAATCCGTGAAACGAACGATTTTCCTGATCGGCGTCTTTCTGCTCGGTTCGATTGAATACACCTTCGCCCAGGCGGCGTCGCAACCCGCCGTTTCGCAGCCCGCTGCGTCGCGGCCGGTTGCGTCCCGTCCGGCCCGGCTAACGAACGTGAAACCCACGCGTCGCCCGGCGTCTCGGCCCGCTTCGCAACCGACCACCGCTTCGCAGCCGACGTCCCAGCCGACGAGCGCGTCGCGTCCGGCGCGCGAATACCACGAGGACCGCTCCGCCGGCTACAAGCTCGAACCCGGACCCTATGCGGTCGATCTGGTCAGCGACTTTCCGCTCTACGACAAGCGCCGCGACAAGAACCTGCCGCTGCTGATCCGCTGTCCGAAAAACGCGCCGGAAAAGGAGCTGCTGCCGCTGGTCGTGTTTTCGCACGGCGCGGGCGGCGCCGGCGACGCATTCGGCGAATGGAGCGCGCATCTGGCGAGCCACGGCTACGTCGTGGTCCACCCCACGCACGACGATTCGCTCAAGCTCCGCCGCAAGCAGGGCGAAGACCTCAGCGCCCTGCGGGCCGACCCGAACAAGCTCCGCGAATCGGTCAACCCCGCGGAACGGCTCGCCGACGTGCGCCTGATTCTGGATTCGCTGGACAAGATCGAAGACAAGCGGCCGGAACTGAAAATCGGCGACAAGGGCCGCATCGACCGCAACCGGATCGCGATCGCGGGCCACTCGGCCGGCGCGTATACCGCCCAAGTCGCGCTCGGCGCCAAGGTGCGGCTGCCGCGGCACGGTGCGGCGCTGTTTTCGATCGGCGACGACCGCATCAAGGCCGCGGTGATCATCTCCGGCCAGGGGCTGACGAATAAGTCCCTGAGCGCGGAGTCCTGGAAGGATATCAAGAAGCCGATGCTGGTCTTCGCCGGCTCGCTCGACGTGGTTTCGATCAGCAACGAGACGCCGGAATCGCGGCGGCACCCGTTCGAATACGCCGCCCCGGGCGAGAAGTACCTGGTCTACATCGACGGTGCGACGCACGGGTCGTATCAGGGCCGCGGGCTTTCATCGCTGCTGGGCGAAGAGCCGACCACCGACGTCAAGCTGATTACGGACACGGTCGCGTCGGCGACGCTCGCGTTTCTCGACAGCACGCTCGGCGCGGATTCGAAAGCGCGAACCTACCTCGCCGGCGACGGTCTGGTGAAACTCAGCGGCGGCGCGGCGGAATTCAAGCGCAAGTAGCGAATGGTCCGCACGGCGATCCAAGCACCACCTTCAGTCCTGAAACGCCGAATAAACCACACTGCTCTCCCCAGGGCCAGGAGGCTTGGGACATGCGCGCGCCAATTGGGATTCTTCGGGCGGGCGCGGTTGCGGGGTTGACGGCGGCGGTGCGGGTTTGACGGCGGCGGTGCGGACGGCGCAAACGGCATCGCCAGAGCGGCGGCGACGGGCTGGCGGGGTCGCCGGCGGGCTGGCTTCCATTCCCCCTCTCCCGGCACTCCGGGAGAGGGACGGGGTGAGGGCGGCGCATCAGGCCCCCATGCGGCAGCGCGCTGGTCGGCTGACCCGCACGCGACCCATAGCGTGGATCCATTCGCCCCCGAAAGACGCGAAGGCAGGTTGCGTTTCAGCAACCTGCCTTCGTTGATAGTGCCCAATCGGCGGACCAATCAATCGATCGTGTTGTGGCCGGAGTACGGCCACTTGTTCATGTTGCCCGGCGGGATGCCCGGCGTAACGATTGCGCCGGCTGCATTTCGCATCACGATTCGCGAGCCGGGGGTTGGATAGGTGTCCGTGCGCCACGTGTCGCCGCGGCGCAGGTAGTAGTACCACGGGTTGTCGGTGGCTACGTTCATCTGTGCCAGCAGCTGCGCCGGCCAGTCAATCATCTGCACCGCGAGCGTTGAGCGAGCCGATCCGTCGGCATAGGCCACGTTGTCCTTCATTACGGCCTTGTGCCACCCGACGATATCCGGCGCGTTCTGCACCGGACCCAGCACGCGGCTGGCATTGTAGAAAATCGGCTCGCAATACATCGCAACCTTGCCGGTATCGGACAATTTCGAGAGTTGCTTGCCCCAGACGCCGATGGAGAACTGCCCGACTCCGGAACTTCCGCTGATCCAAAAATAACCCGCGACGTTGATGCGATAGCTGTTCCCCAGCATGTCGTACGTGGGGATATCCGTCGCCTCGACCGGGCAGTCACGCATGAAGCGATGCTGCGGGTAGCCGGTATCGGCCGGGCAGCGGTACATCTCCATGTTCTTGTTGTCCGACTGCTCGTTGCTGCCCATGACGTACTTGTTCAGCGGACGGGTCTTGGCCAGCCAGCGATCGCTGCCGCCCGGCTGCTCCTCCGGATCCATCATGACGGTCACGCCCCCACCGCCCGACGTCGGGATCTTTACCTGCGGCGTACGTCCGCCGAAGGATGTCGGGATCGCGAGGCGCATCGCCATAAACGGAGCGGGATACTGCTCCGCAGGATCCTGCGGCGTCACGGTGCCCGTGAAGCCCTGCGAGTGGAGCGTCGATACCGCCATCTGGTGGATGGGCGCCACCAGCTCCTTCTTGTCCTCGGTAGCATACGCAACCGAGCCCTGGGCGATGCTCTTCATGTTCGCCAGGCACTTGGCCCGCTTGCCCTGCTCGCGCGCGCCCTGGAGGCTCGGCAGCAGGATCGAGATCAGCAGTGCGATGATCGCAACGACCACCAAAAGCTCGATCAACGTGAAACCAGAACGACGACGAATCATGACGCATCTCCGTTTTTACGAGGAATTGCTCTGCACACACCCTCGGCCATTCACGTATCATCAGCGCGCCGGAAACAAAGCCGGGCGCACCGAGACTCCCGGACCCATCAGCCGCCGCTAGGGCATTATCACGCCCGAACTCGGGTTCTCCGGCGCCGTGCCCCACTTGGCTTCAAACTTCTTGCACATCGGGCACTGGATCTTGTCGCCTTGCGCCGCGGTCGACGCGATCTCGGCGGCCTGCACTGTAAAGTCCTTCTTGCACGCGGTGCACCAGCCCACTCGACTCGTGGCGGGGATTTCGGTCTTCTCCACCGCCGGCGTCCGCAGGCGATACCACCAGAAGCCGCCGATCGCGACCGCCAGCACACCCAGGAC
>JACRLV010000368.1 GCA_016235145.1 Planctomycetota bacterium
ATCGCCGCGCCTTCGGACTGGAGGGCGACCTTGCCCGCCAGTTCGCCGACGTCCCAAGCCTCGTTGAGCGTTTCGCCGTTGACGTTCAGCGTGATCTTCGCGTGATCGACGATGATCTCGTACTCGTTCCATTCGCCGAGGGGGCGTTCCGCGAAGTGGGTCTTCTTCGTGTTGCGGCCGTTGAGCCGTTCGGCGACGGTCTTCATCTGGAACTCGTCGATATTCCAGAAATCGCCGGCGTTTTCGTGCTGCAACTGGGCCTCGACCGATTTCGGCCAGACCTTGTCCGGCATCTGAAGCCGCTGCAGCACGCCGCTGTTGCCGGGTTTCTTGGTGACCGGATTGAATCGCCATTCGAGTTTCAGCACGTAGTTGGTGTAATCGGCCTCGGTGCGGATGTAGCCGACGGGGTTGCCCTTGCAGATGATGATGCCGTCCTGAACCGACCAGACGTCCTCCATCTTCCCTTTGTTGTCCAGGAAGTACGTCCAGCCGGCCATCGACTTGCCGTCGAAGAGCGTCTTTTCCCTGGGCATCGGGGCCGACAGGTCGCGGATCTTCATGTTGCGGAACCACACGTCGTTGCCGTGGTCCTGAATCGCGATGTGCCCCTTGGGCAGCACGCCGAAGCCCTCGTAGCCCTTGAATTTGCTGGCGGCGATCTTCTGTTTCCATTCTTCGCCGTCGACGCGGCACTCCACGACCTTCACGCCGTTGACGAAATGCTGAAGCACGCCGGCTTTCAGGCGGATGCTGGCGGCGTTGAATTGCCCGGCGGGGTTCATCTTCTTGCCGGCGGCGGGCGGATAAAGGTCGTAGCAGGCGCCGGTCGAATGGGCGTCGGTCGGGCTGGCGCCATTGCCGGCGTCGTCGAGCAGTTGAAATTCCGGACCGGTCTGCCAGGCGGTGTCGTGCTTCTCGGCCACGCGGTACATCACGCCGCTGTTGGCCTTCTCGCTCAGCTTGAACTCGAATGAGAATTCAAACTCGCCGAATTCGTCGAGGGTGATGATGTCGCCGCCGCCCTTGGACACCTTCATGCTGTCGCCATCGATCGCCCAGCCCTTTTCGGGGAATTTCTGCTGCTTGTAGCCGCGCCAGGCGGAGGTTGACTTGCCGTCGAACAGCAGCTTCCAGCCGGCGGCCTTCTCGGCGGCGGATAGGGTGTTTGCGGGCGTGCTGTCCGCCGGTTGGGCCAACGCGCAGAATGGCAGGCTTACAATAAGGGTGGAAACCAGCGCGAGTCGCCGAACGATCATCGATGGACTCCTGTCGCGGCGGGCGGCCGAGGGCGGAAGCCCGCCAGCGGGTTGTGGATTGGAAATGACGATCGCACCCGACAGGAGTCGAACCTGTAACCTTCGGCTCCGTAGGCCGACGCTCTGTCCAATTGAGCTACGGGTGCTCCGCTTCGCACAGCGTCATCCGACCGATTTCGGCCGAGCGTTCGCGTCAGTGCCCGGGACAGGGATCGAACCTGCACGAGGTTGCCCCCACCAGCCCCTCAAGCTGGCGCGTCTGCCAATTCCGCCACCCGGGCCGGGCTGCTTCAATGCCGCGAAGCAAGTCTTGGACAGTATGTTCGTTGCGTCGATTCGTCAAGCGGTTCATTCCGCGCGCTCAGTCGCCTGGTTCCGCGCGTTGGAGGCGCCCGGCGTCAGGAGCCCGCAAGGGGTCTTGCGAGAGGCGGCAGTGCGGGAGGACTCAACGTCCTTCTTCGTGCAAGCTGAAAGACCGCGATCGTCGCGAATAGCACTGCCGCCTGAACGGCGAGCCCGATCCACAAGCGATTGTCGAGATCGGCGTTCAGCAGCATCAGTGTGCCGATCGGTGATAGCGCTGTCAGGTAGCCCCAACCTGTCCAAGGAGAGTGCGAGCTTTCGGTGAAAGCCGCGAAGAGCGCCAGATCGGCGACAATCGGAATGGCCTTCAACCCGACCGCGAGCAGCAAAACACAGATCATCGGCCGCATGCCCCAAACCGCCGTGATATACAACCAGCCGAAATCGATCGCGAAGCTCAGAAAGAACGCCGCGCAAACGGAAAGAAGCGCCACGCGGTTCGCCGTCCAGCCCAGGACAGCGGAATCCATTACTTCGGCCGGCGTCCACCGAATCATCGCCGCCAGCGCAAGCCATGTAAGCCCGGCCAGCAGAATCGGAACGCCGATTCGGCTGCGGGTATGGCCCGCTGGGGGGCGCTCGCCATGCGCCGCGGCGCGGTCCGCCAGGAGCAGGTCGACTGCGGCCGCCCGCGAAGCGAAGAACGCCACCAGCATGAAGGCCGCGATGGAGCAAATGATCTGGATGCTGGCGCCGGAGCCGAATTCGCCGAAGAGCGGTGCGTAGGTATCCAGTTGTGCCAGTCCTACGACAAGCGTCAGCCCCCAGACGACCAACAGCACAACGGCTTGCCAGATGCCGAAAATGGCGCGTTCCGGCCGGCGGAGCTTTCCGCACGCGGCGTTCAGGAAGATGCCGGCGAAGACCAATTGTAACGGCGCGGTCAGCATGGCCGTTCGCGGATCGACCGAGACCGCGCCCGAGCGAAAGAAGATCGCGTCGAGCAGCGCGCCGCCGCCGAAGACTCCGAGCAGCAGCCCCAGCCCCGGCACCGCGAAAACGACCATCCAGCCGCCGAAGACGCCGATCGCGATCACAACGCCGATCACGTTCGTCTTGCCGCTGGTGGCGATTCCCGTGAGCAGCACGAACGACGAGAACATGATGGCAACGGCGAGAAACGTCGCGATCACCAGGATCCAGCCTCCGATCCACACTCTGGCCGTGAGCGCCGCGCCGAGTTGCAGGCCGGCGGCGCTTTCGGCCGCGAAATAGGTTCCGACGAGCAGGCCGGCGGCGAACAGGACAGCGGCTTGGGCGGTCGGCCCGATCAGGTAGCCCAGGACGATTCGCCAGTTCGACATGGGGGTAAGTCGATGGGATTCGATCATCCCGCTCTGGAAATCGCGCTGCACCGCCCTGCGAATGGCGCCGGGCGCGAGCACGAGCAGGAAGAGTCCTTCGGCTACTGTCATGATTCCCAACCAGACCGCGCTCAACTTTCCGGCGTCGCGTGCGTCCGCGAGCTTGTAGCTCAGCGAATGGAACAGAAATATGACCGCCAGAAACGCGCCGCCGAGAATCGCCAGGCCGCGCAGCCGCCCGGCCATCTGAAGGTGAACCCACCACAACGGATTCCCGAACATGCCGTGCTCCCGTCGCTCTTCGCTCCGCTGAAAAAGAGGCGCATGGTCTTCATCGTAG
>JACRLV010000369.1 GCA_016235145.1 Planctomycetota bacterium
CCGGTACTCCGGGAGAGGGCCGGGGTGAGGGCGCATTCTCAGAACCCCAAGCGCACACGCGCGGGGCCAATGACGCAGCCGAGGGCGGCTGCGGTCCACCGATTGGCGCAGCCCAAGGCCGCCGCGTTACAATCCGCCCTGCCGTCTGGTTCGGAATTCAGGCTCCTAGTCAGGAATCGCGCCTATGCCAGTCGACATGAAAGCCCTTCGTTCGCAGCTCAACAGCGTCTGCCTGCGGGCCCTCGAGGCCGCCGCCGGCGCGTGCATCCAGCGCACGCACTACGAGATCACCACCGAGCACATGCTCGCCGCCCTGCTCGACATGGGCAGCACCGACTTGATGTGCATCTGCGACCGCTTCAAGGTGGATGTCTCGGCGCTGCGGGCCACGATCAACCGCAGCCTCGACGAATTGAAGGTCGGCAACAGCGGCCGCCCGCAGTACTCCGCGTTTTTCGCCGACTTTTTGAGCCTGGGTTGGCAGGTCAGCTCGCTGGAGCTGGGGCAACGCGGCATCCGCAGCGGAGCCCTGGTGCTCGCGCTCGTCCGCCAGCCGGATCGGGCCTACTTTCCTGATTACAGCCCCGACTGGGCGAAGATCAACGAGCAGGAGCTGAAGGGCAAGTTCGGCGAGATCACCGCCGCGTCGACCGAAAACGCGGCCGCCTCCGCTCCGGGCGCGGCCGCCGGCGGGCCGGTTTCCAGCGACGTGCTCACCCAATTCTGCTCCGACCTGACGGGCAAGGCGCGGGCCGGGCGGGTCGATCCGGTCATCGGCCGCGAACGCGAAATCCGCCAGTGCATCGACATCCTCATGCGCCGCTACCAGAACAATCCGCTGATTCTCGGCGAGCCGGGCACGGGCAAGACGGCGATCGCCGAGGGACTGGCCCTGCGGATCGTCGCCGGCGATGTGCCGCCATTCCTCGCGAACATCACGCTGCTTTCGCTCGACGTCGGTCTGCTGTCGGCGGGGGCGTCGGTAAAAGGCGAGTTCGAGCGGCGGCTGAAAGAGGTCATCAAGGCGGTCGACGCCAGCAACGCCTCGGGCAAGCCGATCGTGCTGTTCATCGACGAGGCCCATACGCTGATCGGCGGCGGCGGGGCGGGCAACGACGCGGCGAATTTGCTTAAACCCGCGCTCGCACGCGGCGAATTGCGGACCATCGCGGCGACGACCTTCGCGGAGTACAAGAAGTACATCGAGAAGGATCCGCCGTTCGCGCAGCGTTTCGGCCTGGTGAAGCTGGAAGAGCCGTCGGTCGAGGTCTGCATCGACATGCTGCGCGGCACAAAGGACAAGTTCGAGTCGCATCACAAGGTGCACATTCTCGACGACGCGATTCGCGCCGCCGTCTCGATGTCGAACCAGTATCTGTCGGAGCAGCAGTTGCCGCGCAAGGCGGTGTCGCTGCTCGACACGGCGTCGGCCCGCGTGGCGGTCGGGCTCAGCTCGACGCCCGGGCCGCTTGAGGACATTCGTCGGCGGATCATCCAGATCGAGACGGCGGTGAAGGCGATCGAGCGCGACGCCGAAGCCGGCCACGGACATGACGCCGACGAGCTGGCGAAGCTCAACAAGGAACGCGCGGCCCAGCAGACGGCGTTCGACGAGCTGGACGCCCTCTGGAAGAAAGAAAAGTCGCTCGCGCAGGCGGTCATCAAGCTACGCGAGGAGCTGGCCGCGTCGCGCTCACCCAAACCGGGGAGTGCGGGCGTCCCGCCCGCATCATCTGCGCATGAGGGCGGCGCCGCCGTCCCTCCCGAAGCTTCTGACGGCGGGGGCAAGGGGATGGGTGGTACGGGCGTCTCGCCCGTCGCCTCTCAGGGTGGTACGGGCGTCCCGCCCGTCTCGTCGCCGCCGCGCAAGCTCGAGGAAATCCGCAAGGAACTGGACGCCGCCACCGTCGCGCTCGACGAGTACGTCGCAAAGCGGCCCGCGCTCGTTCCGCTCGAGGTGAATTCCGACATCGTCGCCGCCGTCTTGAGCGACTGGACCGGCATTCCCGCCGGCAACATGGTGCGCGACCAGGCCGCGGCGATGCTGACATTCGAGGACCGCATCGGCCAGCGCGTCGTCGGCCAGGACCACGCGGTGCAGGAAATCGGCAAGCGCCTCCGCATCGCCGGCAGCAAGTTGCAAGACCCGGTGCTGCCGCTGGCGGTCTTTCTGCTCGTCGGCCCGTCGGGCACCGGCAAGACCGAGACGGCCCTGGCGGTCGCCGACCTGATCTTCGGCGGCGAGCGCTTCATGACGGCGATCAATATGACCGAGTTTTCGAGCAGCATGAACGTCAGTCGGCTGATCGGCTCGGCCCCGGGCCTGGTCGGTTTCGGCGAAGGCGGCGTGCTGACCGAGGCGGTCCGCAAGCGGCCGTACAGCGTCATTCTGCTCGACGAGATGGAGAAGGCGTGCCTGGAGGTGAACCTGCTGTTCATGCAGGTCTTCGACAAGGGCAGCCTGACCGACAGCGAAGGCCGGTCCGCGAGCTTCAAGAACACCGTCATCATCATGACCAGCAACGAGGGCAGCCAGATGATCCTGGACATGTGCGCCGACGGCGCCCGCCCGGCGCTGGACGAGATGCGCACGTCGATTCAGCCGATCCTGGAGCAGCGGTTTTCGCCGGCGTTCATCGGGCGCACGACGGTGATTCCGTTCTATCCCCTCAGCCAGGAAACGCTCCGCAAGATCATCGACCTGAAGATGGCCAAGATCCGCAAGCGGCTCGCGGCGCTCTACAAGCTCGAACTGGTGCTCACGCCCGCGGTCGGCGACGCGATGGCGGCCCGCTGCCAGCAGATCTCGATCGGCGCGCGGCTGATCAACCTGATCATCAACGAAACGGTGCTGCCCGAGATCGCCCGCCGCGTGCTGGAGATGATGGGCTCGGAGCAGCGCTGCCAGAAGCTGGTGATCGACGCCGATGCTTCGGGCGAATTCACGTACGCGCTGAGCTGATCGCGGCGGCTCGTCCTGTGGCGGGTAGAGCAGGTTCCGGCCGGCTGGAACCCGCCGATCTTCGGCATCGCGCGAAACGGCAGGTCGCATACGGCCGCGACCTGCCCTACGTGCTACGTGCGCTCAGGCTCCGCGTTTGCGCCGGGAAGCATGGCCGGCTTGTGCGAGAATCCTCTTTCGCACGCCGTTTTGCGGGAATCCTCGCCCGCGCCCCTGAACGGCGAACAGGCCTTGCTTGCAGGTGATTCACTCTCCGCTTCGCAGCGCGCGAAATCGGAATCGCGCGGGAGACGGGTTCGGCGCGAGCGCGCGCCGAAAATCACGCCTCGCCCAGCTTGTCCTTGAGCCAGGCTACGATCTGCCCGCACGCCACGCGGTCCTGCTTGAGCGAATCGCGGTCGCGGATCGTGACCGTCCCCGGCGCCGCCGCGCCTTCCTTGCCGAGCGTGTCGCCGTCGATGGTGATGCAGAACGGCGTGCCGGCTTCGTCCTGGCGGGCGTAGCGGCGGCCGATCGCGCCGGCGTCGTCGAAGAACACGTTGAAGTGCTTCTTCGCCTCGCGGTAGAGCTTCTCCGCCAGGTCGGGCATGCCTTCCTTGTTCACCAGCGGCAGAAACGCGGCCTTGATCGGGGCGAGCTTGGGGTGGAACTTCATGTAGACGCGCGTCTGCATCACGCCTTTGGAATCGGGCTTCTGATCCTCGGCGTAGGCTTCGCAGAGGAACGCCAGCGTGGCCCGGTCCGCGCCGGCGGACGGCTCGATCACGGTCGGCCGGTAGCGGTAGGGGGGCTCGCCGCCCAGCTTCGATTTCTCGTCCTTCGTCAATTCGGGCAGGCCGTCGGCTTTGCGCTTGGCGAGCATCTCGGACCACTTCGTCTCTTCGAAGTAATGCAGATCGACGCCGGAGTGCTTCTCGTGCTGCGTCAGGTCGAAGTTGCCGCGATGGGCACAGCCTTCGAGCTCCTGGTGCTCGTCGGAGAAGGGGAAGAGATACTCGATGTCGGCGCAGGCTTTCGAGTAGTGGGCCAATTCTTCCTTGGTCTGGTCGCGTAGGCGGAGCTTTTCGCTCTTGAGGCCGAGGTTGACGTACCAGTTGTAGCGGTGATTCCGCCAGAACTGGTACCACTCCATCGACTCCTCCTCGCGGCAGAAGAACTCGATCTCCATCTGCTCGAATTCGCGCGAGCGGAAGGTGTAGTTCCGTGGCGTGATCTCATTGCGAAAGGCCTTCCCAATCTGGGCGATTCCGAAAGGCACTTTCACGCGAGACGTGTCGATCACGTTTCTGTAGTTGGCGAAGATGCCCTGCGCGGTTTCCGGTCGGAGATACACCTTGCTCTCCGGCGTTTGCTCGACGCCGGCATAGGTTTCGAACATCAGCTTGAATGGTGCGGCTTCGCCAAGCGGACCGCCGCAGCGCGGGCACGGATCCTGAAGACCGGTTTGATGCAATTGCTCGGTCGCAACGTAGGACAGTACCTCACGCAACACGGGCGGCGCGCTAGGTTGCCCGGCAACGCGCGTACTGAGGAACGAAAGCGTCACCTCAGGGTTACGCACAAGTGCCAGGTTGGGCGCCAGACCTTTGCCCTTGCCGCGGGCCCATTTGGTGAGCCGTCCGGCGTCAATCGCGCCAGTTCCTGGCGAGAACTCCTGCACGAGTGACTCGACCCATTTGGAGCCGGTCGCAAGAGATTCGTCCAGTTGATCCGCCCGTACAAAATGGCCGCACCCGACGCACTTCCGCATTGGATCGGCAAAACCCGCCAGATGCCCGCTCGCCTCCCAGACTTTCGGATTCATGATGATCGAGCAATCCAGCCCGACCATCTGAATCTCGTGCCCGTCCGGCCCCGTCGGCGGGTTCGTCACGTGGTCGTGCCACCACTGGTTCTTGATGTTTCGCTTCAGCTCGACGCCCAGCGGGCCGTAGTCCCAGAACCCGCCGATGCCGCCGTAGATTTCGCTGGATTGAAAGATGAACCCCCGGCGTTTGCAGAGGGCGACGAGTTTGTCCATGAAGGCGGCGTCTGCGGGCATGTTTGTATTATTCTCCGTATTACTTCGTGATTCCCTTCGCCAGAAGGGTGATTGTCTTGTATGCATCGTTCGTCAGAATAATTTTCTTGGCATCGGCGATCTGCGTGAGCAGTCGCGCCCAGTATCCGTATGCGAGCCATAGGCCCTCAGGCCCCATGTTGTTTCCACGCTGAAGCATGTCCGCGACCCACGGATCTCCGTGTGCCTGGGCACTAAACATGGCATATACTGCGTCGTATTCGTCAGATCGGCCAACTTCCAAGGCGAGCTCTTTCAGGGTTCCGGGATACCAGTGCTTTCGCGGGTGCTGCGATCCAGGCTTCTTCGAGACATATGCGGGCAACACGCGATCATGCTCGGTCTTGTTCGCGAGTTCCGCTTCGGTCCGCTTCGGCGATGCGCGGAGCCGGTCCCCAATCGCGCCGGGCAGCTTCAGCCACGCCTGCTCTGACATGCGCTTCGTAACGTGCTCATAGTCGAGGTAGAGCGCAGCGCGCGGTTCCGGGTCGCGCATCAAGTATTCGAACTGAACCGACATCTCGAATAGCGAGCGAATCAGCAGAGGAAGCGACTCCTGTCGGTGGAGTTTCAGGAGTCCAGCGATCCCCACGACCAGCGAGTCGGCCTGGTTCACAAATCGTCTGGCGGCCGCGTCAACGCGTCCCGGAAGTGGATGATCTGACCAACGGCTGAGAATGGTCGCTTCGATCTCGATCAGGCCCCGCCAAATTCGACGATCGTCCGCGTCCAGCCATGGATGGGAGAACCGAGTTTCCTCAAGCGACACGTCCAAATCGATCTGAACCCGATCGAGCACGTCAAGCCGACCGAGCAAGTTTGGAACGGCCTCGATTTCCGCGATAGCGACGCGAAGCGGAATCGGCCCGAGATCAGCGATCGTCGCCTCCAACTGATGCACGAAGTAGCGATGCGGGTAGCCGCCGACGCTTCCCAAGTCGATCGGGTCACCAGCTTCCAGTTCGAGGCCAAGAAGCGCGGCGGCGGAGCGGCGAAGCACAGTGATAATCGCGCCGGTATCAATTTGCAGCGAAAAATGCCGCCAAGCTTCGTCTTTGGCCACTCGAAGACTCAGGTCAGCGAAAGGCGTCCATTGATTACCAAAGTGTCGAGTAGGCCGGCGACGCCATGCAAAGGTCGGCATCAAACCCGTTCCGTCTCTGGATCAACGGCTTCGAGAATAAACTCCTTGCCAGGCCGAGCCGACTCGGCCTGCGACGCCGCTTCGGTCGCGGTATCGCCTACGCCGACGACCTCGCCCTCGCAGACCGCAATCCACTTGCCGGCGTATTTTTGGTAGATCTCGAGGCTGTGTTCAGTCAGCCACGCAAAGTCATCGCTCATGGGGCACCCAAAACGTATTCTAGCAGGTCACCCGCTCGCCTCCCAGACTTTCGGGTTCATGATGATCGAGCAATCCAGCCCGACCATCTGGATCTCACGGCCGTCCGGGCCCGTCGGCGGGTTCGTGACGTGGTCGTGCCACCACTGGTTCTTGATGTTCCGCTTCAGCTCGACGCCCAGCGGGCCGTAGTCCCAGAACCCGCCGATGCCGCCGTAGATTTCGCTGGATTGAAAGACGAACCCCCGGCGTTTGCAGAGGCCGACGAGTTTGTCCATGAAGGCGGCGTCTGCGGGCATGGTACTTCTCCAATTTCAGGGTCGGCATGGTAGCCGAGGTGTGGGGGAGAGTTCGAGTGGTTGAGCCGGCGATTCTGAGACTTATTTGGTTCATCCGGGCTTTCCGGGGAACGCCGCCCGGATTTTGAGAAAGAAATAGTCGTCGTCGCGGAAGCCGAAGGCTTTTCGTTTGATGACTTTGATCTGGTTCATCATTCCCTCCAGCAGGCTGGTGTGCAGCGGATACCA
>JACRLV010000063.1:0-21668 GCA_016235145.1 Planctomycetota bacterium
CTGCTGACGGCGGCAAAGAACGGGCAAGAGCGGTTCGGCATGACGGGCGAAGCGCGATTCTGGCTGTACAAGCTGGCGCTGGAAACCGGATTGCGGGCGGGCGAGCTGCGCAGCTTGACGCGCGCGAGCTTCGACCTTGCCAAAGCGCCGACGGTGACGATTGACGCGGCAAGCGCAAAGAACCGCGAATCCGCGACGCTGCCCCTACGGTCCGACACGGCGGACGGACTGCGGACGTTCCTGGCGAACAAGCTGCCGACGGCGCGGGTGTTCGCGCTGCCCCGACCGGAGAAGGTCGTCATTCTGTTGCGCGGCGATCTGGCTGCGGCCGGGCTGAAATACAAAGACGCGGCCGGACGGGTCGTCGATTTCCATTCGCTCCGAAAGGCGTTCGCGAGCTTGCTGCTGGCGTCGGGCGTGGACGTGCGGACGGCCAAGGAATTGATGCGGCACTCGTCCATCACGCTCACGGCAGACGTGTACGCGGTGACGATGCGGGGCTCGCTGACCGACGCGGTATCGCGCCTGCCGAGCTTCGCACTCCCCGCCGCGCAGGCGAACGGCACGGACGGAAGCGCTGTCGCGAGCGGAGCGAATGCACCGATTTGCGCTGGCGGACAGACTGGCGGAAACGGGGCTCCGAATGGTGCTTCACGGTTCGCCCACGTTCGCGAAACGCGCGCCGCCGATCCGCTCCGAATTGCCGGAAAATCCAGTGCGAAACGCGATGAAACGCTGGGAAATTCGATCGGTGCGGCGCGCGGCGAGAGAATCCCCCCAAGGGAAGTCGAATCCCTGTCTTCAGGATGAGAACCTGATGTCCTAGGCCACTAGACGATGGGGGGTGATCCTCGTCGCCTCATGCGAGGCTCATTTTGTAGCCCCTCCCGCCCCGTCTGTCAAACCCGGCCCGTTGGCGGGCGCTTTCATTTCGTTATACTGCACGGTCCTGCGCCGCCCCAAGGGGACACAGGGGCAACAATCAGAACTCGATACGGAGGATCCACATTATGGGCGCACGAGCGGTTGGGGACATTCGGAATATCGCGCTGGTCGGCCATTCCGCCGCCGGCAAAACCACCCTCGGCGAGGCGCTGCTGCTCAAGACCGGCGCGACCAATCGGCTCGGGAGCGTCGACGACGGCTCCAGCCTGCTCGACTTCGACGACGAGTCCAAGGAACGCAAGCAATCCGTCGATTCGGCGGCGTTTTTCATCGAACGCAACGGCAAGTTGATCAACCTGATCGACACGCCCGGCATGCCCGATTATTGCGGCCTGGCGATCTCGGCTCTCAGCGGGGTCGACACGGCGGCGATCGTGATCTCCGCCGCGAGCGGCATCGGCGTCAATACGCGACGGATGTTCCACATGGCCGGCGATTTCGGCCTGGCCCGGATGATCATCGTCACCCGCATCGACGCCGAAAACGCCGATCTGGCGGAGCTCGTCAACGGCATCCGCGAGACCTTCGGCGGCGAGTGCCATCCGGTGAATCTGCCGGCCGACGGCGGAAAGCGCGTGATTGACGTGCTGACGATCGAGGAGGGCGCGGCGGACGTGCTCGACGTGAAGCAGTGCCACACCGAGCTGCTCGAGTCGATTGTCGAGACCGACGACTCGCTCATGGACGAGTACATGAGCACAGGCGCCGTCCACTACGAAAAGATCGACCCCGCGATCGAAAAGGCCGTCGCGTCGGGCCACGTGGTTCCGATCCTCTTCGTGAACGCGAAGACCGGCGTCGGCATCGAGGAAGTGCTCGACACGTTCGTACACTTCGCGCCGCCGCCGGAGTTTGGAAAGCCACGCGAGCTGATCACCGGCGAAGGCGAGTCGGAGAAGAGGACCGCCCTGGCGGCGGACCCGGCCCGCGATTTCGTCGCGCAGGTGTTCAAGATCACCTCGGACCCGAAAAGCAACATCAAGTACTGCCTGGCCCGCGTCTTGCAGGGCTGCCTGAAGCCGGACGGACAGGTGTTTCCCAGCGGCGATCGCAAGGGGCAGCGGCCCGGGCACATCCTGAAGCTCCGCGGCAACCAGCAATCGGAAATTCCCGAGGCATCGGCGGGCGACATCGTGGCCTTCGCCAAGCTCGATCTGGCCATCGGGACGACGATTTTCGCGAAGTCCAACGAAGGTCGGATCGCCCGGCCGAAACTGCCGACGCCGATGTTCGCGCTGGCCATCGAGCCGAAATCACGCGGCGACATCGAGAAAATCAGCGGCGCGCTGCACCGCTTCGCCGAAGAGGATCCGTGTTTCCAGTATCACCGCGACAACGAAACCAACGAGCTGGTGATCAACGGCCTGGGCGACATGCACCTGACCGTGATCCGCTCGAAGATGAAACGGTATTACAAAGCCGAAGTCGACACGAAGCCGCCCAAGATCCCCTACCGCGAGACGATCGTCGGAAAGGCAACCTACGTCGAGTACACGCACAAGAAGCAGTCCGGCGGCGCGGGCCAGTTCGCCAAGGTCGCGATCGACATCGAGCCCAACGAGCGCGGCAAGGGCTACGAGTTCGTCGACAAGATCTTCGGCGGCGCGATCGACCTGAGCTTTCGCCCGTCGGTGGACAAGGGCGTGCGTGACCAGATGAAGCGCGGCGTCATCGCCGGCTGCCAGGTCGTCGATGTGAAGGTGTCGCTGGTGGACGGCAAGACGCACCCGGTCGATTCGAAGGACATTGCGTTCCAGATCGCCGGTCGGCAGGTCTTCAAGAAGGCCTTCACCTCCGCCAAGCCGATCCTGCTCGAGCCGATCGTGTCGATGGAAGTGACCGTCCCGGCGGGCAACGTCGGCGACATCACGCGCGACCTTTCGGGCAAGCGCGGCCAGATCATCAACCAGGACATGCTGCCCGGCAACCAGATGGTCATTAAGGCCACCGTCCCGCTGAGCGAAGTGACGACCTACAGCTCGCAGCTCAAAAGCGTCACCGGCGGGCAGGGCAGCTACTCGATGGAACTCAGCCACTACGACGTCGTGCCGCCGAACGTTCAACAGCAGATCATGGCGGCCTACAAGCCGCATGGCGACGACGACGAGTAACGCCGAGAGTGTGGCCGCAGATATTGGCGGAAGGGTGATCCGAGCCCCAAGCGCCGGCGCGCGGGGGTTTGCGCGTTTGGGTACGATTTTGAAAAACGCCCACGCACTTGCGTTTGGGGCTCGGATTGTCTGCCAGAATCCCCGGCCGCGTCCCGGCCGCCGGCGACGCGAGGATCTCGAGCATGGAACTCCCGCAGGTTCAATATGAAGTGATGGTCGGGCTCTCGTCCGCGTCGGGAGCGCCGCGGCTGCCCGATCTGGCGGCGTCGCTCAAGCGCGACCAGTCGCAGGTCAGCGCCGCATGCGTCGAGCTTCAGGGGTTGGGCTACGTTCTGGTCGAGGAAGCACCGTACGACGAATTGAGTCTGGGCAAGGAAGGCGAGGCCTACGTCGCCTCCCCGCTGCCCGAACGGATCGTGCTGGACGTGCTCGTCGCACAGCAGGGCCGATGCAAGGTCACTGAAGTTCCGACTTTTTGCGCGTTGAACGCCTCGCAGGTCGGGCAATCGCTTCGCTGGCTTACCCAGCGCGGCTGGGCCCGCAAGGAAGGCGATACGCTCGTCCTTTCGGATGCCGGCCGGGCAGCCAAGGGCCACCGCACGCCCGATGAGAATCTCCTCGTCGCACTCTCCGGCGGAAAGCCCGCTCGCAAGGACGAACTGGCCGCCCGCGGCATCGACGTGGACGCCGCAGTCGCCCTGCTGGCTCCGCGAAAGGGCGTATTGAACGTCAAGCCGCGGGTGGATCGTCGCGTCGTCCTGACCGACAGCGGGCGCAAGCTCGCAACGGCGGGAATCAGCGGTCGGCGGGCCGTCACACAACTTACGCCGGACTTGCTCACGGACGGCGCGTGGAAGAACGTGGACCTTCAGCCGTACGACGTGACTCTGGCGGCCAAGACGGTCTTTCCTGGTAAGGAGCACGCCTTTCAGCGCACGCTGGAAAAAGTCCGCCGCGTGTTTCTGGAAATGGGCTTCGAGGAGATCGTCTCTCCCTGGATCGAGTCGAGCTTCTGGGATTTCGACGCCCTGTTTCAGCCGCAGGACCACCCGGCCCGCGACATGCAGGACACCTTCTACATCGCCAAGCCCGAGCGATGCCGCCTGCCGGACGAGGCGCTCGTGGAGCGGACGCGCCGCACGCACGAAGACGGCGGCGACACGGGCTCGACCGGCTGGCGCTATCGCTGGTCGCGCGAGTTGGCGCAAAAGCCCGTATTGCGCACACACACGACGGCGGCGACGATCCGGGCGCTGGCGAAGCACGCAATGCCGAATGGCGAATGTCGAGTAGCGAATAACGAGTTGCCCGACTCGACCCGCGACCAACTCGTTACTCGCTATTCGTCACTCGATACTCCGCGCCAACGGCCGGGAAAGTACTTCGTCATCGGCCCCGTCTATCGCCGCGAAACGGCCGACTACAAGCACCTCCCGATGTTCCATCAGGTGGATGGCATCATCGTGGACCGCGAGGCGAGCCTGGCGACGCTGCTCGGGACGCTGAGCGCGTTTTACGGCAAAATGGGCTTCCCGAAAGTACGCTTTCGCCCGAGCTTCTTTCCGTATACCGAACCGTCCGCCGAGGTGTTTCTCTGGCTGGAAGGCCGGCAGGAGTGGGTGGAGATGGGCGGCTCGGGGCTTTTCCGGCCCGAAGTGACGCTGCCCCTGGGCATCACCGACCGCGTGCTGGCCTGGGGCCTCGGGCTCGAACGGCTCGCCATGATGATCCACGGCCTGAAGTCCATCGGCGATCTGTATTTCGCGACCATGCCGTGGCTGCGGGAGGCGCCGCTGAGCCGGGCCTAATTACGAGAGAATCCACGCGAGCGGCAGTTTTCGGCGTCGCTCGCGCCACACGCGTCGAGTTTCGAATGTCGCGGACGCCGCGCGTAGAAGAACGATATGCCGAAAAGCGAGGCGAAGGCGCGCGGCCCGTTGAATCCCGGGCCGGCGTCAGGCGAGTGATAACGAGGCTTCGATGCCGATCATCAACATGCCGATCGATCTCCTGCTGCGGCTGGTCAACGCCGAGCGGCAGGTCCTCGACGGTTCACAAATTGTTCAGACGCTAGACGACATGGGCGTCGAGACCGAGGAAGTCACCGTCGCCGACGTTTTCGCCTGCGCGGCGTGCGACAACGTCATGGAACGCACCGAGGCGCAGGGCCCCCCTGCCCATTGCCCCAAGTGCGGCGCCGACTTTCGCGCCTCGCCCGCCGGCCTGCGCGAAAGCGGCAAGGCGCATGTGGCCCGCTTGAACATGCTCGCCGTACGGCCCGACATCTTCGACCCCGGCGGGATGGCCCGCTACATGCGCGGCTTTCTCGGCGTTCGGACCGGGCTGATTGAATACCCCGTATCGCCGCCGCGAATCACCGTGCAGGTCGATCCGCGGCTGGGGCAGGATTCGAGCTACCGGCCGGCGATCGCCTGTGCCGTGCTGCGGAACATGTCGCTTGACCATGAGCGGATCAAGCTGCTCATGAACCTCCAGGAAGATCTGCACTGGGCCCTCGGGCGCGACCGCAAACTCGCTTCAATCGGCGTCTACGACCTCGACAAGCTCGACGAACGCGGTCCGGCGTTCCGCTATCGCGCCGTCGCGCCGGACGAACTACGGTTCGTCCCGTTGGGTTTCTCGCCGAGCGACCCGGCGGCGAATCTCACGCCGAGGGAAATTCTCCAGCGGCACAAGACCGGCCAGGCGTATGCGCACCTGCTGGCGAAATTCTCGGCGTTTCCGCTGCTGACCGACGGTCGCGGCGCGGTGCTGTCGATGCCGCCGATCATCAACAGCGAAGCCACGCGCGTCACGATGAAGACCAGGCAGTGCTTCGTCGACGTGACGGGCATGGCCCAGCGCACCGTGGACCGGGCGCTCAACATACTGCTGAGCGGGCTGAAGGAAGTGATGCCCGGCCTCGAAATCGAAGCGGTTCGCATCGAATCAAGCGGCGCCGCCATCGTCACGCCCGATTTTCGCCCCGCGAATTTGTCGCTCGACGTGCCGACGGCGGCGGACACGATCGGCGCCCCGCTGGACGCCAACACGCTGACCAGGCTGCTCGAACGGATGGGACATGGCGTGTCGGTCGAGCGCCTCGCGGAGGGCGACCGGCTGCGCGTGCTCGTGCCCGCCTGGCGCAACGACGTCATGCACGCGATCGACCTGATCGAGGACGCCGCCATCGCCTACGGCTACGACAACCTCGTCCGACGGCTCGTCCCGACGTTCACGATCGGCGCTCCGCGTGCGATCGAGGAGCAATCGATCGTCGTCCGCAGCGTCTTCACCGGCCTCGGTTTTCACCAGGTCATGACGCTCACGCTGACCAGCGAAGCGGCCGCGTTCGACGAGTGGGGCGTTCCGCACGATCCGCGCACCGTGCGAATCGAAAACCCGATCAGCAGCGAGCAGACCATCTGCCGCGTTTCGCTGCTGCCGGGCCTGGTCGACACGCTCGCGATCAACAAGCAGTACGACCTGCCGCAGCATCTCTTCGAAGTCGGCGATTGCAGCTTCCTCGATCCTGAGGCGGAAACCGGCGCCCGCGAGGATCGCTACGTCGCCGCGGCGATGATCGGCCCGCACGTCGGCTACGCCGACATTCGCGCCGTCGCGGACGCTTTTTTCCATGAGATGGGGCTGAATCTTGAAGTGCGGGCGGCGGATGTGCCCGGGTTCATCCCCGGCCGCGCCGCGAGCCTGCATCTGGCCGGCGAATGGGTCGGGACGATGGGCGAGCTGCACCCGCGCTGCCTTGAGGCCGGCGGTTTGCGGCACGCCGTCGCGGCGCTCGAAATCAACCTCGCCGCCGCGCTGGCGCCGCAGCGCGTGTAAGCCCATCCGCTCGCTTCGTGGCGTCCGACGCCCGAGTCCGACGAGGCATTTCGTAGCGTCGGACCTCCGAGTCCGACGAACTCGGCCCCGCGCGCTGGCGCATGGGGTTCTGAAAATGCGCCCTCACCCTCTCCGGAAGTACCGGGAGTGCGGCAAGAAGACTCGTAGCGACGGACCTCCGAGTCCGACGGTGGTTTCGTCGGACTCGGAGGTCCGACGCTACTGTTCAAGCCGCACCCCAGCACGGCGTGATCTACCACAACGAAAGCCGCTTCGCGTTCGGCTTGCCGATCAGCAGCCAAGCCTTCTTCCCGAGCACCACCGAAAGCAGATCGCCGCCGCGCGCATCGACGAGACGGGAAAAAAGCAGTATCAGCCCCAGGCCGACGCCGCTTAGGAAACCTCCCAAGTGGGCCCAATGGCCGACTCCATCCGCCGAACCGAGATAAATCGCGAGGACATCGAAGGCGATATAGAAGGACACAACCCAGAAACCGCGAACCGGGAAGATACTCATGCTGAGACTGAACCCGCGGATCAAACCCCAGCGAAACCACGCGGCCATGTGTACTTTCGTCGCCGGAAAGAGCACAAGGTACATTCCGGCCAATCCCATGATGACGCCTGAGGCCCCAAGCGCGGGGCGGAGTGGCCCGTCAGCTTCCGCAACATGCTCAATGAGCCCGGACGCAAACCCCAAGAGTGGATAGATGGCGAGCATCATCAGGTTTCCGGAGAGCATGTTGATGCGGGATCCCAGCACCATCAGAAACAGCAGGTTGCCCGCCAGGTGCAGAATATCGCCGTGCAGAAACGCGCACGTAAGCGGCTGGTACCAGCGGAATTCGCCCCGCTCCTCGCTCATGATCTCCGCGGCGAGCGCTTCGATTTCTTCCAATGTGGCGCCTTCAGACTCGGCTTCTTCCCTGGCGCGCTCGATCAGCGCGGCGCGGGCCTCCTCGCTGCCGTCCCACTGCATCAGTTGGCGGTTCGCGTATGTATCGGGCGCGAACCAGTACCAAACGCTGATCGCAATGGTCGCCAGCGCTACGGCACGAATCACCCACGGCTTTCGCAGGCCGAACGCCTCCGAAGCGACGGGGTAGATTCCAATGGGAAACAGCCAACTGAGGACCGAGATGAGGTTTTCCGCCGTGACATACGCCGAATCCAGATGCTCGTCATCGTGCATCTCGATCGCCCGGCCGGTCTTCAGGTCGATTCCGCAATTCACGCAGATCTTCGCCCGGCTGGTCCAGCTCTTCCCGCACGACGGACACGTCTTCCCATCTCCCTGCGCAGCCTCAAACGCGCTGGCGGCGGTTTTTTCGACCGGCTCCGGCGGCGCGACCCGAATGATCTCCTCGCCTTGCGACAGCGACGGAAACAAATCGTCGGCGACGTCCTCGCCCGCTGGCGTTTCCGACGCGGGCACGTTCAGCGGCTGCCGACACTTCGGACAGCGGACCCGCCTGCCGGCCCAATCGGGCGGAACGGCGAGACGTTTGCCGCAGGAACACGCGAGCTTGATTCGATCCGCCGGCTGGCTGCTCATGACGAACGCGCCTATCCGCGAGACGGCCGCGTTGCGCGCGGATTGCACTCCGCCGCGCGCGGGCGATTCGCTTCGCCCGCCGGCCCCCGATCGAACGACACGCAGACACGGAACTGAGGATGCTGGGGCTCGAACCCAGGACCCACGGCTTAAAAGGCCGTTGCTCTGCCTACTGAGCTACATCCTCGCCGAGAGCGAGGAATTATAGCGAATCGATCGAATTGGAGAAGCACCCAAACGCGAGCGCGGCCAAGTCCGGCCGCCGGCTCGAACGCTCGGCTGGTCGCAGCGGCGGGCGTACGCTATGATCGCGCTTCACATGATTGCCCCTGAAAAACAGAAATCGCCGCCGGCCGCCGGCGCTCCCGCGTACTCGGGCGTCCTGCTCAAGATCAGCGGCGAAGGCTTCTGCCCGCCGGGAGAGTTCGGGATTCATCGCGAGCAGCTCGACCGCGTCGCCGGCGAAATCATGACGATCAGCCAATTGGGCGTGCAAATTGCGGTCGTGGTGGGCGGCGGGAATTTCCTCCGCGGCGCCACCCATGCGGCGGACCTTGGCATCGAACTGGCCACCGCGGACTACATGGGCATGCTCGCCACGGTGCTCAACGCGTTGGCGCTTCAGGAAGCGCTCGAGCGGCAGGGCAAGCAGGTCCGCGTGCAGAGCGCCTTTCAGATCTCGCGCGTTTGCGAACCGTTCATCCGCCGCCGGGCGATTCGCCATCTGGAGAAAGGCCGCGTCGTCGTGCTCGCCGCGGGCACGGGCAATCCGCACGTCACGACCGATTCCTGCGCCGCTTTGAGGGCGTGCGAACTTCGGGCGAACGTGCTGCTGAAGGCGACCAAGGTGGACGGCGTCTACAGCGCCGACCCAAAGAAAGACCCCTCCGCCCGGCTGTATCACAAGCTCACGTACAACGAGGTCATCGACGGCCGGCTGCGCGTGATGGACGTCAGCGCGGTGGATGTCTGCCAGCAGCACAACGTCCCCATCGTCGTCTTCAATCTTTTCACTCCCGGAACGATGCGGCGAGTCGTGCTCGGCGAAGATCTCGGCACGTTCGTCGGGCCGTGACGATTCGGCGCACGGAGCGCAACACCGCGGAATCTCGACCATGCAACGCGCCAACCACGCGCTTGAACCCTGGCAATGGTGGCTTTGGCTCACGGGCCTGGTCGGAAGCCGCTACGACGGACTGCGGCATTTTTCCGTGGTCGAACCCGGCGTTCTGCTGCGCTGCGGCCAGCCGCGGACGCGCGACCTCGAACAGATCAGGAATCAACACGGCCTGCGGACGATTGTCTGTGCCCGCGGCGGCACGCGCCATCCCCTGCGGGGACGGTGGTTTCGGCTGGAGCGGCGCTGGTGCGCGGCCGCCGGCGTCCAATTGGAGCACATGCCGTTTTCCGACAAGGCCACGCCGCCCGCGGACGTGTTTGAGCGGTTCTTGACGCTGCTGCGCGATCCGCAGCGCCGTCCGCTGCTCGTGCATTGCGAGCAGGGGTTCCACCGCACGGGAATTCTCGTCGCGGCATACCGCATCGCGCTGTGCGGCTGGTCGATGCAGCAGGCCGTCGACGAAATGGGCTCTCAGGGGTTTCAGGCTGAAAATCCCAAGCGCGCGGGACTGCGGCAGGCCCTGGCGGAATGGGCCGGAGCGCGACAACCGGAGGGCTCGCCCATCGAACACCGTCCCGCTTGAATTGGGCGCTTTCGACCAGCGGACGGACCTGCCTGGTGACGGACGATCACATGACGCATCCGCCGCTGGGTGAGATTGCCCCGCCTGGCCGATAGGAAGTCAGGGCTCCGTTGCGTAGAATCCGTGGTGGGCTTGGTTGAGGTTCGCCATCGCAGGCAATCGGGTCAGATCTGGTTTTCTTCGCGCTCGTGGCGCGCGTGCGGCAGCCGCGACGGCTTTTCTTGCTGCGCTGATCTGCCTGTCCGGCTGCGGCCTGTTCCGCCGGAATGATGATCAGGCCGCCGACTCCGAGCCCACTTCGCGACCCGTCGAACCGACAAGTCCGATCGATTCTCCCTTTGCCGCCTCGGACCGCTACGTCGTATCGCGCAACCCGGAGGACGGCGCCGACCCGGCGTTGCGGCCGGCCCGCTCCATGATGGTGCTCGCGGTGCTCAGCGTGCAGATTCCCGAGTCGCAGGCTGCCGCCGCCCAGAAGATCTGGGAGCAGGCTCGCGAGGAGATGCTGGACGCGGAGACGCGCTTGCGGCTTCAGGACAACGGCTTTCGGGCCGGGATCGGCCACGTGCAGCTTTGGGAGCCGATCCGTGCGGTGCTCGACGCGATCCCCGATCGCCGCGTCGTACAGACGATTCCCCTGCGCGTGCCGGCCGGCTTTCCGCTTGCGCTCGAACTCGACAACGAACCGCGCAACCAGACGCTTTTCTACGTCGGCCGCGACGGCGTTCTCCGCGGCGCGACCCATCCGGAAAGCCGCAATGTGCTGCGGATCGCGTACGGGCCGGACGTCCGCCGGGCCGATCGAATCCGCATGGCCGTCGTCCCCGAAACGCAGCAGAAGCAGGAAGGCTGGCGCTGGGTTCGCACGGAGGAGGGCCTCTGGCAGGTTCCTCGGCAGCAAACGAACGCCTTTGAGGACGTGTCTTTCGACGTGAGTCTGGCCCGCGACGAATTCCTGCTGATCGCGCCCAGCGAAAACGCGCGCCTGCACGGCCTGATCGGCCGCGCGATGCTGAGCGGAGAATCCGAGGGCCGCTCAACCTTCACGTACGTGTTTCTCCGGCCAGAGGTGCCCGATGTCGGCCAGCACGACTGATGCCGCCGCGGTTCCGCGCCGCCTCGATGCCGCGTTCTTCGAGCGGCTCTTCGAAGCGGAGAGCCGCCCGATTTTCGAGGAGAGCCTGCGGGCGCTGCTGCACACCCGCGAGCCGCTCGAATTTCGCACGTCCCTGTCCGCGTCCGGCGGATCAGCAAGCGATTACGCGGTGTGGCTCGCGCCCCACGACAACGACGCCGGCGCGCTCGCGGGAATCTCCGTCTGGTTCCACGACATCACCGCCCGGGCCCAACTCCGCCGCCATTCGCGCAAGTCCGAGCGGCTGCACTCGCTCGGCACGATGTCGGGCTCGATCGCACATCACTATTCGAATCTGCTCGGCAGCATCGCGATGAGCCTCGATTTCGCGCTCAACATGAACACGATGAGCGCGATGCGGCGATCGCTGCATCGCACCGCCGAAGCCGTCTCCCGCGCGACGCAGCTCACGCGGCAACTGCTGGCCTTCGCCCAGGCGGACACGCGGCGATGCGACCAGGCCGACCTGACGGAGATGGTGCTTTATTACCTCGACGAACACGAATCCCGCTTCTCGCAGGCCGGCATCCAACTCGTTCTGAATCAGGAGCCGCTCCCGATCTTCGCTCTGCCGCGCGAGCACTTCAACATCGTATTCGGGAACCTCATCACCAACGCGATCGAAGCCATGCCCGGCGGCGGAGTGCTCACGGTCAATCTGCAAAAAGTCGACTATCGCCACGTGCGTGTCACCGTCAGCGACACCGGCAAGGGCATCCCGAACGAGCACATGGAGCGGCTTTTCGAGCCCTTCTTCACCACGAAGGGCGAGCTGTCCGAAGGCGATCGCCGGGCGGCGGGCATGGGATTGGCCGTCGCGCACGGACTGGTCAACGAGATGAACGGCACGGTCGCCGCCTTCAACAATCCAGCCGGCGGGGCGCGGTTTGAAGTTACGCTGCCGATTCCGGCCGATCTGCCGAATGCGAACGGATTTGGCCGCGTTGAGTAACCGTTGGAAGGTCGACTATTCGCGTTCAGCCGGCGCGCTCGCCGCACCAGAGACGCTCATGAGCTTCATGCACGCATCGACGATCTCCGGCGTACAACCGTCGAATCCGCCATAGTGCAGCGGCTTCAGGGCGTTCGGCGCTTTCTGCGCCGCTGAGAGCAGAAACTCGGCGGCCTTCGCGGCAGTCGCGTCGTCGAGGGTCGGCGAGCGAAGAAACAGCCGATCCGGAACGGCGATCGTCTTGCCGATCACGCGCAACCCGCTCTTACTGGGCTGGCCGAGCTTGGGCGGCTGATCCGCCAGCTCTTCCCATGCCAGCTCATCCACAAATCCGGCGTCGGAACTGGCGTTGCTCACGCTCTGGAGAACGTCGGCGGCGTTTGGAAACGTCTTGAGCGAGCCGGGGACCGGAAACAGCTCAAGCGAAAGATCCTGCGGCTTGAGACCGTTGTCCTGGAGCAGAAGCAGCGCCGCCTGATGCGTGCGGCCGTCGCGGCTCGGGCCGAACGCCACGGTCTTGCCGCGCAGTCCGGCGATCGAATCGATTTTCGAATCCGCCGCGACGACCAGAACAGCCGATCGCATCGGGCGTCCCTTCATGTCGGTCGCGACCGCGATCACCTGGAATTTCGTGCGGTCCGCGAGCCGCGCGTAGTGCAGGGGCGACACATCCGCGAGCTGGGCCGTCCCGAGGGCGAGGTTTGGCGCGAGCTGGAATTCAAAACACATGTCAGGAACGGCCGCTCGAGCGCAGTTCTTTCCCAGCGCATCCAGCAGCGGCCGAACCTGCGCGAACGGATCGAGAACCTGGAGCGGGTTGTCGTACGCCTGCCGACGCTCCGCAACGGACGTCACGACGAGCGGCTTTTCGGCGAGGCCGACGACGTTCAACACCGCCACACCGGTCGCCTGGCAACCCGTCATGAGCAGCAAGGCCGCCGTCAACGCCGCGACAGAGTCCGTCCGTCGACAAATTCGCATGAACGTCTCCTATGAGCAAGTGGATTATGATCGCGGACAGGCGAATTGACTACCGCGCCGCGTGGTCCCATTCTTCGACCAGCAGGTCGCGATCGAACACCGGACCTTCGGAGCAGGCCAGCGCCCAGCGCCACCCTGCGGGCCGCGACTCGTCGCGCACGCGAGTGACGCACGACAAGCACGTGCCCATGCCGCAACCCATGTTGCGCTCGATGCAAAGCTGGCAGTCCCAGCCCAATGACCGTGTGAGAACCGCCACTCCCCGCAGCATCGCACTCGGTCCGCAGGCATAGACGATCGGATCGGAAAGCTGCTCGCGATCGGCCAGGCGCTGCCAGCCATCCGTAACGCGGCCCCGCAAGCCGATCGTACCGTCGTCGGTTGTTACGGTCGCCGCGTAGGGCGCACCGCCAGGCAATTGAAGGCACCGTCGCGGCCTTCCATCTTCGGCAGGCGATTCCGAGCACGTAACGGGAAACAAATCGCGGCTCATCGCTCCAAGAACCAGGTGCGCGCCGCGGTGTTTCTCCGCCGCAAGCACACGAGACATGTAAAGCAACGGCGGAATTCCCACGCCGCCGCCGACCAGAATCGCGCTGCGGTTCGGGCTGGGCAGGTCAAACCCGTGTCCAAGCGGGCCGGTCAGATTGAGCGTATCGCCGACTTTCAGGACATCCAAGAACGCCGTCCCTGGTCCGATATGTCGTGAAATAATCTCGACTTGCGCGCCTTGCTCGTCGCCGGTTCGATCCGCGATGCTGAAAGGTCGGCGGAGATATGGCTCTCGCGTGAGCCAACTTGTTTCGAACGCTTCGGTAGGCCCGTGATCCGTCCAGCAGCGCTCCCGCGGAGCGTTCGTTCCGGCCTGACCGCACCTGAGCTCCACGAATTGTCCGGGCACCGACGCTGGAAACCCCGGTACCGCGACCTTCACCCGAACGTGGTCGCGGCAGGGATGAGCAACCTCAATCACCGCGGAATCGCAGGCACAAACTCGTTTTGGGAGGAGAGTCGAAGGCATCCATTCACCTGGGAATCGCTCCGAACTCCCGAGATCGGAAGAGCGTCGTGGAAACCAGAGCGAGGCGCGGCAATCGACCGGTGCGAAAAAAACAACTTCCGGAGCCGAGTTGAACACCCGGCCCCGGAAGTGCGCCACGGCTAGAACAGCCGCAAATTCGTTCCACTCGACGTTCGGACTATACCGTGTGCGTCACGGGGTGTCCATCGGTCGGCGGGCTTTTTCCGGAGAATGGTGAGATTTCGTAAACCATTGATGTGTATTGACTTATTCATCTCAATTCAGTCCGCTCGTTGTGGTAACGCTTTCCGGAACCGGTTTCGGAAAATAGCCCCGCCTGGGATTGATTTCCCCTTTCCGATACCATCGGATGGACCGAATTTCCGGGGCTGCAAGAGGTTCGTGATTGGCGCTGTCCACTCATCACGTCGCCGTCGCACTCGTGCGTCGAAACGGGCTTTGGCTGGTCGCGCGCCGTCATGACGACGTTCATCTCGGCGGGCTGTGGGAGTTTCCCGGAGGCAAGCTGGAACCCGGCGAGACGCCTGCGATTGCGGCGGTCCGTGAATTGCGCGAAGAATGCGCCGTCGATGCCATCGTTGAACGGCTTCTACCAGCGATCATGCACGAATACCCCGATCGCGTGGTGTACCTGACGCCGGTCGTGTGCCGCTGGACGGCGGGCGACGGACACCCAATCGGCAACGCGGAATGCCGCTGGGTCACGTTGGAAGAAATGCGGCGGCTCGAAATGCCCGCGCTGAACGGCGAAATCCTGGCAGAACTCGACGGGGATTCGCCGCCTGCCAGGATCGAATGATTCAAGAAAAGCCGCCGGCGGGGCTTTCAATCGCCCTCGAACGTAGCCCGTTCCTGCATCTCGACCGCGCGGCCGACCAGATCGGATGTATTCGTCGCGCCGACCGGCTGCAACTCATACGTAGGGAGCACGTGATCGTCGTGCAGCGTTCCAGGCGCCAGGACTTCCGTGAAGAAATCCACGCCCGGAACCTGAAACCAGGGTGGACTGACCCGGTAGTGCGTCTTCAGCGTTTCGTATCCGGATTTCCGCAGGATGATGTCGTAGTCGCCGTACCAGGTGAACGCGACGCGGGCGGGACTGGTCCCCACCTCCTCGTCGTTCACGAAGACGCGCGCTCCCGGCGGATTCGTCGTGATCTTCAGCGTCCGCTCCACGCAACCGCTCAGGGCGACCGTCGTCACGAGAATCGCCAACCCGCAATGGAACCATCGTTGCCGCATCGGTGGCCTCACGCGCCGGATCAGACCGCGTTCCGGCTTGAATGAACATCGGGATAGTACCCGCCGCAGCCCGGGACGTCAGCCCGCGGCCGCATCGCGGCACAAGAAATGAAGGAACTCAGGCTTTCGAAGCGGCGCTCTTGGTTCGATGCGTGACCACCGAAAGCCGCGGATCGTCGGGCCAACCGAACAGGTGCAGCTCGCTGCGGCCGGCGAGCACGTCGAGCAGCCGCTGGCCGATGAACGTCGCCCTCCAGCCGCAGAGCAGTGCGGGCTTTTCGTCGCGGTCGCCGCGCTGATAGGTCAGCAGATCCCGCAGACGCTGCGAGCTGCCGACCAGATCGTTCGCGACTCCCTCGGTATGGCACGTCGAGCGGAGCACGGCTGCCAGGACGTCGAGCACGACCGGCGCGAGCATCTCCATCGTGTCGGCGGTCCCCGCCGCCGAGGTGATCGCGCGCGACGACGTCTTCGGCATCACGAGGGCGGTTTTTCTCGCGGGCCCATTGCTCGCGCCACTCGATCAGGCGCTCGAGCGTCGCCAGCCCCAGCGGATCCAGATTTTTCGTGCCCTTCATGCGAAATAGCCGTTCGCCCGGAGGCGGCTGGTAGTTCGAAACGTCCTCCAGACGCCGGAACTCCTCCGCCGCCCATGCGACCCGCTCCGTTTTCTGAAGCTCAGCCTCCAGATGTTTGGCGATCGCAGGCAAGTGAACGACATCCTCGACCGCATAGCGGAGTTGCTCGTCCGTCAGCGGCCGCCGCAGCCAGTTCGTCAGCGTCTGGCCCTTGGCGATGCGTTTGTGCAGCGTCGCCTGCACCAGCCGCGACAGGCTGAGCGGATAACCCAGACCGACGAATCCCGCGGCGATCTGCACGTCGAAGATGTTGCTGGGCGGTTTTCCGGTCGCGGTCAGGCAGACGTCGAAATCCTCTTTGCCCGCGTGGACGATCTTGCGGACAGCGGCGTCCGTCACGAGGTTCCAGAACGGCGAAACGTCGAGTCCGCTGGCGGGATCGATCAGCACGACCGCGCCGTCGCACGCGACCTGCACCAGGCAGAGCGCCGCTTCGAACGTGTCGTCCCGAATGAACTCCGTGTCAAAGGCGAATCGGCCCGCGGCCCGCCACACGCTGCACGCTTCTTCGAGTCGGCTCTGTTCGCTGATGAGGTCAGGACCGGGCATATTCGTCCGAAAAGCAAACGGGCTCGCTTCCGCTGGGAATCGAGCCCGCAACTCAACTCTTGTTTTTCACGAGATTCAGACCACGCCGACTTCGAACCGCACGAAACGATTCACCGTGAGGGCCGGGTTTACACTCTTGAGCATGTCGCCGACCGAGCGCTTGTCATCCTTGACGAACGCCTGCTCGAGCAGCACGAATTCCGAGAACCAGCGGCCGAGCTTGCCCGTCACCATCTTCTCGACGACCGGGGCGGGCTTGCCCTTGGCCTCTTCCGCGAAGACGGCCTTTTCCTTCTCGACCGCGGCGGGATCGACGTCCTCGCGCCGCGTGACGCGCGGCTTCATCGCGGCGATGTGCATGCACACATCCGCCTTCACCTCGTCGGGGCACGCGACGCTCATCTCGACCAGCACGCCGACGCGGCCGTTGAAGTGAACGTACTGGCCGGCGTGGCCCTTGACCCGGGCGACGCGCTTGATTTCGATCTTCTCCCGCAGGCGGTTGAACACGTCGTCCATGTGGTCGCCCAGCGTCTGCGAAGGCTTGTCGACGAACTTCTCGGTCCGCAGCGTTTCAGCCACAGGGTTCGCCGCCGCGACGACCTGCCGCGCGACCGCCTGTGTCAGCCTGATGAAATCGTCGGTCGAGGCGACCGGAGCGGTTTCGCAGCGCAGCTCGACGATCCCGCCGACGCCGGTTGCGGCGTCGACATGGCAGCCGATGCGGCCCTCGCTGGCTTCGCGCGTGGCGGCCTTTTCGACGCGGCCCTTGCCCTTGGCGCGCAGCCACTCGAGCGCCTTTTCTTCATCGCCGTTGCATTCGGTCAAGGCTTGTTTGCAGTCCATCATGGGCAGGCCGACCTTTTCGCGAAAGGCCATGACCTGCGCTGCGCTGATCGCCATCGATGCCGTCTCCTGCTGCGACTACCTGCTGCGAGCGTCCGCCGACGAAAAAGCCCGCCGACCGAGAACGCGGCCGGCGTCGATCGGGGCGCTCATACCCAAATCCGATTTCAACGATTGAGCTTCAGGCGAGCGGCGCCTGCTCGCTGACCGGCATTTCACCGCCACCGGCCTCGGGGGCCGGCGGCGTTGCATCGCCTTCTCGCCCGCCGCGCCGGCCGCGCCGCCGGGGCGCCAAATCGCCCATGTCCGCGCTGCGGGCCGCTTCGGGCGCCGGCTCAGGCCGCGACCGCTTGCCTTCTTCCACCGCATCCGCGAGCTTCGAAACAACGAATTGAATCGCCCGCATCGCGTCATCGTTGCCGGGGATCGGAATGCTGGCGAAATCCGGATCACTGTCCGTATCGATCAGGCACACCGTCGGAACGCCGAGCGACTGCGCCTCGCGAAGGGCATTGACTTCCTTGCGCACGTCCACGACGACCATTGCGCCGGGGATGCGCGTCATGCGGCGGATGCCGGTCAGGTTGCTGCGCACCTTGTCCAGCTCGCGCGTCAGCATCGACTTCATCTTCTTGGAGTAGTCGGTTTCCCACGCCGGGCTGGCGACGAGGCCTTCGAGCTCCTCCAGACGCTGAAGCCGCGTGCGAATCGTGCGGAAATTGGTGAGCGTGCCGCCCAGCCAGCGCTCGGTGACATAGTGCATGCCGCAGCGTTCCGTCTGCTGCTGGATCACGTCGCGGGCCTGGCGCTTCGTGCCGACGAAGAGCACGTCTTCGCCGCCGGACACCACGCGCGCGAGGAACTTCTGGGCGCGCAGGATGCCGCGCAGCGTTTCACGAATATCGACGATGTGAATGGCGTTACGCTTGCCGTAGATGTACGGCCGCATCTTGGGGTTCCACCGGCTTGCATGGTGGCCGAAGTGGATTCCCGAATCCAACATCTCGCGGACGATCGCGGACGCCAAGCGTCACCTCCCGTGATGAGAGCTAAGTCCATTCCCCGCGGGAATTTCAGTTCCGAATTCCAAGACCCGGCAAACTGTTCCCGCCGCCCGCACCAGCCCGGCTGAGACGCCGTCCGGCGCGGAACACAGCACAATACCCGCTGAGAAACCGGGCCGTCAAGAGCCGACTTCCTCGGTTTTCAGCACTTCCCTACGCGGCGGTCCGTTGGGCTAACGCCGGATCGGGACATTCGTGGCCGCGGACCTCCGAGTCCAACGTGATTTCTATGCAAATCTCGCCGTCGGACTCGGAGGTCCGACGCTACGGTTTCATAAACGCCGTCGGACTCGGAGGTCCGACGCTACGGTTTCATGAACGCCGTCGGACTCGGCGGTCCGACGCTACGGTTTCATGAACGCCGTCGGACTCGGCGGTCCGACGCTACAGCCGAACGAAGCAGCGTTCAGGCCAGCTCAAAAAACTGCGCGGTATTCGTCAATTCCAGCAGGCGCTTGACGTTCTCGCTGGCCCCGGTGACCTTGACCCGTCCTAAACGCGCCCGCAGCGTTTTCTGCACCGCGATCATCAGGCCGAGCTGGTGGCTGCTGATCGCCAGCAGGCCGCTGAGGTCGATCGCGACCGAAACCGGATCGCGTTGCCCGAAGCACTGTGAGAATCCAGCCGCCAGCGTCTGCTCCAGATTCGGCGGCATCTCGGGCTCCAACTCCTCCGAGGACGGGAGCGTGATTCGCCACCCGTCGCCCGCCGGAGCGATGCGAACCGGCCCGACTGTCCGCTGGTTGCTCACGATCGGCTCCCTGAAAGGAGTCCCATCGCCGCCGTTACGGCCTGTCGACGGAGTAGTCGCCCATCATGCCGCGACCGCCGCCGTGACCCTCTTCGCCGCCATGACCGCCCAGGCCGCCCTTGAGCTTGCGCTCGCGCTTCGGCTTGGTCGGATCTTCGGCGGCCGCTTCGCCCGCCCAATCCGCCCGCTTCTTCGAGAGGCCGATCTTGCGTTCGATGGTGTCGACGCGCAGGATCTTGACGTCAATCTCGTCGCCGATCTTGACTTCGTCCTGCGGGTTCTCGACCTTGTGATCCGCCAGTTCCGAAACGTGGAGCAGCCCTTCGAGATCGGTTTCGAGCTCGATGAACACGCCGAAGTTGGTGATCTTGGTGACCTTGCCGCGGACGACCATGCCCGGCTGGTAACGCTCGGGGATCGCGCGGTGCCAGGGATCCTCGCTCATCTGCTTCAAACCGAGTGCGACGCGCATCTTCTCCTGATCGACGTTCAGCACGACGCAACTCACGCGGTCGCCCTTCTTGAGCACCTCCGACGGGTGGCTGACCTTTTTGGTCCAGCTCATGTCGCTGACGTGCAGCAGACCGTCGATGCCTTCCTCGATCTCGACGAAAGCGCCGTAGTTCGTCAGGTTGCGGACCGTGCCTTCCACCACGGTCAGCGGCGGATACTTGCCGGCGACCGTCGTCCAGGGGTTAACCTCGGTCTGCTTCATGCCGAGCGAGATTTCCTGCTTGTCCTTGTTGACCTCGAGCACCACCACTTCGACCTTGTCGCCGGGATTGAGCACTTCGGACGGATGGTTGATGCGCCGCGTCCAGCTCATTTCGCTGATGTGAACCAGGCCCTCGACGCCCGGCTCGAGCTTGATGAACGCGCCGTAGTTGACCAGATTGACGACCTCGCCGCTCAGCCGCATGCCGACCGGATAACGCTCGGCGACGCGCTCCCACGGATTCTCGGTGCGCTGCTTGAGACCGAGCGCGATCTTCTCTTTCTCGCGATCGATATTGAGCACCATGATCTCGACTTCCTGCTCGATCTTGAGCATCTGCGAGGGGTGCTCGATGCGGTCCCAGGCCATATCGGTGATGTGCAGCAGGCCGTCGATTCCGCCCAGGTCGACGAACGCGCCGAAATCGGCGATGTTCTTGACCGTGCCCTTGCGAATCTGGCCGACCTCGATCTCGGCCATCAGCTTCGCCTTGGCGTTGGCGCGCTCCTCTTCGATCAGCTTGCGGCGGCTGATGACGATGTTGCGGCGTTCCTTGTCGATCCGCAGAATCTTCGCTTCGATGATCTTCTCGACGAACTCGCCCACGTCGCCGGGGCCGCCGCCAATTCAAGATGCGGTCGGCGCGGCGTTTGGAGACGATCACCATTCCGCTGTCGGGCTCAATCTCGTCCAGGAGAACGTCGATCACCATCCCGGGCTGGATCTGCGACGGATCGTCCCATTCGTCCTTTCCGATGAGGCCTTCGCTCTTGAGGCCCACGTCGAGCACGACGTCGTTGCCGCTCATGCCGATCACGCGCGCCTTCAGGATCGGGGCGTTATCCTCGCCGCCCGCGGGAATCGCGGCGGTGGCGGTCGCGGTCATCGCCGTCGCGTCAAAATCGCCGCCCAGCTCGGCTGCCAGGAGGTTGTCGATGTCGGCGTCGGACCAACTTTCCAGACCACGGATGAGCTTCAGATCAACCACAGTACTTCCTTATCGCCAGCACGTCGGCGACGAACGCGCGGCCGAGCCCGGCCACGGCAGACAAGTAGATTGCCTTCCCTCGCCGCCCGATCATCGGACCGCCTCATGAGGGATCAAGCATCGTAGCCGAGCGCAGAGCGAGTCACAACCGCAGAATCCGCGATGAATCCCAATCGGAACGAAACCGCCGAATTCGCCGGGATTTGAACGAGTGTGGCGTTTGCTTTCAAACACGCTCGGCAGTCCCCGAAACTGGAGGATGCCTCGCGAAGAAAGTGAAACCAGAACGCCATTTGCGTGTACTATTAGGGGAGAGAATCCGCCGCCGCATTGGTTGCGGCACAACTCCTTTCGCGGCAAAGGATTACGAAATGCCGATCGGTGAAGCACTCGTCGCCAAAGGCCTGATCAGCAAAGATCAGCTGACCGAAATCGCCTCCGGACTCAGGACTCCAGGCGATCGGATCGACCAGGCGTTGATTCGTTCGGGACTGGTTTCGGAACGGCAGATCCTCGAAGCGCTGTCCGAACAGATGCACATGCCGATCGTCGAGCTGAACGAGCCCGACATCGACCGCGACCTGCTGAAGATCGTTCCCAGCCGGATT
>JACRLV010000063.1:21745-26898 GCA_016235145.1 Planctomycetota bacterium
GCACAAATACACGCTCATGCCGATCCGCAGGAACGGCAAGGCCGTAACCGTCGCAACCTGCGACCCACACAATATTTACGCGCTCGACGAGCTGCACAACGTGATCAACATGCCGGTCAAGGCCGTCCTCGCTACACGGGCCGACATCAACAAGATGATCAAGGCCTTTTACGGCGTCGGCGGCGAAGTCCTGACCGAAATGATCCAGGAGGCCGACGACATCCAGATTCTGGATGAGGCCAAGGTCGAATCCGCCGATCTCGACGTGCAGATGGCCCAGGAGGCATCGGTCATCAAGCTGGTTAACGAGATCATGATCGAGGCCATCGACCAGCGGGCCAGCGACATCCATTTCGAGCCGTTCGAAAGCGACTTCGTGGTCCGTTACCGCGTCGACGGCGTGCTGCACGAAGCGAACGTGCCGCCCGACATCCGCCGGTTTCAGAACGCGGTCATCAGCCGAATCAAAATCCTGTCATCGATGAACATCGCGGAGAAGCGTCTGCCGCAGGACGGCGGTTTCAAGATCAAGGCCCACGGCCGCGAGATCGACCTGCGCGTGAGCATCATCCCCTACGCTTTCGGGGAAGGCTGCTGCTTGCGGTTGCTGGACAAGAGCAAGATCAAGCTCTCGCTGACCGATCTGGGCATGGAAGGCGAGACATACGACACGTTCCGCCAGATCATCGACCGGCCGCACGGCATCGTACTCGTCACCGGTCCGACCGGCAGCGGCAAGACGACCTCGCTCTATGCCGCATTGAAGACGATCGTCAGCGGCGAATTGAAGATTCTCACGATCGAAGACCCGATCGAATACTACCTCGACGGCGTGAACCAGACGCAGGTGCTCCAGAAAGTCGGCCTGAGTTTCGCCCGCGCCATGCGGGCCTTCCTGCGGCACGACCCGGACGTCATCCTCGTCGGCGAAATTCGCGACAAGGAAACCGCCGAGACGGCGATCAATGCCTCGCTCACCGGCCACCTGGTCTTCAGCACGCTCCACACCAACGACGCCGTCAGCGCGACCACGCGACTGATGGACATGGGCGTCGAGCCCTTCCTGATCGCCAGCTCGCTCGAGGCGGTCATGGCCCAGCGCCTCCTGCGGACGATCTGTCCGGCATGCAAGGAAGAATATGTGCCGGAAGATCCGGGGCTGCTGCCACGCGAGTTCGGCTACAAGCCCGGCGACAAGCTCTGGCGGGGCAAGGGCTGCCGCGATTGCCGAAACACGGGCTACTCGGGCCGCAAAGCGATCTTTGAGCTGCTGGTCATGAACGAGGAGCTGCGCGAGATGATCGTCATGCGCAAGTCCGCGTCGCAAATGGTCCCCGCCGCCTGCAAGGCGGGCATGCGCCTGCTGATCGAAGACGGCTTCCGCGTGGTCCGCAAAGGCGAGACGACGATCGACGAAGTGCTGCGCGCGACGAAGGTGTAGCCGACTCGGTACTCCGAGCCCGACGCGCAAGCGAGGGTGCGCAAGCGACGACGGGCGAGCGAGGACACGCGGATTTCAGACCCCCAGCGCCGGCGCGCGGGACCACCACCACTGATGCAGACAAGAAGGGGGACATTCTGAATCATCGCGCTGCTGCGTAACACGTTGCTCGTGCTGCTCGCGACCCCGCGGTCGGCGAAACGCGCTACGACCGGCCCGCGTGTACCCAAGTTGCTGAACCTGGCGCCGATCGTGCGCGGTGCCGACGGGTCGCGCGCACGTCGCTTCTCGCGGGGCACGCCTTCAACCTGTCTTGCCCAGTGGAAATGCCGCTCCACCGATCTACGTTTGTGAGCCGTTGGGGATCTTCCCGATGAGGCGCAAGAGTCCATCCAAGATCGTCAGCGGATGCGGTGGGCAGCCGGGGATGAACAGATCAACCGGCAGCACGCCCTCCACTCCGTTTAGCACATCGGCGCTGCCCTGAAATGGCCCGCCGCTGATCGCGCAAGCACCCAGAGCAATGACCACACGCGGCTTGGGCACGGCTTCGTACGTGCTCAGCAGCGCGGCGTGCATGTTGCGCGAGATTGCACCCGTCACCACCAAGCCGTCCGCGTGGCGCGGCGACGCGACAAACTGAATGCCAAACCGCGACAGATCCCAACCCACGGTATTCAACACGTTCGTGTCGAGGTCGCACGCGTTGCAGCTTCCCGCACAAACCTCGCGCAGGCGAAGGGCGCGACCGAGCGTCCGGTGCAGATCGTCCGCCATGCGCTGCGCGAGTTTCCATTCGCCGTCCGTAAGCACCAGGTCGGCCCGGCGCGACACGGCCAGGCGGTGATCCTGGGTGTAGCGCAGGGCGCCCTCCGGGCAAGCGTCGACGCACTCGGTGCAGAACAGGCATTTTCCAAGGTCAAGTTTGAGGCCGCCGTCGGTGCTGATCGCCTGCGAAGGGCAGACTTCCACGCACGCCTGACAGCCGCTCGGGCACTTCGACGAATCGACTAGGGGTCGGCCGCGGAATTGCACCGGCAGCGTGGGCAATTCCAAAGGGAATTTCGTGGTTCGGTGTCCCTGACGCAACCGAGTTTTCAGTATTTGCAGCATTGCTCATCCACTTTGGGTCTGCGTCCGCGGCAATCGGTCTGCCTCACAGGTCATGTCCTGCGTAACTCAGATTGAAGCTCTTGTTGCACACGGGGAAATCGGAAATCGCCATGCCGCGAAGCGCCAGCGCCAGGCCGAACCAATTGTGAATCGACGGATCCTTCACCTTGATGAACGCGAGTTTGCCGGCGTCGTCCGTAAACGCGACGTGCATCGCCTCGCCGCGCCACGTCTCCGAAAGGCCGAACGCCATGGCGTTGGGCTTCAAAGCCTGAATCGGCTCGAATGCGGAACCCTCCGGCGTATTTTCAAGCAGCTCCATCAGAAACTCGAGCGAGCGCTGCACTTCCAGCCAGCGCACAACGGCCCGGGCGTACACATCCCCCGTCGTTTCGACGGCGATCGGAATGTGACTGAACTTGAACACGCCATGCGGGTAATCGCAGCGAACATCCCGGCGGCATCCACACGCCCGGGCCGCCGGTCCGACCATGCCGATCTCGTCCGCCTGCGCCTCCGTCAGCGCACCGATGCCCTCGAAACGCGCCAGCACGGACGATTGATCAAACATCAAATCGAGCACCTCCGCGGTTTCGCGTTGCAGGCCATCCAGTCGTCTCCGCATCCGCCCCGCCATATCCTCGGGAATGTCGAAACGTACGCCGCCCGGTCGCATCAGGTTGCGGCCGAACCGGTTGCCGCAGATTTCCAGGGTCAGATTCAGGTACTCTCCGCGAAGACGGCCCAGGTATGCTGAACTGGGCAGAAAAGCGACGTCGGTGCAGAGCGCGCCGAGGTCGCCGACATGGTTGGCCAGGCGCTCCAGCTCCAGGGCAATGCCGCGAATCGCCGCCGCCCGCAAACTGATCTTGGCGCCGGCAAGACCTTCGATGGCCGCGCAGTAGGCCGTCGCATGGCCGATGGATGCGTCGCCCGCGATCGTCTCGGCGACAATCGCCGAGCGGGCTGCGTTGGGGTGCAGCAGAAGCGGCTCCACTCCTCGGTGTTGATATCCCAGCACGATCTCGAGATGCAGGACTTCTTCGCCATGACACTGGAATCGAAAGTGTCCCGGTTCGATGATTCCCGCGTGAACCGGGCCCACGGCCACCTCATGGACTTCCTCGCCTTCGGCCCGAAAAAAGGGATAGTCTCCCGGAATGACCTTGGTTGGATCGAATGCTCCCCACGGCGCCGGCGCTCCGTCATCGGTGGCGTGGTAACGCAGTGGCTTGAGCCACGGGTGTCCGAGCGGATGCACGCCGTATTGCTCGGCGATTTCGCGCTCAAACGCCTGGGCGGCGGGCCAATGATTGGTGATCGATGGGTAGGCCGGAGCTGAACTTCCGCCGCTCTGGCCGCGCCTGACATCCGTCGAGCACAACTCAAGACAACTCGCGGAATCAAACGCCAGAAACGCGTAAAGACGAACCGAGTTGTCAGGCAAACGTCGGCCGAAGAAATTCGCCAGGCGTCCGCCGCGCGAGCGGCCGCTCACGACGTGGCTTGCGAACTCCTCCGCGGCAATCAAGGGAATGGCCGCGAGTTCAACCGCCTGCCCCGGGCGAACGGGCAACCAGCCGCCGTTTCCGTTCACGGTCGCACCTCCGTCGCCTGGACTACAGCCGCGGGCTCGCCATAGGGCCGGTAAACCGAGTCCGCCGCACGCACCAGAGCATCGCGGACGACGGCCGGCTGAACCGCCCCGAGCCCCAGGCCCAAGGCGAGCAACGCCGTCGCGGCGCTCAGCATGGTGAGTCGTCGCCAGCGATGGGATGGGAGCTCGTCCGCGCTGACCTTCGATGTTTCCGGCGGGTCGCCGAAAACCATCGGCAGCATCGCCGTCATGACCCCGACAAAGACGACGGCCAGCGTCAGCACGAACAGCCCCAGCACCCACCAGCGGTCGGCGCGGGCCGCAGCGATGACGATGCCCAGTTCGCTGAAGAACATGCCGAACGGCGGCAGACCGCAGGTCGCGCAAAGGGCTGCCAGCAGCAGGATGCCGGCCAGTGGATTGCGAATGAGAGTCCCGCGAACGCTTCGAATCTCGTTGCTCTCATAGATTCGCCAGATGAATCCGGCCAGAAAGAACATGGCACCCTTGTTGAGCATGTTGTGCATCGCGTGCAGCATGCTGGCGTAGCTGCCCGCCGCTCCAAGCCCCACGCCGACGACCAGAATCCCCATGTGCTCGACGCTCGTGTACGCGAGAATCCGGCGGTAATCGTTGTTGCCGACGATGAAAATCGCGGCCGTGGCGATGGAGAGGAGCCCGAAGACAATCAACCACGAGCCGGCGAACGTGCTCAGGCCGGCGGCGGCGCAGACCTGAAACATGCGCAACAGGCCGGCGAACGCTCCGAGCGTCATACCGCCGGCCATCAAAGCGGCGACGGGCGGAGGAGCCTCGCCGTAGGCATCCGGCTTCCAACTGTGCAGAGGGGCCAGCCCCATCTTGGTGCCGAAGCCTACCAGACCCAGGAGGAATCCGACCCGCAGCCAGGTTCGGTCGAGATGGGCGGCGTTGCGGACGAGGTCCGCGACCGTGAGGACCACCGTCTCCTGCTTGGTCGTCGCGATCGCTACGCAGAAGATT
>JACRLV010000382.1 GCA_016235145.1 Planctomycetota bacterium
CCCACCCGCAGCGACGAGCCCGCCGCCGCCAGCAACTCGCCATCGATCCGATCCACCAGCGTCGCGATCACCGCCGAGCGGCCCGCGACGGCATTGAGCAAGTCGGCTCTCTCCGGCGGGTTATCTTCGGCGAGCACGTCGGCGCGATGGCCGGCGGCCAGCAGCCGGTCCAATACAGGCGGCGGAAGGGACCGCGTAATGAGGACAGGGTTCATCGAAGTCCAGTCGAGTTTTTGGGGAAATCTGAGGGCACTCGAGCCGACAATCGAAAAGCGAAGTCGGCAAAAAAACGCGGCACGCGGCGACCGATTGCTCAGCCGCCGCGCGCCCTTCGCCTCCTCCTGTAGTCCGCTCGCGCCGCAGGCTACTTCGTGGTGAAATAGATCTGGGCGGTTTCGCTCTTGTCGGCCTTGACCGTGAGCGTGAGCATGTACTTCATGCCGGGCTTGAGCTGCACGCCGCCCGGCGCATCCTTGCCGTATAGGTCCATCACGCTCTGCCCGGTGGGCCCCGCCAAATTGTAGTCCGTGTTCGGCTTCATTTGCGCCTGAGGGTCGTTATTTTTCGTGTAAACGGTGAATTCCGCCTGATGCGAATAGTCCGCCTCGAACTTCTGATAAATGCTCGCGGTGACCATCGTGATCCGGCCGAACCGCTCCGGCTCGATGATTTCGAATCGCAGTGTCGGGCTCGTGCCGACCGGCTCCGAAATCGTGAACTGGCTGTACCCGCTGACGGTCTTCTTGAACTGATCCTGCGTCGCGGCCTGCCCGTCGAGCATGATCTTCAGGTGGCTGTCGACCCGCTCGGAGTTTTGAAACATGCGAAAACCGGTCGACGCCGCGCCTGTCACGCCGCACCCCGCCATGAGGGCCACCAGTCCACTCGCCGCCAATGCCGCTGCAATCCATCGCTTCATGGTCGTTCTCCCTACGTTCTTAAAGAGTTTGTCATTGCGGACGCAGTCCGAACCCACGGCGATCCGCGCCAATCACCGAATCTTATCGCCGGTTTTCACCGCTTGCGACTACTCCCGGTCCAAAGTTGGGTGTCGGCACTGGTCAGTTCTGAGAGTTGTGGGGCAGGCCTCTGGCCTGTCTCTTGTGGGGCAGGCCTCCGAGCCTGTCTCTTGCGAGATGCGTCCCGCTTTCGCCAAAGAGACCGGCCGGAGGCCGGCCCCACATTCACAGCCCGGCCCCCCAATTCAAATCTGACCCGTGCCCGGGTGTCAGTCGGCCCGTTCGAAGTCGCAAGCTACGGCGCCCCCGGCTGAAGCCAAAACCGGCGCAGCCCCCGCAGCACCAAGGCTGGGCGGAGCCGGCAGCGGGAACCAGTTATGGATGGGGCCGCGCCCCGCAAGCTCAGCCGCCGCAATCCCCGCGTGAACATACGACGTGTTTGCAACCACGACCGCGTCATACGGCCGGCGGAAGACTTCCTCGGTTTTCAGGATCGGAATGCCTCGGTACGCGCGTCCCTGTGCGGCGAACCGGTTGTCGGCGATCGCCTTCACCAGCAATCCCGCCAACGAAGCGCCCCGCACGAACGCGTAGGCGTTCTTGCCCCAATCCGCGAGGATGATCCGCCGCACGCCGGTCGCCGCGAGCGCTTTCATGCGACCCGCGATCAGGCGCCAGCAGAAGACCGACTCGAATGCCTCGCTCGACAGACCGCCGCCCGAACGCAGCCGATCGCGCCACCCGTGCACACGACCAGACCAAACGCCGCGGCGGTAGGCATCACATTGCCCGGCGGATTCGGCCAGCCAGCGATATCGCAGCAGCCAATCCTCGCGATAGATCGTCGCGGCATCGCCGCGCAGATGGGCCGCAATGACCCGCAGATTGTTCCGCGTGTCGTAGAACGTCGTGCGCTCGCTGCGTCGGGCGCAAGGCGTCTTCAGATGATCGACCTGCAAGTCCGCGAAGACTTCGACCCGCCAGCCGGCCCGCAAGAGGCGAAAGCTCAGGTCGTATTCCTCGGCCTGCATGAAATAGGTCGCGTCGAGCCCGCCGACCTGACGCAATGCGGACGTGCGAAAGCCCACGCCGCAGCCGACGAAAACGTGCGGCAAGGCACTGCACTCCTGCGACCCGTCCGGCAGGTGGACGGTGAACGCGGCAGCGCCGAGTTCCGGTCGCTCCTTGAAATGTCGAACCATCCGTTCCAGACAGCCGGGGCGCGGAGTGGAGTCGTCATCGAGGAATACGGTGAGCGGGGCGCGGGAGCGGTCGATCGCCAGGGCCTTGGCGCAGCTCCCGAAATTGCGGCGGTTTCGGATCACGTGGACGCCGGGCATGCCCGCGGCCGCGTCGGCGGTACCGTCGCTCGAGGCGTTATCGACAACGAAGATTTCGCGCTGCGACGGGTCGAGGCCGCAGCTTTCCAGGCGCGCCAGCGTATGGAGCACCACGTCGCGCCGGTTGTGCGTCGCCAGAATGATGCTGACCAGCGGTCCGGACATTCGAATCCCTCGCGAGTTCGCTCTCAGCGTTCGCGTTTCACGTTCCTGCGGTTTCGAGCATCGGCAGGGGCGGAGCGATCCGCGCGATGTCGCCGATCGTCGCCGAATCTGGGAAGAATCGGTTCTCGGGTCGCAGCTCGGGTCGGCCGGCGATCCAGAGCGCGAGTTCCTCTGCACCGGCCGTGGTGCGTCCGGCCCTAGACCCGACGATCGCCTCAAGCGCCCCCGCGACATACGAAGCTTGGACCAGCGTCGCCCCGCAAGCCAAAGCGGCGGCGGCGCCGGCGGCGATCGCTTCTTCGACGCCGATCCGATCGACCCAGAGATTCGTCGCGGCCGGAACAAACTCGCTTTGCAGCCGCTCCGGCAGCCCGCCGGACGGCTCGCGTCCGAAGAAGCTGACAAGTCCGCGTTTCGGAAGCGACACCAGCCCAGCCTGCCCGTCGCTTTCGCTCAGCAGCTTCCAGGCGACGGCGGGCAGCCCGGAGCCCATGTCGTGCAGCGCCTCGCGCATGCGGCGCTCGCTCGTGATCAAGACGCTTACGCCGCGCATCGCCAGAATTTCGCCGCGCGGCCCGGGCGCGCAGCCGACGCGCACGCCCGCGGTTGTCGCGCTCTGAACCGCTTCAACCAAAGCCGGCGAAAGCGTCCCGTAGCCGTAATCGCACCAGAGAATCGCATCCGGATTTCCGCCTCCCTGCACGCTCCGGACGATCTGCTCTTCGCGCGAGCGGTCCAGCGGGCAGGCCGCGCCGCGATAGACCCGGAACAACTTCGCGTCGTCGCCGATGAAAGTCGTTTGCTCGGGCGTTTCCGCCGCCCCGGGGACGACGCACGCATCGACGCCCAACGCCGCCAATTCGCTCCGCAGCAGTTTTTGTCCCGAGCCCATCGCCGTCGAGGTGATCAAGCGTGTCCGTACACCGAGGGCCGCAAGTTGCAACGCGACGGCGGCCGCTCCGCCCCAGAATTCGCGGGTTTCCAGCGCCTGGGCCGTCATCATCGGCGCGTCGGCGCCGCCGGCGATCGGATCGCAAAGCACATACCGCTCCCGCAGCACGTCTCCGACCACGCAGACGGTCCGCCGCCGACATTCCTCGACAAGCGCGAAAAGCCTCGCCTGATCGATGTCCGCCCGGCGGCAGAAAGTTCGCAGCCGCACTTCATCGAGATGCGCGTCGCGTTCGAGCGAGCGGATCAACCGCGTCGAGCTGAAGACCACGTCGCCGCTGTGAAAGACCACCCGCCCGCCGAACCTCTCGACGATTGCCGCTTCGGCCCGGAATCGCGGATCGTTCGAGCCGGCGTATTCCCGCCCCTTGACGTAGACGTTCGGCCGCAGACGCTCCAGCAGTTCGCACGCGGTCGGATTGGAGTCGATCACGACGTAATCGACGAACTCCAGCGCCGCGAGATTCTCAGCCCGCAGTTCTTGAGGGATGTACGGCCGATCCGGTCCCTTGCTCATTTGCGAATCGCCGGTCAGCGAGACGACGAGAACGTCGCCGAGCTGCCGGGCGAATTGCAGGTAACGCACGTGTCCCGGATGCACGATGTCGAAGCAACCGTGGCACTGCACCACGGTCTTGCCCGCTTCACGTCGGGTGCGCAATTGCTGCGCAAGCGCGTCGGCGGTCGTCAGCTTGCGATGCAGTCCTGCACCGCTCACCGAAGCCGGGAGCTGCCCGCCCGCGGAACGAGGCGACGGCTGAAGCGGGTCGTTCATTGCGAAATGCCACCCTGTGGGCGCACCACGCGCCCGCAGTTGGTATCGGACCGGCGGCGGCGGCAGTTCATCGGCGACGCGAAACGCGCAAAGCAGGCTTGAAATTCAGCCCGCGCGATGGGCCAATCCTGGTTATCACCAGCCGAGAACGAAGAACACCGAGGTGAAGATCATGTCCGCGCCGATGAGCGCGACGATGCTCTTGACGACGGTCGTGGTCGTGGCCCGCCCGACGCCCTCGGCTCCGCCTTGGACGTTCAGCCCCTCGTAGCAGGCCAGAGTGGCGATGACGCCGCCGAATACGACGCCTTTGAATAGCCCCGTCAGATAGTCCGTGTAGCCGACCGACGCGCGGGTGATGTCCAGGTAGATGTCCGGGTTGATGTCGAGCACCAGCCAGCCGGTCAGCAACCCGCCGAGGATTCCCATCGCATCGGCCAGCACGGTGAGGCCGAACATCATGACCGCGGTCGCGATGACGCGCGGCGCCACCAGGAATCGGATGGGGTCGAGCGCGTGGGCGCGCAGTGCTTTGATCTCCTCGCCCTCGACCATCGCCCCAAGCTCGGCCGCGATCGACGCGCCGGCGTAGCCGCTCAGCAGGATCGCCGTGATCAAAGGCCCAAGCTCGCGAAACACTCCGATCGCGATCACGATCGCAACGTTCTCGATCTGTCCGTAGGACTCGAACGTGGGCGCGATGTTCAGCACCAGAATGACGCCGATGAACACCTCGACCAGGCAGACGATGGGAATGCTCCGCACGCCGAATCGATACGCCTGCCGCAGCAGACTCTCGAAGCGGATGCGCTGGCCGGAGCC
>JACRLV010000125.1:0-5632 GCA_016235145.1 Planctomycetota bacterium
AGCGCGGGCGTTGCCCGCAGCCCAAGCGTCAGCGCGCGCCAAGAAGCGTAGCGGCCGGCGTCTCGCCGGCCGTAGATCGTCGACTCGGCACGATCGGGGTCGTTCGCGATCTACGGCCTGCGAGACGCAGGCCGCTCCCTCGCTCCGTGCATCGGCGATCCCGTCGCCGCTCGAAAAATCTCCTCGCGCCGCGAGGATTTTTCGGGAGATGAATCAAGCGCCAGCGCGTGGGCATTTTTCAAGTACTGCGCCCAAGCGCAAACACCCGCGCGCTGGCGCTTGGGGCTCGGATCGAGCAATGCGCCAAATCCCGAAACTACACCCGATGGAACGCTCCCAGTCTTCCGCACCGCACACCTCGGGACCGTTCAACCGATCCCCTGCCATATTTGCCCCCCAACGCATGTGGCCTTGAGCGGCCTCGGCTGTATACGATTCTGAGGGAAGTCAGCGCGACGGTTGCGGAGGCTCGACCGACGGGACCACGCCCTGACTTACCGGAGGAATGCGAATGCGCCCCTTCGTCATTCTCTTGTTCGCCCTGGCCGTCGCCGGTTCGCTGTTGTTGCTCATGCGAGGTCGGGTCGCCCAGACGCCGATTGTGCCCGCCGCTCCGCCGTCATCTGCGCCGGCGACGGCGCCCGCTGAGCCCCCGACCAGCGCGCCGACCACCATGCCCGCCGCGGTTCCCGAATTGCCGCCATACGTGAGAATTCTCGAGACGACCGGGCACGGCGACGCGAAGCTCGACGCCGATGCGGCCGGGCCGGACGTGCTGAATCTGAAGACCGCCGGCGTCAAGCGCATCAAGCTGCTTCGCACCGAGTGGCCGCATCCGACGCGCGGCAGCATCGCCGTGCGAATCGATGGGCTGGGAATCGAATGGACGGCGCGGCGCGAGGTGCTCGAACTGGAGCGGCTCGACAACGGCGATTGGCTCGTCATCCCGGAGCCGAAGCGCCCATGACCCAACCGGATCGCCGGTACGTCTCGCGCGGCGGCGTGAAGCTCGAAGCGGCATTGCGCGGCTTTGCCCTCTCCGTGCAAGATCTGACGGTCGCCGATTTCGGCAGCCACACGGGCGGTTTCGTGGATTGCCTGCTGCAACATGGCGCCGCGAAGGTCTACGCGGTCGAGCCCGGCTACGGCGTGCTGGACTACCGGCTGCGGCGTGATCCGCGCGTGGTTGTTTGCGAGCGGCAGAACGCGCTGCACGCCGCCTGTCCGGAGCCCTGTGACGCGGTCACCATCGACGTGGGGTGGACGCGGCAGGCGTTGATACTGCCGGCGGCGCGACGCTGGCTGAAGCCGGGCGGGTTCGTGGTCACGCTCGTCAAGCCGCACTACGAAGCGGACCAGTCGCTCCTGCACGGCGGCGTGCTGCCGGCAGAAAGCCTCGACACGTTGCTCGCACGACTTCGCGATGAGGCGCAATCGCAGTGGACGATTGAGAACGAATGCGAAAGCCCAATCCGCGGGCACGGCGGCAACACGGAGTACTTGTGGCTGCTTCGCGTGCGAACCTGAGCGCAACGCACAGCGACGCGACTTTCAGAACCCCAAGCGCCAGCGCGCGGGGCCAATTCATCGTCGGACGTTGAGATCCGACGCTACGGTTTGCGCGTCGCGCGGTTCGGAATTCTGAAGGCAAACATGCAGAGCCGAATGTTCAGCAGCAGTCGGCGGACGACGGCGGGAGGCGGCGAGGCGTGAGTTAAAAAACGACCGCCGCCCTTGTCTGGCGAAGCCCCCTTGACGCAGACACGAGCGGCGATCTTGACCGGTATTTGCTTCTCACCGCGCCGGGTTCCTCGCGGTCTCTTGTGGGGCCTTCGAGGCCCACAATGCTTCGCTCACCTCCGTTGTCACGGACGTTACCTTTAGGCCAATTGGCCTCACTATATGAAGCCTAGCTCACATTCGCGCCGCTGGCAGTAAAACAGAACATTCACAGCCGAGAATGTTCTGATTCTTGCTACGGCCGCTGCAACGGCTCCGAGGCTACGCTGTTTGCCTAGGTGAGAATGGAGTAGAACCTGATTCGCGCTTGGCATCGGACTTGTGGCATGGCTGCGTCCGTTGGCAGCCATGCCCTAGTGTAGCTAGTCAGAAATAGTGCGTCACGGGTGGTACGGGCGTCTCGCCCGTTGTCCGACCCGGGCGGGACGCCCGGACCACCCTGTTAAGATGCAAACAGCGCGACTAAATACACTAGCAGTCGCGACTCGCGCCGCAATGCGAAACTTATGCTCGCCAACGGACGCGACTGTGCCACGTCGCATAGCCCCAACTCCGCCGCTACGGCGCGGGCTTCGTCGACGCCGCCGCCGCTTCGCGCAGCGCATCGCGCACGTTCTCGTGCTTGTCCAGATCGTCGAACCCGTATTGCCGCAGTTCTTCGAGCGTGCGCTCGTAGCTCCAGCCCTGCCGCTCGATGCGATACAACCCGCATGCCATGCCCGTGCGGTTCGAGCCGGCGGCGCAATGCACCAGCAGCGGGCCCAGCGAGTCGTCGAATAGAATTCGCCGAATCTGCTCACGATCTTCCGGCCGGCTGCTGCCGTCGCCGCGCAGCGGCACGTTCAGCCAGCGCAGCCCCAGCCGCTCGGCGGCGGCTCTTTCGGCGCGGCTTTCGGGCGCATCCGGATCGAGCAGCGAGAGCACGGTCCGTACGCCGAACTGCTCGACGACGCGCTCGAGCTGCCCGGGCGTGACTTCGCCGCTGCGATAGAGCCGCCCCGGCTCCACGACGCCGAATCGCTTGGGCAGCCGGGAATTCTGGTAATACGCCCATCCACCCGCGACCAGAATGACGAGCGCGACACCGATTGCCCAGCGCGCGGCCTTTCGCCGAGAACCATCGCGGAGCGCTGGGGGATCAGCCGTCATCGCCCTATTGTACGCACTGGCCGGAGCGCCTACCGCGCGACCGGCGGAGGAGCCGCCCTTTGGTGCTTACGCCGCTGCAACTAGCCGCCCTGCCGCTGATCGGATTCGGCGCGGGCGTGATGGGCGGGCTGCTGGGTATCGGCGGCGGATTGGTGATCATCCCGGCGCTGCTCCTGTTTCTCGGGCAGACCTGCGGGCCCGGTTCGCTGCACGTATACAAAATCGCCGCCCTCGCGACCGCCGTGGTGCTTTCGATCCCCGCCGCGCGGCAGCACATTCGCGCGCGGGCGGTCGTGCCGAGGATGCTGCCGGCGATGGAGGCGTTCGGGATCATCGGCGTTGCGATCGGCGTGGCGACGGCGAGCCTGCTATCCGGCGTGCTGACGCGCTGGCTCCAGGTGATCTTCGGCGTCGCGATGATCGCGTTCGTCGTCTCGAATGTCTGGCTGCGGCGACGGAAGCGGGCGGAGGCGCTGTGCGCTGGGGCCGCGTGCCCGACGCCGGGTCGCTGGGCGGCGATCGGCCTGCGCGTTGGCGCGCCCGCCGGGATTGTCTCGGGACTCCTGGGTATCGGCGGCGGCGCGTGGGCCGTGCCGGCGCAGAACCTGATGCTGCGCATCCGCCTTCAGACCGCGATCGGCAACTCGACCTGCATGATCGTCGGCGTGGCGCTGTCGGCGGCGGTCTTCAAGAGCATCTCCGTCGCCCGCATGCCGGACCTGAACTGGCTCGATGGCCTGCTGCTGGCCCTCTGGCTCTCGCCGGGCGCGCTGATCGGCGGCTGGATCGGCGCAATGCTCACGCACCGCCTGCCGGTGGAGCGGCTGCGCAACATCTTCCTTGCGCTCCTGGCGATCACGGGAATTCGCCTGCTGTTTCCATGAGCGTTGGGTGCGTTCGGGCCGCCTCAGGTGAATTCGAAATCCGAGGCGGTCTCGCGGCGGCCCGAACGCATCCTGCTTCTGTTTCCATCAGCGCCGTCTCAAGAGAATCCGGCGGCGGCCGGACCCGCTCCATGCCGCCGCCGGAATCACACCTCTGCGCGCCGTTCGGACGCTAGCCGCAAGTCGAACCGAACGCGCTCAGGAACTCGGCCAGGTCGTTGATTCCGACCACGCCGTCGCCATCCAGGTCGCCCTCGTTCGGCGTCGCGGGAAGGCCGAAATGCGAAAGCAGGATCGTCAGGTCGTTGAACCCGACCTCGCCGTCGCCGTTCAGGTCCGCCGGACAGGGCGCCGGGCCCGGACCAGCAACCGCGAACTTGAACCACAAGACATCGAACGGCCCCTGGCGATTCGCCGTGAAGGGATAGACCGTGCCGTCCGCCGTCGTGATCGAGAACGACAGATTCGCGCTGGCCGTTGTGCTCGAGTCCGCGACGGGCCCGGGGAAATCAAGCACCGACCCGCTTCGGAAATTGTCGTCCGGCGGCGAAGCCTGGTTGTTGGCGAGGTTGTAGGACGACAGCGCGAGATAGTACGTGCCCTCGTAGTATGGTCGCGACAACACCGACTGCAACCCGGACGAATCGTCGTTTCCATAGCCGCGGATCGGTCGTAGCTGATCGTCATAGACCCACAAATCGGTGTCGCTCGTGTGCCCCTGCCCGGCGCACGAAATCGTCAGGCCGCCCCAGGGAAACTCGCCCAGCTCCAGCGGCATTACGGGCTCCGTCTCCATATACACGAAGTACTGCTGGATCGTGCTCGCCGTGCCCACCACGCGGTAATAAAGCGGCTCGCTGCGGCCGAACCCGTACCACTGGGTGAAGTTCGGCGGCACGGTCGTGGCGTTGCTGGTCTGCACCGCCGTGTCCGATGACGGATTGATCACACCGCCGGACTGCGTCAGTCCGCGAATCGTCGCCGTGTGCCCCGGGATCGGCGAATTCAGGTAGAGCCGATGGCGGTAGATGCCGCGCGGACGCGGCGCCGGCGTAACCAGATACATGTCCAGCGAATCCGGCCCGGGCGAGTTAAGGCCGCCCGTCGAAAAACCGATGATGCCGCGGCCGTCCGCGAGCGCGCCCGTCGGCGTCGCAATCGACCGGAATTCGTTGGGCTCTTCGTCAAAACTGTCGTGCTCGCAGGAGTCGATCACGCCGTTTCCGTTCATGTCGAGCAACGGATCGGCGGCGATTTCCGCCGAATCGGTCCTTCCGTTTTCATTGCAATCGATGGCCGTGTCCGTGCCCTTCTTTCCGCCGGATTCGACGTCGAAGTAGCCGTCATAAATGCGAATTCCGAGGAAGCTCCAACTGGCGGCGGCGGTGACGGTCTCGACCCACGCCGAGGCCGTGCCGCACAGGCCGTTTGCGACGTTTTGCAGAAACGTCTGCCCCGTGTCGCCTTCGCCGGTGTTGCAACTGAAGAACGTCACACTGGAACAATAGTTCTTGATCTTGCCTCCGAAATCCGCGCCGCTCTGATCCGAGTCGGTATCCTTGTTGATTCGCTCGGTCCCGATTTTGATGCTGCCGGGCCGGCCGTGCCCGATCATCGTGACAGAGATCTTCCTCCCGAGTTCCTGGGACTTTGCGTGTATCGCCGCCTTCGCGGCGTCGATCGTATCAGCGCCGACGACAGGCTTGCCCTGCTCGGTCAGCGTCTGCATTGCATTGGCGCAGAACCCGTTGTCGTTGGGGTCGCCGGTGCTGACGACGTAGAGATCCTTTTCGGGCAGATTGCCCTTGCGCGTGGTCTTCTGCTTGTCGCGTGCGCCGTCTTCGCCCAGGTGATCCTTG
>JACRLV010000125.1:5765-31000 GCA_016235145.1 Planctomycetota bacterium
GCGAACTGGACCGTGATGACGTTGCCGGTCAGGTCGCCGACGTAGTCCGTCGCCGGGTCGAGCAGATCGACGCCCGGCTTCTGCGCGTAATACGTCATGTAGTTGCCGACGGTGATGGATCCCAACTCGGCCGCCGTGTATTCCCCCTGCTCCGACTCGGGCGACGGGTTCGGAACCAGCACGGGCAGAATCTGCACTCCGGTCAGCACGATGTCCGAGCGGCCGGAATCGCGCGACAAAACGTCGCCGGTCGTCCACGTGGCGGTCCAGGGCGTCGCCGTCCCGTCGCCGGTAAAGCCCTTGACCGGGTAAACCGCCGGCGTGAGCGAGAGCGGAGCAAAGAACATGTCATCCGGCGGGATCACGCTGGCGACCACGATTGCCGGCGCCAGCACGCTCACAAGTACGCAGACAGCCCACCGCCTTCCTATGCAAGGGAATCGACGCCGCGTGGGCACAATCTGGTTACGAATCGCAATCGATCGAAGCTGCGACATGGGACTTCTCCTTCCCTATTCACGGGTTGTATCTGTACTGCCCGTCCGGCGACGCGCCGGAAGACCCTAAATAGCAATTCGGACCACGAACTTGATTTCGGCCCGAATGGAATCGCCCGATGGAGAAGACGACGTTGATCCTAGGGCTGCGGCTGCCGGCACACAAGAAAAATCTGGAAAAGCCGGATCGCTCGCCGGGCGCACCCAACTCCGCCGCGAGCGCCACGCACCCGTCGGGTAACGGGAAAACCACAAAGCACAGCGTGTTTCCCCACCTGGCCGCCTCGGTTAACATTTACTCTTTCGGTCGCTTGGGAGCGGCTGAGCGCCGGCCCGGCGGTTCGGGCGAACGGGAGAATCAGCGATGCGTCGCAGCCGCGTACTTGTTGGTCTGATGTTAATGAGCCTGGTGTCCGTCGCGTCGGCCGAATCGGTCGACGACGTCGTCAAGAAGCTCGACGACGCCCACAAGAAGCTCACGTCCTGCTCGATGAAGATCAAGATGGAGCAGAACATGGACATGGGCGAGATCAAGTCGAAGACCGAGATGCAGGGCACATTCGAATTCATCCGCAAGGACGGCAAGGAGCTGTCCCGCATGGAAATGGAGATGCGCTCGTCGACCCAGGGCGGCGGCATGGACCAGAAGATCGGCGTCAAGTCCTTCGCGATCACGGACGGCGAGTTCGCCTGGAATTTCACCGAGTTCACCGACGGTCCGATGAAGGGCCAGAAGTCCGCGGCCAAGGACAAGAACACGCAGACCATGGTCTCCAGCGCTGCGGCTCTCAAGGAAATGAGCGACCTGAAGCTCATGCCCGACGCGAAGGTGGAAGGCCAGGACTGCTACGTCATCGAGGGTGCGATGAAGCAGATGCCGACCATGAAGCAGGTCAGCTACTTCCGCAAGAACGACGGCCTTGCCGCCAAGGTCGTCTCCTTCATGGGCGAAAAGGAAACGGGAACGACGACGATGAGCGACATCAAGACGAACGAGACGATCGCGGCCGATCGCTTCGTCTGGAAAACGCCCGAAGGCGTCGAACTCCAGGACAACACCAAGAAGCCTGCGCCCGCACCCGCTGCCGAGAAGCCGTAAGCAGCGTGAATCTACGCAGAACCGCAGCCGCCGACCTGGCCCGGTCCGGAACCGCTCCGAACGGTCCAGGTCGCGCGGCGGCGGCGTATTCTCAGATATAATCCGTATCGTTCGGCCGCATCGGCAGCGATTCCGCGAAGCGCTGGCAGACCTCCCGAAGGCTGCCGTAGCGTCGGACCTCCGAGTCCGACGCAGCCTGCCATAGAGATCTCACCGTCGGACTCGGAGCTCCGACGCTACGAACGCGGCAGTCCACGTGCGATCGGGGATTCCGGGGGATGGGAGGGCGCGAAATGTCGTCTGGCGATGCCCTCGGATTGCGCGTCTCACGAGAACTCCTGCCGCGCGTCGAACAACCCGCCCAGTACATCGGCGGAGAGTTGAACCAGCTTGCGATGCCCGGCGACTGGCAGCGGGCGGAAATTCGCGTCGCGGTCTGCTTCCCGGACACCTACGCCATCGGCATGTCGCACCTCGGCTGCCAGATCCTCTACTGGCTGTGCAACCACACGCCGGGCGTGTGCGCCGAACGCGTCTTCGCCCCCTGGATCGACGCCGAGGAGGTCATGCGCGAGCGCGCCATTGGGCTGTTCACGTGGGACACGCGCCAGCCCGTCGCCTCCGCCGACATTCTCGGCATTTCGCTTCAGTACGAGTTGTGCTTCACCACCGTGCTCAACCTGCTGAATCTGGCCGGCATCCCGCTGCGCAGCGAAGATCGCTGGCGCGGCCCGGCCTCCGCCGGCGAATTCGGCGAATGGCCGCTGGTGATTGTGGGCGGCCCGCAGGCCGACAATCCCGAGCCGATGGCCGACTTCGTCGACCTCGTGGTGATCGGCGACGGCGAGCACTCGATGGCCGCGATCGTCGACGCCGTTCGCGAATACAAGCGCGCCGGCGTGCCGCGGCGCGACATGATCCTGGAGCTCGCCCGGCGGTTTCCCTGGATCTACGCGCCGAATCTCTACGACATCGCCTACAACAGCGACGGAACGATCGCCGGCATGACGCCGCGGCACGAGGGCCTGCCGACACGCATCCAGCGCTGCCAGACGCCGGATTTCGACGCCGCGCCGTTCCCGACGCGCCCGCTCGTTCCGTGGATTCCGGCGATTCACGACCGCGTGGGCATCGAGGTGATGCGCGGCTGCCCGCAGGTGTGCCGTTTCTGCCACGCCGGCTACACGAAACGCCCGCTGCACCTGCGCAGCGTAGACCGCATCCTCGAAATCGCCGAAGAGGGCTGGGCCGCGACGGGACACCACGAAATCGGCCTGCTCTCGCTGAGCACCGCCGATTACCCGTACTTGAAGGATCTTGCCGAGCGATTCAACGAGCGCTTCACGCCCCGCCACGTAAACCTCAGTTTCCCATCGCTGCGGATCGACAAAATGCTCCAGAACATCCCCTGGATGGGCAATTCGGTGCGCAAGGGAAGCATCACGATGGCGGTCGAGGCCGCCCGCGACGACATGCGGGCCGCGATCCGCAAAAAAGTCACCGACGGCAACCTGCTCGCCGCCGTGCGCGAGGTCTACAAGGCCGGCTGGAACCGGCTGAAGCTCTACTTCATGTGCGGCTTCCCCGGCGAACGCGACGAGGACATCTTCGGCATCTGGGAGATCGCCAACGCCGTCAGCCGGCAGCGGCAGGCGCTCGGCAAGCCGCCGGCGGAAGTGAACGCCAGCATCGGCTGGCTCGTGCCGAAGCCTTTCACGCCGCTTCAGTGGATGGCACAGCCGCGGCTGGAGTATTTCCGCAGTGTGCGTGAGAAGCTCTGGTCGCTCGGCCGGCCGGGCAAATCCCGCGGTGCGCGTGGCACGGGTGGTACGGGCGTCTCGCCCGTCAACCACGCGGCAGACTCAGCTGACGCACCACTAATCATCGATGGCGGGATGGGCGGCTACGGCTCGGCCGCCGGGATGGCCGCCGAAAACGACGAATTCGCGGCCCGTATGCGCGACCCGCGCAACGCCGGCGGACGCTGGGCCGGCCGCAAGTCCGCCGTGAGAATCTCCACCCCCGACCCGCGGCGCTCGATTCTCGAAGGCGTGATGGCCCGCGGCGACCGGCGGCTGGGGCGGGCGATCCTCGAAGCGTGGAAGCGCGGGGCGCGGCTCGATGGCTGGGACGAGTGCTATCGAGACGACGCGTGGCAGGCCGCTTTCGCCGCCGCGGACATCGACCCCGCATGGTACGCCCACCGCGAACGGTCCTTTGACGAAATCCTGCCGTGGGACCACATCGGCCTGCACATGCGGCGCGGCTATCTGGAGGAGAGCTACGACGGCATGTTCGAAACGCTCGGCGCCGGCAAGCCGGCCGCCGGCGTAACGCCCCTGCCGCTCGCACCCGACTGAACGTCCGTGCGAATGTGGGGCCGCCCTCTTCGGTGAAATGGGGCCGCATTGCGCAATAGCCAGCCCGGAGGCCCGCCCCACAAATTCCGGGATCGGCGAAATCCGGCCTCGACTTCCGAGCCACAGTCGCCCGATAATTCAAGGGGTTGTCGTTTGCCGAAACCGGACTCGCATGGGGAGACCATCCGATGCCACGAAACCGCCTGAGCGCGCTTTTCACAGCAACTACGCTGCTCCTGTCCGGCTGTGAACAGTACCCATTCCTCCCCGGAAGCGGCGGATCACCAGGCGGATCGTCCAGCGGCACGGGCGGAGGAATCTTCGGCACGGCGACAGGCGACGCAAACAGCGGAACCAACGGCAACGGCAACGCCGCCAACGCAAACGCCAACACGAGCGACGCGACGCCGACAACCGCGACCGGCGACGTGGCCCAGGAATTATGCGGTCAGTTCATCGTGATCCTCGAGCGCGACGGCACGCGAAACCTGAACGTTTACCAAGCCGTCGCACAGGGCGACTTCGCTGATTGGTCGGTCGGCGACGACGTGGGCTTTGCAGCCGACAGCGGTGCGCTCGTTGATTTCACGAATGGCCAAACCATCACCGCGGAGCTGCTCGGCGAATACGACGCAAACACGCTGCTTGTCGACCGAAGCGAGATCACGCAATCCATCACGCTCCAGAACGGTTCGGTCTGGACCTACGCCGGCGACTACGCGGCGGAAGTCCGGCAGTGGCGGCCGGGCTCCGATCAGATCACCGTGCTGGTGGCGTCGGGCACGAGCGCGACTATCATCAACCGCACGCGCTGCACGAGTATCGTGGGCCAATCGCAGTAACCTTCACTCGTCGTTCGGCACTGGTCAGTTTTGAGAGTTCTGGGGCAGGCCTTTGGCCTGTCTCTTTCGCGAATCGGGACTTGGTGGCTCAAGAGACCGGGCGGAGCCCGGCCCCACAATTCAAATCTGACCAGTGCCCGGCCTTCAGAGCGGTTTGGAGTCGTCGCGCTTCGCGTGTACAACTACCGCCCGATGCCGCTTGGATGCAGCCGCCGTCTGGAGACGCCATGACCGCTTGGCCCTCGTATCTCACGACTCACGCCGCTCGCTCGATCAGCGCGCCCCCCAATGATCGGGGAACCGCGTGAACGACCTGTTTCGTTCGATGATCCTAGGCATCGTCGAGGGGCTGACCGAGTTTCTGCCCGTCTCCAGCACGGGACACATGCTGCTGGTGCAGCCGCTGATCGGCGTGGACGAGAAGCTGCCGGTCTGGAAGACGCTGCTCTGGGTAAGCCAGTTCGGGGCGATCCTCGCCGTTATCGTCTATTTCTGGCGCGACCTCTGGCGACAGGTTTTCAAGCCGGCCACAGCTCGCTGGACGGATCACTTGCTGGTGAAATTGTTCGTGGCGATGGTTCCGACCGTCGTGCTGGCGCTGCTGCTCAAAAAGTATGCCGAGCGTTATCTTGAGAACCCGCTTTCGGTCGCGATCGCCCTGATCGTCGGCGGGGCAGCGATGCTGCTGATCGATCGGAAATTCCGCCGTAGCGGCGACGCGACGATCGAGCACGTTCGTCTGACGCAGGCTTTCTGGATCGGCACGATTCAATGCCTGAGCATGTGGTCGGGAATCTCGCGGGCCGGTGCGACCATCATGGGCGGCATGACGCTCGGGCTCACGCCGCGCGTGGCGACCGAGTTCTCGTTTTATCTGGCGATTCCAACCATGCTGGCCGCGAGCGCAAAGACGCTCTGGGACGAGCGGAAGCACCTCTCAACCGACGGCCTCGCGATCATCTTCATCGGCACCGCGGTCTCGTTCATCGTCGCCTTGTTCGTGATTGAAGTGTTCCTGCGCTACGTGCGATCCCGGACGTTCGTGCCGTTCGCCATCTATCGCTTCGTCCTCGGCGCCGCCGTTCTGCTTTGGATATTGAGCTCGGCGAAATCCTGACCGCCTCCCCTGCAAGGCGCATGAAAACGGGGCCGGCTTCCGCCGACCCCGTCGTCAGTGAACCAGCTTTGGTCTTCCCAATCAGGGCTTGGCCGGGCCGCTGGTCGGTACGGCGGGTTTCGCCGAATCGACCTTCAGAGCGCTGACGCTCTTCTCGAATTTCGCGGCCTGCTCGGGCTTGAGAACAACCTTGATCTTGGCGCTCAGCTCATCCAGAAATTGGTCGCGCTGCAAATCGATCCCGGCCGGGTCGCGGGCCGGCGGCGTCTGCATCACCTGCTCCCGAAACGCGGCGAGCGTCTCCTCCATCGTCTTGGTCTGTTCCGCGCTGAGGCCAAGCCTCACGGCCGCGCGATAGACGTCAATCGGCCGTCCCCCGCCGGCCGGATTCGACCGCAGCCGCTCCAGCACGTTCTCCAGCTCGGCCTTCTGGGCATCGTTGAGGATGTTGCGAAGATTCATGAGAAACTGGGGCTCGTCCACGGTCCCCTGCCCGGCGTTGCGCAGCTCGGCGGCGATTTCGTCCATTCGTTTCTTGTCGTTAGCTTCCTGTGCTTTCTTGTATTCCTCTGAAAGCGCTCGGACTCGCGCAATAATGTCGTCCTGCGAAGCGGGCTCGCCTTTGAAGAACGAGTCGACCAGACCTTCCGCCTGGGCGTTCTGTTCCGTGGACAGGTCGAGCTGCTTGAGGATGTACCTCGCGCGGGCATCGCGAACCAGAGCGGGCTTTTTCGGCGCGGCCGGCGCCGCAGGGCCGCCGCTCGGCAACTGGGCCAGCACGTATCCGGGAACCAGCAGGAAGAACGCAATGGCTGCTCGAAACTTCATGGCTGTCGTCTCCTGAACCCGCCATCCGCGTCATGCGGCCTAAGCGAACTCTTAAAAATACCACCACGGCGCCCGGATTCAACTGGAAGAGTCTGTTTCTCAAGGGATCGGCGTGAAATCGGGGGTCCCGTTCCTGTCGCCGGCTGCTTCATTCCGCGCGCCGCTGCCGAAACAGTCCGGCAAATAGCACGGCGCCAACCAGGATCCACGCCAGGCCGTACAGCGCCACACCGCGCTTATCGGGATCCGCCAGCGAAGCCGAAAAGAGCCCCAGCTCGCCGAGCACAAACAGCGCGGGGGCGATGGGGTACCCGTAGCGGGCGCCTCCGACGCGCAAATCCGGCCGCGTTCGCCTCAGCACGAAGATCGCCGCCGCCGTCGCCGCAAAGAACACCGCATCCACGAACACCACGCCGTCAACCAGCGAATCGACCTTCTTGTAGCGCGCCGAAGACAGCAGCATCAGCAGTCCCAGACCGGCCAACAGCAGAATCGCGGCCACCGGCGTCCGGCGGGTCGGGTGCAGGCCGCTGAAGACGCGGAAGAAGCGGCCATCCAGCGACATTCGATAGATCAGCCGCGGACCCGCCAGCAGTTGCTCATTCAGCACGCCGAACGCCGAAACCGCTACCGCCGCCGCGACAAGCCGCTTGCCGAAGCCCGGCCAGGCAACCGCGACGGCGTCCGCGGCGAGCGTCTTGCTCCCGGCGACGCCCGCGTGGCCCAGCAGGTGCAGGTACGCCCAGTTGGCCCCCACGTAGACGGCCACGACGATGAGCATTCCGACAATGATCGCGCGCGGGACGTTCCGGTCCGGCTCGCGCACTTCGCCGGCCATCCACAATCCGTGCTGCCACCCGCCGTACGCGAAAAAGCACGGCACAATCGCCGCGAACAGAACCACCAGGGTCTGAACGGAGCCGGCGGGCGCCGCAGCCGTCACCGGAACCGCGGCGGCGGCAGCTTGCGTTTCTTTCGGCGAAGCAACGCCGGCGATCAGCACGACAAGCAGCAGCGCGGCGATCTTCGCAAAGACGGTGGTGTTCTGGACGCCCGCGCCGAGCTTCACCCCCCAGACATTCGCGCCGGCCAGCGCCAGAATCATTACGATCGCCAGTCCCCAGGTGAGTGCGAACTGGTCCGGCTCGAGCCCCAGCGCGACCAGCAGGTTATGGACGCTGATCACGCTGATGACCGCGATCGCCCCCGGCATCATCACGGTCGAGTTGGAGAATACGAACAGAAACGCCGGCAGCGGCCCGAAGCCGTCCTTGAGGATTTCGTATTGCCCGCCCGCGTTCGGATACGCGGCGCCCAAGGCGGCAAAAGTCAGCCCGCCGGCCAGCGCGATCAGCCCGCCGACAATCCATGCCAGCAGCGCCATCTCGCCGGTCGGCACGGTCCGCGCGACCTGGCTCGGGTTGAAGAAGATCCCGACACCGACGACCGCGCCGATCACGATGCAGGTCGCGTCGAGCGGTCCGAGGACGCGGCGAAGACCAGCGGTCGGTGTCGAATCTGTCATGCGGCGCCTGCCCGTAGCTGTTGGCCGATCCGCTACCCGCAACGCACGGCGAGGGCGGTGGACGGGCACGAATCTTACGCGGATGATCGCACCTGTTGCGAGCCTGCAAGCGACTCTGGTGAGCGGACGTTGGCTGTCCCGGTATTCGACCGGACAGAATGGACGAACCGATCAATAATGATGTAGCCGGCCGCACCGCCGGGAAACGGTCAGCCGCGGGTCGAGGATTCGATGCAGGGCCAGTACACGAGCGCGCGCTATTCCAACGCCGCATCATCTCCAGGGATGATCGGACGGCGCCATTGGCATGCGCCTCTCCTTGCCTTGGCGATCGCCGTGAACTCGCCGCAAGCACCGGGCCAGACACCTCCCGACGCAAACCAAACCCGCCAGACATCCGCGACGCTGCCGGAAAGCAATGAGGCGATCCTGCTCTCCGGGCGCGTGGACGATGCCGTACGCGCGTCCGACTTTCGTCTGGCGATCGAGTTGGCGATGCAGGTGCTCAAGCTCCCGGAGGAGCTGGTCGCAGCGCCGGGGAGCCGGACCTATTACCCCGTATGGCGACACGCCAGCCGCCTGCTTGGGCAGCTACCAGACGCAGGCCTGCAACTCTATCGTCAGCTCTACGACGCCGAGGCCGCCGGCCAACTCGCCGAAGCCCTTCGTTCCGGCGATTCGGCCCGGCTGATGACGCTGTTCCGCGCATATCCGCAATCGACGAGTTGGCCGGACATCGGGCGCGAGCTGGTCGCGCGACAGCTTGATGAAGGCGACTTCGCCGGCGCCGTCGGCGTTTTGCAGGAACTACTGGCCGCCGGGGACCAGCCCGATCTGCGCGTGCAGCTCGCGATCGCCAGCGCCGGATCCGGCGCATGGCAGACCGGCGCGCGGCTTCTTGAAACGCTGCGCTCGGAGCCTGCGATCGCCAGACAGCCGCGTGAAAATCAGCGACTCGACCAGGTGGAAGCGTGGATCAAGTCCGCGCGGCGCGGCGACGATGCCGAAGCTGCGGTCGAACCGCACCTTGCCGCCGGCGACGCCTGGCTGGCCCCGCTTGGATCGTCAGGGGGAACGGCGGATGAAATCGTCGACGCGATCGACACGCTCCGGCGGCTTCCGCTGATGGAACCCGCCGTCGCGCCGGACGCGCTCGTGGTCCGCCGCGCCGGTGAAATCTCGGCTTGGGATCCGCTGACCCTGGCATGCCTTTGGAGACAAACCGAGTTGCGGCCCGAGATCGTCGTCACGGACATCACCGCGTTCAGCGGCGATCACGACATGGCCCCGGAGGCGCAGATTTCGCCGAGCGTCCGCACGCTCCTGACTCATTATCTGCGGCAAGCCGTCTCGCTGGGGTTCGGCGCTGCCTATTCGATCGAAGGCGTCGCCCCGCTCGGCTCGTACGATTCGCTGCCGCGGCGGCCGTTTCAAATCCTGCCGCAGGTCTCCGGTCGAACCGAGGTGGTGGCGCGCGAGCTGACCAACGGCTCGATCCGCTGGCGTACCGGAATCGAGGACGCGCATCCTCTGGCCGGCGCGGCAATCCAAGATCGTCCGCTGCCGCTCGACAGCCACCTGGTCGTGCCATACTCGCGAAACTCCGAGCTGCACCTGGCTGCACTGGATCCGGACACGGGCAAGCTGATTCAGGACGTCACGCTGGTCGGCCCGCCGCTCGTCTACTACAACGAGGGGGGACGTTGCCTGCTTGCTGCGGACGAAACGTCGATCTACGTCGCGACCGGGAACGGCGTGGTTGCGGCCGTGGCGCGGCGCGATCTCACCTGGCAGTGGGCCTGCACCTATCCGAGCAGCCTGACCCAACACCTGTCGAATAATTGGTGGCAGCCGGCGGCTCGACCGGCGGAATCGGGAGTCGATCGCCCGCTCATCGCCGACAACCTGCTGGTCGTCGCGCCGATGGACTCGAATGACATCTTCGCGATCGACCGCTTCAGCGGCCGCGAGCGATGGCGCATGCCGCGCCGCGAGACCGTCGGCATTGTCGGCGCGGTCGACGCGGGCCTCGTGCTCGTCGGAAACGGGCTGAGCTGCCTGGACCTCGGCGATCCCGAAGGCCGCCCCGCCAGATGGCGGACCGTCAGTCTCGACATTTCCGGCCGCCCCACCATCAATGGCCGGCGCGTCTATGCGCCGACCCGCGACGGCGTCATCGCCGTCGACGCAGTCACCGGAAAGATCGTCGCCGATGAGTCTCTCGCGGCGAACAAGAAGACCGAATCCGCCGATGACGACTCGATGCCGCATCGCGTTTCCTGTGGGAATCTCTTCGCCTCGCGGGCGGCTCTCTACTCGATCACCGGCGATCGCCTGGTGCGTCTTCCCGATTTGCGCCAAACCCGCGAAACAGCCCAGCGGCTGATTGAGGCCGACCCGCGCAGCGAGCGCGGCGCCCTGGCGCTGGCCTGGGTCGAGGCGCTGTCCGGCAATCCGGCCCAGGCGCTGGAGCGCTTGCAGACGCTAAAAGGGGAAAACGCCCAGTTCGCTGAGGCGCGCGATCGGCTGATGAGCGAGGTGTTTCTCGCGTTGGCGCGGAGCGCGTCGGAGGGCAAGGATCGCCTGTCGTACTTGCGCCAGGCCGCCGGCGTCGCGCAGTCTCCCGAGGTAGCCGCCCGCCTCTCCGCGATCATCGGCGAAACGCTTGAACGCGAAGGCCGCTGGGCGGACGCGATCGCACACTACGGCGACGCGCTGCTACGCCTCGATCCGCGGCAAACCGCCGAACCGGGCGACACCGGCCTGCACGCCGCGGAATGGCTGCACGCAACGCGCCGGCTCGCCGCATTGCAAGCCAAGGCGCCGCCGCCGGTCGTCGCCGCCGAGTTCGCCGCAATGATCAGCCGTTTTGAGGCGGCGCCCGAAGGATCGACCGCGTTGCAGCGCCTGACGCTGGCGACGGAGGATCGATCGCTGCGCCAGGCGATCGGGCTGGCGCTGATCAGGCTGAAGCTTGCTCCTGAGCTTCTAATTCAATACTTGCCGGAAGATGATCCGGCCTGGCCGCGGGCCGATCGGCGTGCCCTGGCGCTGGCGCGGTGGGAAACGCACGTCGCGCTGCAAATGTCGCCGGCGGCTCAGGACGATCAGGCCCGCTGGACGGCCGAGTTCGCCCGCGACGTGACGGACCAGGCGATCGCCAAGGCAAGTGAGGACCGTCCGCAGCTTGAGGCTGATCGGAAGCTGGCTTCGCGCGTCGCTTCCGAACAGCGCAAGATCGCCGATATTGGCGCCGTCCCATTCACCGCCGGCCGGGACCTGTGCCACCGCCGCTGGAGAATCGAAGGCGCCGAGCTGATCGTCGATCCGCGAAACCCCCTCCGTGCCGTGCGAAGCTGGCTGCCGATCCGGGCGCGCAACGAACCGGAGTTGCAGCTCATCGAGAGCGTCAGCAATCAAGTTGTCTGGCGAAAAACGAAGGATGCGACCGAGCCGGTTCGCTCAAGCGAGGAGGTCAATCGTGTGCTCGCAACCAGCGCACAGGTGGGACCGAATGAAGCCCGCTGGACTGCTTGGCCCGCGGTCTTTCGCGATTCCGGCGCGGTGGTTCCCGCCGCCGGCGGGATTGTCTGCATCGGCACGGCGCCCGGGCGGCGGGTGCGCGAACGCGCCTGGGATCTGCCGCTTCCGGCGTGGAGCGAGATCCCGCGCAACGTCGCGGATCGCATGGCCGACGGCCCGCGCGGCGTGTACCTCGCCATGCGGGATGATTCGGTTGCGATGGTCGGCTGGGCGGATGGGCGAATCTGGTGGCGGCGCGATCTGCCGGGGATGGCGATCGAGCGCGTGTCGTGCGTGCAGGATCGGCTGATCATCGTGACGCAGGACCAGCAGGTCCTCTCGCTCGACGCGACCTACGGCGATGATCCGCGACGCCTGCCGGCCGAGGCGCCCACCGCGATTCACGTCGAGCTGGTCGGCGATTTTCTGGTGACCGCAACGGCGGAGGGGCTTGTGGGCTACGACGCCGACACGCTCGAGCCCAAATGGAGCCAGCCGCTGCACCAGGTCGGGGAGATGAGACTTGTGGAAGGGCGGTCGTGGATCGCGGCGCGAGCTCCGAACGGCTGGACGCTCCTGAACGCGGAAAGCGGCGCCTACGTCTTTGATCGTCCACTCGAAGGCATCGAGACCTTCGACGCGATTGCCTGCGATGGCACGCGGCTCCTCGTCGCCGCCCGATCGCACCGTCGAGAAAACGCAGATCAACCGCGCGGCGATTTGCAGGTTGTCGCCTTCGACGCAACCTCAGGCGCGCAACTCTGGAAGCGACAGACGGCAACCACGGTAAAGGTCAACGTCACGCAGTTGCTGGGACACCCCGATTTCATCCCGCTTCTGCTGGATCGTCCGCGCCGTGTCGAGCAAGCCAATCAGAACGAGGAGCGGCCTCCGATCATTGAGGTGCTTTCTCGAAAGGACGGAAGCGTTGCGACCGCGTTTTCGATCTCCGATAGCTATCGTGCGTTCAGCGCCGCGCTTTGCGACATGATGCTGCTGGTCACGCCGGCGCGCCTCATTGTCCAGGTCGAGGGGAACATCATCGCCTTCGGCGATCCGCCGCAGCGACGGGAGCCCTAGCATGATCCGAAAGCCTCGTCTGCTTCGACGCCTGGCGTGTGCGCTCCTGCTCGTCGCGCTCCCCGGTCCGCTGCTCGCACAGACCACCGCGCCGGCGAAGCCGGCCGGGCCGGACGTGCCCAGCGCCGATCCACCGGAAATCACTCCCGCGACAAAGGCGTCGATCGACACCGGGCTGAAATTCCTCGCTTCCACCCAGAATCGCGACGGAAGCTGGCGCAGCCGCGGCGCCAACGGCGGCTACCCGGTGGCGATGACGTCCCTGTGCGGCCTGGCCCTGCTCAGCAGCGGCAGCACGCCCACGCAGGGCCCCTACGCGCGGCAGATCAGCTCGGCCCTCACATTCCTGCTCAAGAGCGCCCGGCGCGACGGTCTCATCGCCCAGGTGGAAGAAGAAAGTCACTGCATGCACGGGCACGGCTTCGCCATGCTGTTTCTGGCGCAGTGCCTCGGCGTCGAGGAAGACCCGCAGCGGATGGCCCAGATTCGCCTGGCGCTCCAGCGCGCAATCGAGTTGACGGCCCGCAGCCAGAGCGCAGCCGGCGGCTGGCTGTACACGCCCGACTCCGGCGGCGACGAAGGCTCCGTGACCGTCACGCAGGTGCAGGGCATGCGGGCCGCCCGCAACGCCGGTCTGGCCGTCCCCAAACGCGTCATCGACAACGCCATGTCGTACATCGAAAAATCCACGAACGCCGACGGCGGAATTCGCTATCAGGTGACCGATTCCGGCCCGAGCCGGCCCGCGATATCCGCGGCGGCGGTCGTGTGCTATTTCAACGCCGGCCTGTATGACGACCCGCGGGCGAAAAAAGCCGCCCAGTTCGTGGATGAGCAGCTCTCGCCGGCGAACACGCAATCGGCCCGCTATTTCGGGCACTATTTCTACGCCCATCTGTACATGGCACAGGTGAAGTACCTGCTCGGCGGCCAGCAGTGGCAGGACTATTTCTCCGGCATGCGCCAGCGGCTGATCGAATCGCAGAGCAAAGACGACGGCTCCTGGGACGGCGATCACGTCGGGCCGACTTACGGCACGGCGATCGCGCTCATCATTCTCCAGCTTCCGTACAAGGCGTTGCCGATCATGCAGCGCTGAAACGCCGGGCGACGCACTTTTCGGATTTCACGGCAGCAGAAGGGTGCGTGATCGGTTCGGCGGGGCAGTCCGAGCCCCAAGCGCAAGCGCGTGGGTGTTCTTGCGGAGGTGCGCCATTCGCACAAACACCCGCGCGCTTGCGCTTGGGGCTCGGATCCCGATGCCCATCCGCCCAAAATGTCGCGCGCCCGCAGCAGCATGCCGATCACGGCCGCATGAGCGACTCGATCAGCCGGACGGTGAGCTCGCCCGTCTGCCCGTCGGCATCGAGGATCGGGTTGTACTCGACGAATTCGGCGGATGCGATCCGGCCGCGACGCCCGATCGTCGCGAGGACTTCCATCGCCTCTTCCGGCGTAAGGCCGTCGGCGACCGGCGTTCCCGTCGCGGGAACAAATTTCGCGTCGAGCGCGTCGATGTCGAAGCTGAGATGAATGTGGTCGCACCGCTGCTCGAGCTGCTCGCAGGCAGCGCTGACAGCCGCTGCAAACCCCGCCCGCCGCCATTCGCTCAAGCCGCTCACATTCACGCCGCTGCCGCGCAGATTCTCCCGCTCGTCGGGGTCGACATCGCGCACGCCGAATAGGAACACGTCGTCTTCGCGCACCATCGGGTCTCTGCCGGCGATGTGGCGAAGGTCTCGATGGCCGTTTCCGCACGCGACCGCCAGGCTCATGCCGTGAATGTTCCCGCTCGGGCTGGTCGCCGGGGTGTTGAAATCCGCATGGGCGTCGATCCAGATCAGGCCGAGCCGCCCGCAAGAGTCGGCCAGCCCCGCCAGCGTGCCGATCGCCAGGCTGTGATCGCCGCCGACAATGAGCATGAACGCCTGAGGCCGCCGCCGCATCGAGCCGAGCACGCAGGCGTGCGTGTGGCGGTTGCATTGGAGAATCACGCGCAGGTTGTTGAGCCCGCCCGCCGGGCCGACCGCGCCGGTTGTCTCGTACACTCCGGGGATGTCGCCGAGGTCCTCAACGGCATGGCCGAACGCCGCCAGCCGCTCGACCAGCCCGCGTTCGCGCAGCACCCACGGACCATCCTGCGCTCCGGGCACGCGGCCGCCGGTGCCGGCCTGAACGCCCAGAAGTTGAATCGGCCGCGTTTGCATTGCACCCTCAACATTCGCGGTCGCCGAACCGATCCGCGGCCGGCATCGGACCCTGGGCCCACTTGAACCATACTTCGCGGCCTATTCTATCGGCAGCTGCGCCCCTGCCGCGCAACGAGGACGCCATGCGAAGCACAAGCCGGCGTCTTACTTACAATACCAGCAATGGACGATCCGCAATTCCATCGTCTGCCGGGCCTGGATCTGCCGCTCCTCAAAGGCGGTCGGCACAAGTGCCCGTACCTGCCCCGCCGCATGGCGTGCGAGCTGTTTACGTTTCCAGCACTGGGAGAGATCGACGACGCGCTTTACGAGCGAATGATGAACCTCGGCTTTCGCCGGGCCGGGACGCTCTTTTACAAACCCACGTGTCCGCGATGTGCCGAATGCGTGCCAATCCGCGTGCCGGTCGATCGTTTTCGCTGGTCGAAATCGCAACGGCGGATCTGGAAGCGGAGCAGCGGCCTGCGGGTCTCGATCGGCCCGCCGACGACCGATGACGAGCACTACGCCGTCTACTGCGCCTATCAATGCTCCCGTCATGACGAGCGGCCGCCATCGCCGCGCGAGGGCTTCGAGGAACTCCTCGGCCCGTCGCCGATCACGACCATCGAGTTGGCGCTGCGCGCGGAGCAGCGGCTGATCGCCGTGTCGATCATCGACGTATGCCCGACCGCATTGTCCAGCGTGTACTGTTATTTCGATCCGGCCGAAGCGCGCCGGGCCCCGGGGACGCTGACCGCCCTGCACGAAATCCGGCTTTGCCGGGCGATGCAGCGGCCGTATTGGTATTCCGGCTTCTACGTGGCGGGCTGCCGCAAGATGGAGTACAAGCTCGGTTTTAGGCCCTGGGAATTGCGCGACGCAAGCGGAAATTGGCGAGCCCCGACCGATGACGACCCGACCGACCAGACCCGCCGACACGCCGGCGATTCACGCCCTGATTGACCTATGCTATCGCGAATACGACTGCGTGCTGCGAGTCGAACTCGACGAGCCGCACCTCGTGGAGCCGGGGCCCTATTTTCGCGCCACGGGCGGCGAGTTCTGGGTGGTGGAAGACGACGCCGGCATCATCGCGACCTGCGCGGTGAAAATTCACCCGGACAGCGCCGAGCTTAAGACGCTTTACGTGCATCCCCGGGCGAGGCGGCAAGGGCTCGGTCGCGAGCTCACGGAACTGGCGATGGAATTCGCCCGCGCGGCCGGCCGAAACCGGTTCGTTCTCTGGAGCGATACGCGTTTCACGAAGGCGCATGCGCTGTATCGCAGTATGGGCTTTGTCCAGGAAGGCGAGCGCGATCTGCACGATTCGAACCGCTCGCGCGAATACGGTTTTCACACGACGCTGGGCTGAGGGCCGCGAGTTCGCGCGCGGCGGCAATGCCTGTCCGGCCCTTTGACATGCGCGGCCGCACCGCTACGCTTTGGCGCAAGATGATGCGCGTGGCGATCCCCCTTTTTCTGTTGACGATTCTCGGCGGCTGCTCGCAACTCACGGAGTCGCAGCGCGGCCTGCTGGACGCCGGTCTGACCGCCTACGAAAAACAGGACTACTCCAAATCCGTCGACCGGCTGACCGCGTTTCTGAGTGAAGTGAAGGCCCAGCCGGAACGCTCGCGGGCCGCCTATGTCCGCGGCATGAGTCAAATCAAGCTCAACCGACGATCGGAGGCGTACGCGGATCTTCGCCTCGCGACCGACGCGCCGGCCGACCCCGATTCCATTTGGCGGGCGTATGTCATGCTCAGCACGCTGCACTTTGAGGACGGGCGCTACGATGCCGCCTTGCGGATGGCCGTGGCCGCAGTCGGCCGAATGCCGAACGACGGACCGAAAGACGCGATGCTGTATCGGCAGGGAGTCTGCTATGAGCGGCTCGCACGATGGGAGGATTCCCGCCGACCGTTCCAGCAGGCCGCAGAGAACAATCCCGGCAGCGTTTGGGGCCAGGCGGCACGGCGGCGCGTCGCGCTCAAGCCGCGCCACTTCGCGGTGCAGTGCGGCGCATTCGCAGACCCCAAGAACGCCGCGTCGCTGCGCGCTCGCCTGGCTGCGGCCGGATTCGACACCTATGTGCGCCAGGAACAGCGCGGAAGCACGATGAGCAATCTGGTGCTGGTCGGACGGTACTCCAGTTTCGGCGAGGCGTTGACTCAGCTCACCGCGGTTCGACGGCACGTCTCGGACGCGGTGCTCTGGCCGTAGATCGCGCGCGTGCTTCAGGCCGGATTCCGCCCTTTCATCGTCCGAGCGTGTGCCCGCCGGCGACAGCCGTACCCGGTAGCGCATTCCAGGCAGACCCGAGGTGTGAACACACCGCCTGTGCCTTCGCCAATGTCGCCGCGGAACGGTGGAATAGGCATGAGCGACTGAGCGCCAAAGTACCTGCAATCCCCGAGACCTGATGAACGGAACGAATGACGGGAGAGAGAATGTCGGAGCTCTCCCGTCGAGCCAGGCGTAGCCGACAGAATAACAAAGCGGGCGGACCCGAAAGTCCGCCCGCCCAGAATCCTTCAAGCAACCGCAGCTAAGTAGGAATTAGCGGCGGCGGAAAGCCAGAGCGCCGAGCGCGAGGAGCGCCAGCGATGCCGGCTCCGGAACCGCCCACAGCCAGTAGCTGCTGCCACCGGGGGCCGGAACGTCGAACGTGGCGTTGACCCAACCGCCAACAGGGGTGCCGTCGGGGTTGCCATCGATCGTCGCGAGCAGAATGCCGTAGCCAGCGGGGGCTGTCGGGCCACCCAGCACGACATCGCCCGTGCCGAAGCCAGGGGCGCTGATCGCGATGCGGAGCACGTAGCCGTCAGCCGACGGCGAACTGGCGCTCTCCGGCGGGCTGGCGAAGAACGAAATGTTCAATTCAGTCGGAGTCTGAATGCCAGGAGCCGGACCGGTCGGGTCATACGCACCCGCGACGGCGGCGGCGCCGTTGTCGAAACGCGTGAGCGCATTGCGGCCACGGGGCTTGCTGACCATCCGATCGTTGCCCGAACCAGTGTTGACCAGATTCGCCTGAACGCCGGGGGTGTTCGGATCGCCGTCCTGATAGATCAGCGTCGCACCGTTGCTGGTCACGCAACGAGCGCCGGAGGCCGTCCACACGTCGGTCGTCGCAATATCGACGAAGCCGTCGAGAACGATCACGCCAACAGGCGTGCCGGCACCGGCGTCAGCGCCGTCCAGAATGTCCAGACTCTGCGATACGACCTGCCCCATCGCCGTCCCACCGACAGCGATCAGAGCCGTTGCCAGAAAACGCTTGAGCATTTGATTCCTCTCCTTCTGTAGCGGATCGCTTGAGTTGGGTGGTCGGCCCGCCCGACCACATCAATCTCATTTACTCAAGATGTGCCGTCATAATAGTCGGGGGATTACCCCAATGTCAACCAGTTTTCCGAAATTTCGCGAATCATCGTTCCCAACCGCATACCGCGCGTTGTCCCGCGGCGAACCGCCCAGTGTCAATTTCGTAACATGTTGATACAAAACATCTTACGTAATTCCGCACGAATTCCGCAGCCACGATGAAAATGACGGGAGTACGTCTGGCCGCGAAAAACAATGCAACTTTGGGCCTGAGCATCTGACGTGCGTTCGGTCTCTTAGGCCAGCCTTCGGCGGATTTCTACCTCCGCGGTGTTTTTTCTCTCAATTCGCTTTCACGCACCCTGCCCCCGGGCTTCCTTGGGAACCTTGGCAGATGAGCAACGGCAGCCAAAAACGCCCCGCACGCGGCAAGCCCCCGAATAGCACGGAACCCAAGCCGGACTCGGCTCGGGTTCCGAAGACTGCGTGCGCACAACGACCGGATCGGGCTGGCTTACCAATATTGCTCCGGCGGAACCGTAAACCACTTCAACCGCATGCCAAGCGAATTGGGATAGCCGGCGTCCATGTTCGTGTGCCTCATCGTGGCGGCGTGCCCATCGAAAAAGAGGGCGTCGATTCCACCCGGATGGCGCTGATCGTTCGCGATTCGCGGATGAAACGCGAGCGGCAGTTGCGATGTCAGGAAGAAGTGGAAGAAGCGCAAGCTATCCAACGACGCGTGGGCCTCCGTGACAAAGATGATGCGGGCCGGGCTGACCTCGCCGCTGAATTCCTCCATGCGATAGGTCGCCCGGTACGCGACGCCTGAGTTGCCGGGCACTCCTTCGTAGCTGTCGCCCGCCGGGCCGCCGCCGGCGATGTCCCAATCGATCGACTCTCGCGGATATCTCACCGGAAATGCGCTGGAGGCGTAGCTGATGAGCTGCTTTTCATTCGGGTTGGACGGGCAGCGCAGCTTCACCTGCGCCTTAAGCAGGGCCGGCGTCTGCCAGCCGAGCGGCGCGAAGGCCCGCCACAGCCCGAGCTTCTTGCCGTCATAGTTGCCGAGGTACGGCAAGATCGACGTGACGAAAATCTGGTACTCGGGTATGCCGGAAGTATTGAAACGCTCGATTCCGCGAACTCCCCAGCCCTTGTTCTCCTCGCGATAAAACACGGCGGCCTCGTTCTGCGTCTTGAGGTTCGTGTTGCAGAGAACCTGCTTGGCCTGCTCGCGGGCGCCCTTCAGGGCAGGAAGCAGAATCGCGGTCAGGAGCGCGACAATCGCGACCACAACCAGCAGCTCGATCAACGTGAACCCAAGGCGCGCCGCCTCCCGATTGGCTTGAGCTGGCAACATGTGTCACTCCCGATGCGTTGCATTTCGCAGACTTGATCACCGGGCGCGGAGCATACCGGTCGTTCCCGGATCCCGATCCTCAGTATATCGCGCGCTTTGGTTCGAAAAAGCAAAGGGACGCACCTTTTTTTTCGCCGCAGCCCACTCACACCCCCGGAGCGCAGCGACCTTCGAGAAGAATCCGCGACATGCATCGATCGTTGAGGTCAGGGCGTATGCTTGGCGATGTCTTCCGGCGTCACTTCACGCAAGCCCCGGTTGCCGCACTTGGCGCACTTGAAATCCGTCTTACCATCCGCAGATTTCACGAGCGGCGCGAGCCGGCCGCACTTGCCGCACACCGCGGCGCGCCACGCGGTCTTTTCTCCGCAGAATTTGCATTTCACAGGGGGATCGCCGGCGACCTGTTCAAACGCCTTGTTGCAATTGGAGCAGCAAAGCGGCTGAAGGTGCTGCACCGTTTCTCCCGGCGCGGGCTGCGACGAGAAGAAGTACGCCAGGTACGCACCGGCCCCCACCAGAATTACAATCGCAACGACCAGCTTGGTGCTGTCCTTCATGGCGGCTCCGCGCGTTGCGCCGACGGTGCGACGAACCGGCGCGAGCGTCATGCTACATTCAACACCCAGTGCCTGCTACACCCGGGCGGTCAATCCCCGCGTCGCGTCGAACAAAGCGAGGCGCAGCCTTCGTTCCACCGTCTGGCCACACCGAAGGTCCGAATCGGCCTGAAAGCGGCGTATCACGGGTGCGTGCGCAAAGATCGCTCAGCCGCCTGCGGCAAGCAGCGGTAACTCGAATTGTGCGGCACGTGGCGCGCCGCCGACGAACGCCGCCAGATCCTGAAAATCCCAATCCGCCCGCCTGACGAGACGCCCGTCGACCGTCCGCAACGGGCAGCCGTAATCGTCCACCAACACACGCGCCGCGAACCGGTCGCACATGGCCTCTTTCCGGCGGGTGTTGCGGCCGGCCGCCTTGACCAGGAAGTGAAACAGTTCGTGCAGGTACACGAACAGCGCGAGCTGGTACGCGTCGGCGAGCGTTAGCTGGTATAGCTCGCGCCACCAGTGCGTTCGGTTGGATTGCGACCGGGCGACGTGCGTGCTCAGCGCGTAAGGGTAGCGGTTCTGTCTTCCGAGATTGATCAGCAGCCGCGACGTTCGGTAGTAACAAGCTCCGGAAAAAGCCGCCGAACGGCTGTAACGCACGCGGACCGTGAGCCGCTCATGGCGGTATGGCGCGGTGTGCCGCAGAAACATCTCGTAAAGCCGCACCTCATCCAGATGGGTGGTATTGCGAAAGTCCATTTCCGCAACGAAGCTCCTTCGCGCTTATCAGAGCGGGCGGGCTCCGATTTCGCAAGGCCCCGCCGGAATCCGGAAAAGCGACCCGCGGCCGCAGACCCTCCTCCCGCCCGCCGGACAATGCGTTATGATGTCCGCGGTGTTCGTCAGATCGAACGGGTGAGATCGAGGTCGCATCATGGGCAAGCTGATAGGGCTCCTGGTCGTGCTGGTCGTCATCGCCGGCGCCGCGTACTACTTCATGAATCAGAGCGAGTCGGGTGATCCCGCCAAGAAGGCCGACGGCCCGGTGCGGGTCGAGGAAAAGTACGGCTACACAACCCAGACGCCATAGCGATCGGCCCAGGGCCGGATTGACACCCGATCGCACGAGGGCGGACGCTTGCTCGAAGCTGCTTCCAGAGGAGTTTCGTCCTCAGGTCATCGCGCGTTTCGGGCCGCATCGCTGGCGGCCGCGTTGCTCATCTTCGGCTGCCTCGTCGCACGATTCTGGTGTGCGATCGACGACGCCTACATCACCTTTCGCTATTCGCGCAATCTCGCCGCCGGCCTCGGCGTGCGATACAACCCCACCGAAAATCCGCCGGTGGAGGGGTATAGCAACTTCCTCTGGATGCTGCTCTGCGCGGCTTTCGAAACGCTGAAACTGAACACTGCCGCCTGTGCTTCCATCGTCTCGGCTGCGAGCGGAGCCGCGCTGATCCTGCTCGTTCATCGCCGGCTGGTGAAGCTCGACCTGCCGCTGCCCGCGATCGTCGTCGCCACGCTCGCCTTGGCCGCGTTTCCGCCGCTGGCGCTCTGGAGCACCACCGGAATGGAGACGGCGGCGTTCGCTCTGGCGATCTACGCGACCACGGACGCATTGATTCTCCGCGACGAAAAACCGCGAATCCTGACGGCGATTGTGGCAGGAATCGTATTGTGCCTGGTGCGCGTCGAGGGGCCGGCTTGGGCTCTGTCGATCCTCTTACTCGCGTGCGCGGCGCGAATTCTCGACGGAGAGTGGAAACCGAGCCGGCGCGGCATCGCAGCGTCCGCAGCCGGAATTCTCGCGGCGTTCCTGGCGTATTTCGCCTGGCGATACGCTTACTTCGGCGGCGCCATCGCGAACACCGCACACGCCAAGTCCGGCGTGTTGTCGATTCGATTCGAGCGCGGCCTCCGCTATGTCGCCAGCCACTTCGTCACCTTCGTTTCGCCGGCGATTGTGCTCGCCGGCGGGACGTTGGCCGCGCTGTTCGGAGCCCGGCGGGGAAAGTGGCTGGCGATCGCCGCCATGGGGTTCGCATTTCCCGCCTATGCCGTGCTCGTCACCGGCGACTTCATGCCGATGGGCCGGTTTCTCCTGCCGGCGGCGCCGTTCTGGACGTTGCTGATGGCGCGGCTGCTGGCATCCATCCCGACCAGGACCGCGGCAATAAATTGGACGGCAACGACCGTCGCCGGCGTCCTGCTGATCGCGATTCAGACAGCGCCGGCTTGGAATATGCACCTGGCGCCGCGCGAGTGGCTCGAGCGACTCCGGTTTCGCTACAACACGCCGGTCTTCATGACCGAGTACGAGGCCTGGCGGAATCAGATGGAAAACGTCGCCGAGTGGAAGGAGCTCGGGCGCGGCCTGCGCGACTACTGCCGCCAACTGGTTCCGCCGCCCGCGACGCCGTCCGTCGTTCTCGGCGCGATCGGCGCGGCGGGGTATGAGTCTGATTTGTACGTCTATGACCGGCACGGCCTCGTGACGCCCGAAGTCGCCCGCCGCCCGCTCGGACCGGACGAGCCGTTGCTTTCTCCCGGCCACGATCGCCGGGTGCCGCCTGAGTTCTTCCTCAAGGACAAGCCGACGATTCTCCGCTACCGCCAACTGATGCGAGTTTCGCGAGCCGAGGTAGCCGCGGCGGCCCGGCAGATGGCGGCGGAGCTCCGCGCGGCGGCAGCAAAAACCCCTGAATTGCTCGACTACGCACCGGATATCTGGCAGATCATCGGACCTGACAAAGAAGGCAAAGCGGACTATCTGGTGATGTGGGTGTGTGTCGGCGGCGAGCGAGCGACCGCGGCATGGGAAGCCTTCGACGCGAAGGTTCGAGATCTCGCCGGCGGAAGCGATCAGGGCGCGGGCGGCGACGCTTTCGACTTGGATTCCGGCGCCTGATTGCGCAGCGCGTCGATGATCTCGCGATCATACCGAATGGCGCGCACGATGGTCCCGCGTTTGCCGTCGGCGCCGCGATGGGGGCAGAAGTACTCCCAGACGCGCTTTCCGTCCGGCGTCACCTCGAATGCCTGCCCGCTGTCCGAATTGGCGATCAGCGTGTCGCCGTTGGCCAGACGCTGGGCGGAGCCTTTCGTCAGTGAGAAGAACTGATCCGGCGGGTCGGGGTCGTACTGCCAGACGATCGACTTCTTGATCGGGTCCATTTCAACCGCGCGCGACCGCTTGCGGGCGATTCCGTTGTCGAACAGCAGGATGTTGCCGTTCGGCAGAACGGAAGCATCGTGCGGGCCGGACAACTCGCCGGCGCCCCACGCCCAGACCAGCTTTCGCTGCGGCCAATTGATGATCGCGATCCGATCCTGATGGCGGAAGCACACCAGAACATTGTCGAGCGAATAAAGGCTGTCCCGGCCCGCGAGTTCCGGCGATTTCATCCACTCGATCGAGTTTGCGTGCGTCAAGTCCAGTTCCATTCGAGCGCCGAGCCGGGACGGCTTGACCGGCTGAATCGGAAAGAGCTCGGGGTTCGATCTCATCAGATCGTAGAGGGATATCTCCTCAATCTGGCGCCCGTCCGGTTCGAGCAACGCCAGAAACTCCTCGCGCAGCTCGACCGTTTCATGAAGTTCCGGCGCCAGGCGGTGCCGAATCGTCATTGTCAGGAGCTTGCCCTGCGGGGTCGTCTCGACGTCGTGGTGCGCGGTCATGACGCGCTTCCACAAGATCCGCCCGTCCCACGCGAGCCGGGCGAGATAACGCTTGTCGTCGCTCACTTCCTGTTTGCCGCTTGCCGCCGGATCGCATCCGACGACCAGCAGATCCCCGTTCGTTTGCAGGTCCGCCTGATACCAGTGCAGGCTGTCGGGCATGCTCCACGAGCGGATCGACTTGCCCGATTCGTCGATCAGGTCGGCGAGGCAGAGCTTGTTCGCGGTGTAGAGCGTGTATCCGGACTGCATCCGCGCGCGATCCATCCGCACGACGCCGTCGCCGGCATCGGGCGATTCATTCTCGACGTCGCCGGCATAGGGCAGAGCGCGCAGCCGGTCGAGATCGCCGCCGGGCGCGGTGGTGGTCTCGTTTGGCGGCTGCGCCGGCGGCGGCTTTTCGCAGCCGGGCAGCAGCGCCCACGCGATGAGCAATCCTACCAGCCCGCCGATTCGTGGCATGCTTCCTCCAAGCTCATTGACAGCAGGTTCGACTATACTACCGAACCTGCGGCGTCTTGACCGCCGACGATTTTCGCCGCAAGAATGCCGATCTGCTGGAGAGCATCAACGATGAACAAGGTGGTGAAAGACGCACGCGAAGCGATCCGACTAACCGGGCTGCGCAACGGCATGACGCTCCTGTCAGGCGGGTTCGGTCTCTGCGGCATTCCGGAGCACTGCATCGCCGCCATTCGGGAGGCGGGGATTCGCGACCTGACGTGCGTGAGCAACAACTGCGGAATCGATGATTTCGGGCTCGGCATTCTGCTGGGAAACCGGCAGATCAGGAAGATGATGTCGTCGTACGTCGGCGAAAACGCCGAGTTCGAGCGGCAATTCCTCAACAAGGAGCTCGAGGTCGAGCTGATCCCCCAAGGCACGCTGGCCGAGCGGCTGCGGGCCGGCGGAGCAGGCATCCCGGCGTTCTTCACGCCGACCGGCGTCGGCACGGTCGTCGCCGACGGCAAGGAAACACGCGAATTCGACGGCCGCACGTACGTCATGGAGCAGTGGATTCGCGGCGACGTGGCGATCGTGAAGGCCTGGAAGGGCGACCACGCGGGGAATCTCATCTATCGCCGCACCGCGCGTAACTTCAATCCGATGATCGCGACCGCAGGAAAGGTGACGATCGCGGAAGTCGAGCACCTCGTTCCCGTCGGCGAATTGAATCCGGACCACATCCACACGCCGGGCGTGTTCGTGAAATACATTTTCCAAGGCGCGAACTGCCAGAAGCGGATCGAGCAA
>JACRLV010000383.1 GCA_016235145.1 Planctomycetota bacterium
GGGTACGCGCGGAGAATGCAGCCGGGGGCGGCTGCGGTATAGGTTTTGCAGCCGGGGGCGGCGGCGGGACAGGTTTTGCAGCCGAGGGCGGCTGCGGTACAGGGTTTGCAGCCGAGGGCGGCTGCGGTACGGGGAATGGCGGACCGCGTATTGCGCTAATTGGCGAGTGCCTTGGGGTGCGAAACTGGTAGGATCGCCCAGAACATGGTATGCCAAGAACTGCCCGACGCGCGTCGAATCGAAGTCAGCGAAGTGGGCCCGCAACCCAGCCCTGGGGTCTGGTGCGTTGTTCAAACGGGGCGTTGGATCACGAGCGCAGCCAGCCGGCCGTTCCAGGATGGAACGGCCGACCGAACCCAAGAGATGCGACTTACCCTCCGGATCGCTCCGGTAATACATGCGACGCCGGGTACGACTCAACCGGGCTCCCCCCGTCCGGCATCGCGGCTCCTTGTACGTGTGAACTATGAAATACGTGCAGGGCGGACGGCAACCGGAATCTCGGGCAATTCCTCGCGGTCCGGCCGCCGCGGCCATACAGACGACTTTCTCGGCCGGCGCGCCTCGCGGACGAGTACCGCTGCGAATCGACCGCGAGTTTTGCGCACGTCCACGCCGCGAAGGCCGTCGCCAGCGATCCGCGGCGCAGCCTCCAAGCTCAATGGTCCACGCATGCGCGATGGTCCGCCGCACCACGCCAAGCCACGATCTGTCGTGCGAAGATCGATCGCCGACGACGCACCGGAGTGGCCGAATGGCGTGCGGATTCCGCACACATTCCGGATAATCTGGGCTATGTCGGCGCGAGACACTTGGGATCGTTCGTGAACGGCAAATGCCGCGCCGTTCAGCGCCGCCGGCCGCGTTATCGAAAAAGCACTTGACATTCGGTGCGGCGGCGCAACCCAAGACCTGATAGCCACTTCGAAGAACCGCGGCTACCGCTCACGAAAAGTGTCCCAAGCGGTCCGGTGAATTAAAGCCGGTCGGCCGGGCGCGCGCACGGCGGCGCGTCGCCTTGAAATACGCGATTTTTGTCCCACAGAATTTCCGGGCCGATGCTGATCGTCGAGCGAGGAACGGACAAGTTGCCGCGATCGTCTGGCGCGCCGAATCGGGAGCAGAAGCGTTCTTCTGCGGGCGGCGCCGGTCGTTGGCGGAACGGAGGATCAAACGTGACAAGTACAGCCCAGGTTCGACACAGAACGGGTGAGCGCTGCACGGTCTCCGGCGTATACCGCTTCGACGGATACGTTGACGGCGCGCGTCAGCCCGTCCCCCAGGCAAACGAGCTCCGCCGCCACGTGGAAGCGGGAGGGCCGTTGCCGGCGATTCAGTCGGCGATGCGGGATTGTTGGTGGATCCTCGAGTCGGAAGATCGTGCAGCGGCCGACGAGCCGCTGGGCGACTGATCCGCGGTTTCGAGTGGGGCACGCAGGGAATTCGTCGTGGGCCGAAGTTCGATTCAAAAGTCTGCGACCGAAACGAACGGCGCGTGTCCGATTCGCGGGGTCGCAAGTGGAGATGGGCGATGAGAAAACTGTTGCCTCGATTGACGGCTGCCGCGCTGACGACAGCCGTGATTGTGCTGTTCGCACTGCCCGCATTGGGTGAGCGTCTCGCTCCGCCGGGAGGGGACGACGCGGCCAAGGCGCGGACGATCGTGCAGCTCATCCAGCAAGGTCAGGCGGGATTGGCGGAGGCGTGCGGAATCGCCGAAGCCGACGTCCACGGAAAGGCCCTGCGGGCTGAATGCGAAATCATGCAGGGGAAACTGGAAACTGCTCCAAGCGCCAAGCCGCCGGAGAAGGGGCCGCAGGAGCCCAAGAAGCCCGACGCCGCCGCGCAGCACCTGATGTACGACATCTGCTGTTATGCCAATGACACTCTGCTCGTGGTGCGCGTTGACGGTTTGACGAAGAAAGTCGTCAACGTGAAGGAGCGCACCACGATCGACGAATCCCCGAAGCCTGCCCCGAAGCCCAAGGGATAACCCCTCGCACGCTGTGCATTCAGTGACCCGACAGGGCTTCCTCTAGGGAGCGCGGCCGACGATTGCGTCGCCGCGCTCCTGTTTCGATTCGACTCGACCCGCTCAGGCGGGAATGCGCACACGTTCCGAGCGTACCGCCGCTTGAGTTGCGGCCAGCGGCGCCCCGTCCGGGAATGCAGCCCGAGCGAGCAGCGGCGGCGCGAATTGGCGGCGCCCAGCCATCCTGGCGATTGAGCGGCCCGGTGCAGTTGCTATAATCCGCCCCTCCTGGCGCAGTCGACCGATCACGTGAAATTCGGCGCGGGCGTGGTATCCAGGTGGGTGCCGGTTTTTCCTCAGAAAGCGACGCGAGTCGCGGGAAGGTCAGCAGCAATGACGCCGCTCGTTCCCAAGGCCATGTTCTTTACGCGCGGGGTGGGCAAGCATCGCAACAACCTCCAGTCGTTCGAGGTTGCGCTGCGGTCCGCGGGCATCGCCCAATGCAACCTGGTGAAGGTGTCCAGCATCTTTCCGGCCGGATGCAAGATCATTCCCGCCAAGCAGGGGCTCAAAGAGATCAGCGGCGGACAGATCACCTTCGTCGTGCTGGCCGAAGAGCGCACCAACGAGCCGAACCGCCTGGTCTGCGCCGGCATCGGCCTCGCGATTCCCGCGGAAAAAGGCCGCTTCGGCTACATCTCCGAGCACCACGGCTTCGGCATGACCGAGGAGCGCTGCGGCGATTTCGTGGAAGACATGGCCGCCAGCATGCTCGCGAGCACGGTCGGCCTCGAGTTCGATTCGAATGAGGATTACGACAAGCGCCGCGAGATCTACCGCATGAGCGGCCAGATCGTGCACTCCAAGCACGTCGTCCAGTCCGCCGAAGGCGACAAGACCGGACAGTGGACGACCGTCGTGGCGGCGGCGGTGTTTCTCTTCGACTAGTGGTCCGTCACGCTTGAGCTTTCGGGTGGTACGGCCGTCTCGGCCGTCCAACGGGCGGCACGCCCGTACCACCCACCCGAAATTCCTAGTGTGTCAAACCACGAGTAGTTCGCCTACCTTTCGTTTTCCGGGCGCGAAGCGAGTACCGGCGCTTGGCGGTGATGAGTTCTGTGGAGCAGGCCTCTGGCCTGTCACTTCGGCGAAACGGTTCCTGCGCCATGCGGACCAGTTTCCGAAGAGACCGGCCGGAGGCCGGGCCCACATTTCTTCGAACCAGCGTCCGGTCCCCAATTCGGGGCATACCCGCACTCGAGAACGAGGTCCTGCCGAACGCAACGGCGGAAA
>JACRLV010000384.1 GCA_016235145.1 Planctomycetota bacterium
CTTCCTCCGCGAAAGGCGATACGATTGCCGGCCGATCGGCCGCAACCGCCGACAGCCCCGCGAACAGACCTGCGGACACTGTGAACACGCTTCCGATTCGTCGCATTGTCGTTCCTCCGTTGCCGCCGTGTCCGATGTCGCGGGCGTTCGAATGCCACCAGTTTCACCGGCTCACGAACTGGCACCGCCAGTTGAATTGACACATATGCCTAGGGGAAAACCCTGAATTGCACAGCCAATGCGGTCCAACCCGCCACACTGGGCGATCTTTCCCCGCGAACTTCACGTCTGTATTGCAGTCTAGCACAAAACCGACAGTAACCAAACACCAACCTAGTCACATCTTAGAAAACCGAAGATGGTCTTTGCTCAGTGAAGCACATTTCAGTCGCATTCATCGCTCGGAGAAACGACAATCGAGCTACAATAAGGACAATCCCTACGTCTACTACAGGGAAACCCGCGCATGCGCATCCCCGCTTCGCTCGCAGCCACGAGTAGCGCGTTCCGCCGTACCGGCCTTTGCCTGATTCCGCACAAAACACTTCTGGAAATCAACGAAAGACGTTGATTCACCGCAACGGGCTCGCTAGATTGAGTGGGCAGCAGTGGATCGGATGCGCTGCGACTTGAACGGCGATTTGTGCAGCAGAACCGCGCAGTCCTCATGCCTCGCTGGAAGGGATCCGGTCCGATTCCGCGAGCGCACATCGGCCATCGCGTCGCAGCGCCTGTTCGGGCGGGGAGATGAAGAGTGCCCAGCGAAATCCGCTTTGTTCGCCTGGTCCGCCAAACGCAAACCGAATTCCAGATCGCACCGGCAGAGGATGAGCTGACCTTCAGGTTGACTCATTTCTTGCGCCGCCGTTTCGAGCAACCGACGAACCTGTCCGTTACGATTGTGCCCGGCTCGTTCCTGGAGACAGACGCGGCGGATGCCGGCCCGCCGCCGCCTCATCCGGAATGTGCCCCGCACGGAATCGGCGAGCATTGTCCCCGGGCCTGGCGATCACACGTACTCGAGCTGACCACGCACTCCTCAACTCACTGGAGAACGTGCGAATCAGGGCGTCGATGCGGACTGGTGCCGGTGGTCCACGCGAACCGTTGCGTGGCGGCGGTTCGGCTGGTGTGCGCGGCGGATGTTCCCGTGCGCGATTTCTGTGAGCATCTGGAGCATCTCGATCTGGTTGTCGCTGACTTTGAGCGGCTGCATCGTGACGTGCTGGAGCGCGCGCAGTGCGCGGAAGCTCCGCCCAAACCCGACCCAATGGAGGCCGCGGAAGCCGATTCGGCGGCGGTCGGCTCCATTGCCGGCGAGCACGTTCGCGCGGCGATCGAGTACGTCGAACGCCACTTCGCCGAACGGACCCTGAGCGTCCATGAGATCGCGGAGCACATCGGCGTCCACCCAAACTACCTGGGCAGTCTTTTTGCGCAGCAGACCGGGCAGCGACTGTCCCAATATGTCGCACGGCGACGGCTTCGCCGCGCGATATGGTTGCTGCGTAACAGCAGCGCGTCCATCAAGCAGGTCGCGCTCCGGTCCGGTTTCTCAAACTCGAATTGGTTCAGCAGTGTCTTTACGTCGATTAACGGTTGCTCGCCCAGCGAATACCGCTCGCTGGAGACATGCAGTTGCGCGGACGCGTGAGCGCGGGGCGCCACCCATCATGACCTGGTGCTGACCGCTTCGGGAATGTCACGAACCATGTGGCTTCCGGACGCGAGCTCGTCACGGCGAACTCCGTTGCATCTGCATTCTGATCGGCAGGGGTCCGGGACTCTCTTTGCCACATTGCCACGGTCCTGAAAGATCTCCTGCCACTCGTGCACGGAAGGTCAACCGCTTTGCAGCCTTCTCTTCGGGTGTCAATGGCACGGCTGGCCCCTCGGACTCCGTCGAGCAATTCAATCATGCAGCGGAGGTCCGTCTCGTTGCAGCCGATGCACGCGGCTCGGCAAAAGCCCAAGTGACGCGGCCCCAGGGCGATTTGAACCCGCTCTCACCAACCGGCATCCCGCGACAGAATCTGTAACCTATCCCGCGACGCCGGCTCCATGCCGCGCCTTCAGCGTTCGGTTCGCTCGTGCCGGGTGAGTCTGGAAGTTGTGATGCGCACGAGCGAACCGGAACCGAAAAGAGCTCCACCAGCCGCGCGAGACTCTGTTTCGCGGGGAGTGCGTATCCCTTTGTCGGCGAAACGTTACGATCCGATCAGCACGTCGTGCCGAACGCCCCAAGCAGTGCCGAAAGGTCGCTGAGGTCGATGTCGCCGTCGCCATCGCTGTCGCCCTGTTCGGACGTGCCGCCCGAGCTGGTACCGAAGTTCGACAGCAGCCGGGCGAGGTCGTTCAAACCGACGGAGCCGTCGCCGTCGAGATCGCCGGGGCACGCGGCCTGGGCCGGCGTGAGCGACAGATCGTCAATCATGCCGCGCGGAGCGCTGTACTCGCCGCCGAATCGGGCGTAAAGGTGCAGCGAATCGAACGACACGGCGGTAACCGACAGGCTGCTGAAGGTCGGGTTGTCGCGGCCGCCGAAATTGCTGATGACGAATGAGTCGCCGGCGACGACCTGCCCGCCCAGCAGGGCATCGAGATGGTATTCAATGCCGCCCCACGGGCCGTTTTCGTAATACGCGATGTCGAGGCTTGCGGCTTCGGCGGGCGCCGCCAGGTCCATCCAGACGGAAGCCAGCGCGCCGATCGTGAGATTGTCGCCGGGGACATACGCCGATCCGAACGTCAAGGCGTTGACCGGGCTGCCGTAGGTAGGGAAATCGTTGTAGAAAGCGGTGGCCTGTTCGATGATGTATTGCGAGCCGAGTTCGCCGGGCGAGAAGGTCGAGCCGTCGGGGAATACGCCGCCGACGAGATTCGCGTCGCGGTAGGTGGCGCCGTTGCTCGCGAAGGTCAGCCCGAGCGATCCTTCCGTGAAGCTCTCGTAGTCCTCCACGGTTGCAAAGGCGCGATTCGCCCCCCAACCCGCCAGACCAAACCCGACCAGTGCCAGTTTCGCTGCAATCATTCGCATTTGCATCCCCTGTGAATGGAATCGCGGCGCCGCAGCCGGGCGACGCAACGATTCGGACTACGAATCCCCTGATTCACTTCAACGCCTTGCTTGGTGACCCACGTTTGCGCGTGGTTCCACGCGCGATTCCGTACGAGGCCCCAGTCAGGCGGTGTTTGTTTCCGCGGATGGCGGCGCCGGCAGATCGTGACGGATCATGACCGAGACCGGAATCGGCGGACAGCGCATGCGGACACGGAAAGCCTCGAAATCGCCGGATTTCCACCCGGTCCGCTGAAAGATACACGTCAGTATGTCGGCGTAGCGCGCTACTTCTGCCGTGCGGATACGGTCCAAGCCGCGGCCGAGGTGCTGCACCTTCTCCGAGACGGGCAGGCGGTCGCGAACGTCGCGGGTCGTGGGCGAAATCAATTCGCTATAGACGCGCAACTCGCGCTGCACTTTCGGAAACAAATCCTTGTGCACAATATGATCGTAAATCAGCAGTTCGCTCGGCGTGCGGACGCCGGTGCCGAACATCGCGTCTTCGCCCTCATGTGTGCGATGGCGGGGCGCGAGTTCGCGCATGATCTCGCCCGTGATTACGGTGCATTCGCCGGTTTGTCCGACCGGGCCGGGCAATAGCTCATCTTCAAGCAGGCCGCTCTCGCCGAGGCGGCGCTGAACCGCCGGCGCCGGCTGTGAGCAGAAGTCGCGCATCAGCGGCACGTCGGAGCCGTCCGATGATCCATGTGGCATCAGCGGTTCGCGCCGCGGCAGGCACTGGTGGCCGTCCTCGCCGGACTGAACGATCGATTGGGCAAAAGGCCAGCGGACGTTGGCGCGCGTGCGAATCAGGCCGAGCAATCCCTGAACGCGAACCATGTCAAAAAAGGGCCAGCGGTCCGACGGGTGCAGGACCGCAACCGCAAGCAGCGTCTTGGCCCGAACACCGAAGGTGAAACTGTTGCCGCTGAAAGCCATTTTGCGCCAGCGCAGCTCGGTGGCTTCGTCCGGGGCGCTATCGCTCGATTCTGACAGCAGCTCGAGGAGGCCGCGGTCTTTCGCGTGGCGGGCAAGCAAACTCTCGAAGATCGCCGGCGTCTGCTCAAGCCGCTCGAGAATGTCCTTCGGAACGCCAGTGGTACGGGACGCTTCAATCCAGACTTGCAGTCCGTGCTCGGTCGGCATAAGCCGCACGGCGCGCATCGGATCCGCAGCATACGCCACGTTCCAGATCTGCCAGCCGAGTTTGCGGTGAAGCTGGAACCCGGTCGCAACATCCTGCGCGCGCGGCCGGCCGCCGCACACGACTTCGATCGCAGCCGCAAAGCTGTCTCGAATCGCGGCGATCGACCTCTGCGCGTCGGCTTCAAAGCCAAGGCCGAGAGTGGCGGCGGGTTGAATCGATGCGCTGTTCACAGCAACCGTAAAGTAACGCAAACGCGGCACGATTGCAAGAAATAATTTCTGAAATCATTCCTGAAACTGTGGCTGGGTGTCCGTGCCGCGCGGGGCGTTCCAGTGTGGTCCGAGATGTTGGTGGTGTCCGCTTTGGTGTTCAAAACGGTAGCGCTAACAGGGTATGGCGGCCGGCGCACCGCGATTCGGCCGTCCGCGAGCCGTCAGCATCGCCGTCCGCGGACATCGTCAGAGTTGGCGGGGTTAGCCGCACGAACGCAGGCTCAGGCTGGCGCACTTTACAATCGCACACGCGGCCAAGTGTCGCGCGGGCACAACCCAATCGCGCGTCGCGAAAGGAGATCCCGGATAATCGCGGTTTCGAGATAACCTCGCGCAGAGTCTCGAACAAAGGGCCGCGCGGCGGTCTCCCTGGCTCGCCGCCCCGACCTGCACCATCGCGTCAGTCAATGCGTTCCATTCGTCCGGTTTGAAAATCACGGACGGCCTGCTGAATCTCTTCCTGCGTGTTCATCACGAACGGGCCGCGGCCAGCGATCGGTTCATCAATCGGTTCGCCCCCGAGAAACAGCAGGCTGGATTCTTCGCCGGCATGAACATCGAGCCCCGAGCCGTCGCGCTCAAACAGCGCCAACGACCCAGCTTGAATCCGCGCGGAGCCGTTGACACGCAGCTCGCCGCGAACGAGCAGAATCGCCGCCATGTGCCCATCTCGACCGGGCAACGTCACGGAAGCGCCCGCCGGCACGCGCACATCCCACAAGTCGACCGGTGTAAAGGTCTTCGCGACGCCGCGCGCTCCCCGGAACTCACCGGCTACGACGCGCACATGCCCACGGTCTTCGGCGAGCGAAACGACAGGGATGTCGCGCGCCAGGAGCGTTTGGTACTTCGGCGGCGACATCTTGTATTGTGCCGGGAGATTTACCCAAAGCTGCACGACTTCGAACATCCCGCCGCGGCGCGTGAACTCCTGATCGTGAAACTCTTCGTGGATGATGCCTGAAGCGGCGGTCATCCACTGCACGTCGCCGGGGCCGATTACGCCGGAGTGCCCGGCAGAGTCGCGGTGAGCCAGCTTGCCCTGATAGACGATCGTGACCGTCTCGAACCCGCGGTGGGGATGGCGCCCAACGCCGCGCGGCCGCTCGGCCGGCGGAAACTCGTAGGGTTCGGCATAATCGAGCAGCAGGTACGGGCTGATCTCCGCTCCGTGCTCGTGGTAGGAGATCAGGCTGCGGACGGGGAAGCCATCGCCGACCCAGTGGGCCGGCGAATCCGTAATCAGGCGACGAAGCTGCTTCAAGATGTTTCGCTCCGCAGTTTCCAGAACACAAAACGCGAGCAACCGGTCACTTCGGCGGCCGTCCCGCCTTTTGGAAAGTCGCGACGGTCCAGCGACCACGCGCGCAGCGCCGCTACGGCTTCTTGGCCTGCGCCTGATGGCTTACAATCAGGTTTTTATAGGCCGGGATGTGATTGCCGAACAGCTCCGCAAGCGGGCCGGGGCCATCGCCGCTCCGCCAATCGCGCTTCAGCTCACACGCGACCGCGAACCAGTTGGTGATGATGGCGCCTGCGTGGGCCATCCGCGTGATGGCCGCGTCGCGGACGGCGGCGTTGAACGTGCCGCTGGCATCCGCGACGACGAACACCTCGAAGCCCTCGTCCAGCGCCGAGAGCACCGGGAACGCCACACACACGCCGGTTACGACGCCGGCGATGACGATCTGCTTCCGTCCGGTCGCCTTCACTGCCTTGACGAAATCCTCATTGTCCCAGGCGTTGATCTGTCCGGGGCGGGCGATGTACGGAGCCTCGGGAAACACCTGGCGCAGCTCCGGCAGCAATGGGCCGTTCGGTCCTGCCTCGGCGCTGGTTGTGAGGATGGTCGGCAGCTTGAACAGCTTGCCCGTGGCGGCCAGGGCCAGCACGTTGTTCTTGAACTCGTCGGGACCGTAGTCCTGCACCAGCGAGAGCAGCCCCGTCTGATGATCGACGAGCAGCAGCACCGCCTTGTCCGCTGAGAGCCTGGCGCGACCGTTCCCGGCGTGCTGCGAACGGGTCGGCTCCGCGGGGCTCGCCTGAGCAAGCGCGCGGCTGATCGGCCAGTCGCCCGCCAGAAGCAAGTATGCAAGGGAGGCCGCCGCGAGCATTGCGACAGTCGAAAAAGCCCATCCATTTCGCGCGTTTCGGGATGCAATGTTCATGTGTGCGCTCCTGTCAATCAGTGGTTGTGAGTCGCGAAACGAGCCCGCCGTTCCGTCGCTCGAACACACGGTATATCTTACGTGTACAATCACAGCGTCAAGTACGGGCATGCTTGTAACTTGGTAACTTCGAGAATACTGGAGCCCGGGATGAAGCGTAGCAGGAAGGCGGTTGGGTGCCCGGTAGAAACAACGCTCCGCGTCATCGAGGGACGATGGAAGGTGATGATTCTGCACTATCTGCTTCCCGGCACGAAGCGGTTCAACGAGCTGCACCGCCTGCTTAAGGGGGTCTCCCAACGCACACTGGCCCAGCAACTACGCCAGCTCGAACGCGATGGCATCGTTCGCCGGAAGGTCTACCCGCAGATTCCTCCGAAGGTGGAGTATTCACTCACCAGGCCGGGCACGAGTCTTGAACCGATTCTGCTGGCGATGCATGAGTGGGGCGAGGCGTATGCGGACCGAGTGCGTTCGGGGTCTTGATCGCCTCCGTCCAACACCTCGCGAAAACGGCGATGGTTGAACTCGGAGAGAAGGCGGCCCCCAAGGCCCAAGAAATCGCGCGCGCCTGTCCTTGACGCGTTCGACATCCTTAAGATTTCATGGCTGCGATCATCTGGCGGGCAACGGCATTCGAAGCCCCACCCCCATCCGTCCAATTGTCCCGCCACCCTTGAATCTGGCTCGCGGTGAGCAGGTGATCGCTCGTCTACGGACAAAACATCCCGAACAGGGAAAGCAATCCGGCAAGGTCAGATGGGTTGATCGCCCCGTCACGATGTAGATCTTCAGGGCAGCTCCCGACATTCACCGAGACCTCGGATTCGCTCCTTCGCCGAATCAAACCTGCACAGTTTGGCACCGTTCGGTCGTTGCCGGCCGGGCGCGGGGTGTATGCACCGGCCGGAAGCGTGCCGGTGTTGCGCGATGCGAGAACGTGTCCGATAGGCCCGATTCGAGCCCGTCTGGCGGCGGGCTCGTGTGCGAGCAATTGACATCTTTGGACACGACAGTTACCGTGTCCAACTTAATGGCCTACGCGGGTAAGGTGGCCTCCTGGGTGCCGAATGCGCCTCACGGTTCGCGACGCTTCGAAACTGCTTCAGGTTTCCGAAAAGACCGTGTATCGCTGGATCAATCAGCACATGGTGCCGGCGTACCTGATCAACGGACAGTATCGATTCAACCGGGCCGAGCTGCTCGAGTGGGCGACCTCGCGGCGCATCCAGGTATCCGTCGACATCCTCGCGGAACCCGAAGGCGGCGAGGTTCCTTGTCCCGGAGTCGCCGAAGCGCTTGAAGCCGGCGGAGTCTTCTATCGCGTCGACGGTCACGACCGAGAATCGGCGCTTCGCGCCGTCGTTCAGTTCATGCGCTTGCCCGACGAGGTCGACCGCGACTTTCTCTTGCGGGTGCTGGTAGCGCGCGAAGCCCTGGGCTCGACCGGCATCGGCGCGGGGATCGCCATTCCCCATGTCCGCAATCCGATCGTCCTGCATGTACCGCGCCCGAGCATCACGCTCTGCTTCCTCGAACAGGCCATCGAATTCGGGGCACTGGACGGCGAACCGGTACGGGCGCTGTTCACGGTGATCAGTCCGACGATCCGGGCGCATCTTTACATGATTTCGCGTCTGGCGTTCGCGCTGCGCGATGCGGACTTCAAGGGGGCCATTCTTCGGGAAGCGTCACGTGACGAAATCTCACGTGAGGCGCGGCGCGTCGAAGCCTCATTTGTCAGGAACGCCGCGACTCAACCGCGCACGGAAGTTCTCCAGTGAGCAGGCCGCGAAACCAGTCGATTATGACCATTTCGGCCGCACCGACGTGGCGGCCGGGTGTCCTTCATACGAGAATGTCTCGATCGGAGTACCCTTATGGATCTCACGGCCAAGGATGCAGCCCGGATGCTCAATCTTCCCGAGGAGCAGATTTACGCGTGGATTCGCAACGGCACGCTTCCGAGCTATCGCATCAAGGATCGGTATCGCCTCAATCGCGTCGAATTGCTCGAGTGGGCGGCGGCGCGCGACATCCAGATCGCACCGGAGTTCTTCCGCGAGAAGCGGGAGGCGAACGGCGATCTGGTCCTGACAAACTCGCTCGCGCGCGGCGGTGTTCTCCCTGACATTCCGGGAGCGGACAAGTCGTCCGTGCTGAAGGAAGTGTGCGCGCGGTTGAAACTGCCTGAGCAATTCGACCGCGACGAGCTGCACAGCGTGCTCGTGGCGCGCGAGGCGTTGTGTTCGACGGGGATCGGCAACGGCATCGCCATTCCGCACCCGCGCGGTCCGATCGTCCTCGGCCTGACGGAACCGCACGTTTCGCTGGCGTTCCTGCGGACGCCCATCGACTACCGCGCCCTGGACAAGAAGCCGGTGAGCATCCTGTTCGTGATCATCAGCACGACGGTGCACATCCATCTGGTTCTGCTCAGCCACCTGATGTTCGCGCTTCAGGATGCCGGGTTCCGCGGGATGCTCGAACGGCGCGGGAGCGAGGAGCTGATCATCGCGAAGTCGGCCGAGATCGAGCGGCGCGTGGTGCAAGCGGACAAAGCCAAGGACGGCGCGCGTTGATCGCCGTAGCGTTATCACTGGCGATTCTCGGGTGCGGCGCCCTCGGCTCGATTGTGCTGGCGCGCCGCCCGCACGCAGCGCTCTTCGTATCGCTTGCGAGCATTGTGCTTGCGGGGATCATCTGCTGCGCGACCGCCGTCCGAACCCTTCTGGGCGCTGCGAGCCCGGAAACGCTGAGCGTGAGCTGGCCGCTGCCGATCGGGTCCGCGACCCTCGCGCTCGACGGCTTGTCGGCGTGGTTCCTGCTGGTGATCGGCGCGGTAAGCACGGCGGTCGCGGTTTACTGCTGGGATTACTTTCGAGCATCCATCGGGCACGAGGCGATCTGGGCTGCCACGGCGCTGCTCAACATCCTCGTGGCGGCGATGGTGCTCACCGTGTGCGCGGGCGACGTTGTCCTCTTCATGGTCGGCTGGGAGTTGATGAGCCTTTCGGCTTTTCTGCTCGTTGGATTTCACCATCGTGATGCGCGGACGCGCCACGGCGCGTGGATGTATCTGATCGCTACGCACCTCGGAACCGCATTCGGCGTGTTGCCGGTATTCGGCGCCTTCACAGCGGCGACGGGGTCAACGGCATTCGCCGGTTTCGCGGGGGCGTTCGATCCCTCGCGGGCCGCCATCGGCGCAATCGTGTTCTTCCTCGGGCTGGTGGGATTCGGCACGAAAGCCGGCCTCATGCCCATGCATGTCTGGTTGCCGGAAGCGCATCCGGTCGCGCCCAGCCCCGTATCGGCGCTCATGTCCGCCGTCGTGATCAAGATGGGCGTCTACGGTCTGCTGCGCTTGATCACCTGGCTTCCACCGCTGTCCCGGGCTTGCGCAGTCGCCGTCGTCGCGATAGCAGTCATCACCGGCGTGATGGCGATTCTCTACGCGCTGGCGCAGCGGCAATACAAGCGCATGCTGGCCTATTCGAGCGTCGAGAATATCGGCATCATCATCCTGGGAATCGGCCTGGGAATGTTGGGCCGCGCGACTCATCAACCAATCCTGACCACACTTGGGTTCGGCGGCGCGTTGCTGCACGTGCTGAATCATGCGCTCTTCAAGGGGCTATTGTTCCTGTCGGCCGGCGCAGTGCTGCGGGCGACTCGGGTCGACAATGTCGAGCGTCTCGGCGGAATCGCCCGCAGCGATCCGGTGAACGCCGGGCTGTTCGCGCTGGGGTGCGCCGCAATCTGCGGGCTGCCGCCGCTGAACGGATTCGTCGGCGAGTTCCTGATCTACGCCGGCCTGCTGCACGGCGCCGCACTGAACTCACTGCTGGTCGCCGCTTCCGCGCTGGTCGGCGTGGCGGCGCTGGCGCTCATCGGCGGCCTGGCGCTGGCGGGTTTTTCGAAACTCTATGGGGTGATGTTCCTGGGCGAGCCGCGCGACGCACAGGTCCGCGCGCATGCGACGCCCCCGTTCATGCTCGCCGGAATGGCGATGCTGGCGCTTGGGTGTATCGCGATCGCCGTCGGGGCGCGTCCTCTCGGCGGCGCCCTGTCGGTTCCGCTGGCGGTGATCGCGGCCCCGGGGCTCGACCCGCGCGCGTATTTCGACGCGGTACTCTCGCCGCTTGCGTGGGTGAGCATCATGTCCTTGCTCGCGCTCGGTGCGGCGGGAGCGTTGGTTGCGCTGCGCCGACGGAGCGACCGGCCGGAACTCGCGGTCGAACGTCAATCCACCTGGGGATGCGGGTATTCTGCGCCCACGGCACGCATGCAGTACACAGGCTCATCGTACGTCTGGAAGCTGGCCCAGGGCTTTCGCAGCCTGCTACGGCCGCGGCGCCTCGTAACCCAACCGGAGGGCGTCTTTGCGACGCAAGTCAGCCTGAAAACGGAAACGGCGGATGCCGCCATCGCGCTGGGCTACCAGCCGACGTTTCGCGCCGTAGCGCGGGTTTGCGAGCGTCTTTGGCCGCTCCAGCGCGGCCGTATCCAGCAGTACCTCATGTACATCGTCGCCACGCTCCTGATCGTATTCGCGGTCGAGGCGTGGCTGGCGCCGTTCTCGAACGAGTCGCCGAGCAAGGTGCAGCCTGACACCGCGTTGCGCAGCTCGGCGCCGGAAGGCTCCCAGAGTGGGGGAAATCGGTCGCCGTGAGTGCCATCCTCGCAAGCCTGGCGGTGCTCCTGGGCGGCGCGGTCCTGACCGCGATGCTGTCCCAGCGCCCGCGCTTGGGCTTGCTCATCGCCATGCTGTCCATCCTCGGCGGCTCGCTTCTTTGCCTGGCCGCTGCGCTGCCGTGTCTGGTTCACACATCCGCCGCGCAATCGATCGTGCTCGCGTGGCCCCTGCCGCTCGGGGAAGCCCGCCTGGCGCTGGATGGACTGTCGGCATGGTTTTTGGCCACGATCGCGTTGCTGAGCAGCGCAGTGGCGATCTATGCGTGGGAGTACCTGCAAGCCGAACTCGGGAAGGAGCCTGTTCCCGCGCTGGGAGCATTCCTCTGCGTTCTGGTCGCCGCACTCATTCTGGTGGTCACCGCATCCGACGTTGCACTGTTCCTGCTCGGCTGGGAACTGATGATGCTGGCGTCATTCTTCCTGGTCGCATTCCACCATCGGCAGCCAGAAGTTCGCCGCGCGGCGTGGATCTACCTGGTTGCAAACCACCTCGGGACCGCGCTCTTCGTCTTTCCGCTCTTCGGGATTCTTGCGGCGAAGGCGGGAGGCATTGACTTTCAGACGTTTCAGGCGGCGCTTCGGAACAGCGATCAAGGCACGACCACGGTGCTCTTTCTTCTCGGCCTGCTGGGTTTCGGCACGAAGGCCGGCTTCATGCCGATGCACATCTGGCTGCCCGTCGCGCATCCCGCGGCGCCGACGCCGGTCTCGGCCTTGCTGTCCGGCGTCGTGATCAAGGTGGGAATCTACGGGCTGCTCCGACTGCTTGGCTGGCTGCCGGCGTTGTCCGTGAGCTGCGCGCTTGTCATGCTCGTGTTCGCCATGGTGAGCGGCGTGCTGGGCGTCCTCTACGCCCTCGCGCAGCACGATATCAAGCGCCTGCTGGCCTACCACAGCGTCGAGAACATCGGGATCATCGGCCTGGGCATCGGGATGGGGATGCTCGGGCACAGCCTCGGCCAACCCGCACTCGTGGCGCTCGGGTATGGCGGGGCGTTGCTGCACGTACTGAATCACGCACTTTTCAAGGGGCTGCTCTTCCTGTCCGCGGGCGCCGTGATCCACGCAACCGGCACCGGGGACATCGAACGCCTCGGCGGATTGGCGCGGAAGACGCCGGTCAACGCCGCGCTGTTCCTCCTGGCGGCGGTCTCGATCTGCGGACTGCCGCCGTTCAACGGCTTCGTCAGCGAGTGGATTCTCTATGGATCGCTATTCAGCGGAACCTGGGTTGGATCACGCTCGGCGGCCTGGGTTGCAGCGATGGGCGTGCTGTCACTCGCATTGATGGGCGGATTGGCCCTGGCCTGCTTTGCGAAGGTCTTTGGCGTGGTGTTCCTGGGTGAGCCGCGCGAGCGGGCCATCCGCGTGCATCCGACGCCTGCGCTCATGCGAGTCGGCATGCTCATCCCGGCGGCCCTGTGCCTCGGAATCGGCGTCTGGCCGACGGTCTTCGTCCCGCTTACGGCGGGCGGCGTCCGCACGGTAGCCGGGCTCGATGCCGGCGAGGTTTCCCAGCGCATCCGGTCGGTGCTGTCACCCGTCGGACACTTGACCCTCCTCGCCGCCGTCCTGCTGACGAGCATCGTCGCGCTCGGCGGGATCAAGCGGCTTCTGCTGCGACGGCCCGGCGCTGCGCTCGCCGCGCCGGTCGTAACGTGGGGATGTGGATTCGCGCAACCGACCGGGAGAATGCAGTACACGGCATCGTCGTTCGCGTGGTCGCTGATCCACAGTTTTCGAAGCGTGCTGTGGCCGCACCGAAAGATCGCGGCGCCGGCCGGCCCGTTCGCCGTTCACGCCGCGCTCGAATCGCATGTCCCGGATATGGCCGAACATGACTTCTTCGCGCCATTGCTGCGCGGTGTGAGCCGGGCCTTTCGCATGATTCGCAATGTATCGTGGACCGGAGAGCCCGTGCTCCCGGCGCCTTCACGGGATGACGGCGCTCGGGTCGGCCCGATGCGTGTGCTGATCACCGGCGTCGCGACGGCGCTGCGGCAGGGGCGCATCCAGCTGTACATGGGGTTCATCGTGCTGACCCTGCTGGTCGTTTTCTTTGTCGAGTCGCTTTCGCCGCGCGAGTCGGCCGCACCGCCCGCGCGTCCGGCGGCTCGCGGCATCGAGGGAACATCGAAGTGAGCGTTACCCGTGTGATTGCAGCGATTCCCGAAGCGGCGGCCGTCATCGCGCTGCCGCCCTTGCTGCTCAGCATCGTCGTAAAGACCAAGGCTTGGTTCGCGGGGCGGGTCGGCCCGCCGTGGCTACAGCCGTACCTCGACTTGTACAAGCTCATGAACAAAGGCGTCGTGTACAGCAAGACGACGACCTGGGTATTTCGGGCGGGTCCGATTGTCAATCTGGCCGCGCTGCTCACCGCCGCTACGCTCGTCCCCGTTCTTTCATCCGGCTCGCTTTTCGGATTCGCAGGCGATGTGATCCTGGTCGCATATCTGTTCGCGCTGGGTCGCATGTTCACGGTTCTGGCGGCGCTGGACACCGGCAGCAGCTTCGAGGGCATGGGGGCGTCGCGTGAGGTGACGTTCGGCACGATGTCCGAACCGGCGCTGTTTCTTTCGCTGATCGTGCTGGCGATCGGCAGCAAGAGCCTGCAACTGAGCGAGATGGTCGGGTCGCAGCTATTCGCGGCGTGGGGCACGGTGGGTCCGGCCATGCTCCTGGTGGTCGGCGCCCTGCTGATCGTGCTGCTGACCGAGACGTGCCGCGTTCCGGTTGACGATCCGGCGACCCACCTCGAATTGACGATGATTCACGAAGTCATGGTGCTGGATCACAGCGGTCCGGATTTCGCGTACATCACGTATGGCGCGGCGCTCAAGTTCCTGCTTCTGGGCTCGATCCTGCTGCATGCGGCATTCCCTCACCCCGGCTGGCCGCTGTGGATCGATGCGCCGCTCCGCCTCATCGAGCTGGTCGGGTTGGCGACTGTCGTCGGCGCCATTGAATGCTCGATGGCGCGGCTGCGATTGAATCGCGTGCCGCTGTTGCTCGCGGGCGCAACGGTGCTGGGAGCGCTCGCAGCCGTGCTGACCCTCACGGGGAGTATGCGATGAACGTGCAGGCGGTGACCGACTCCGTGCTGGTGCTGGTGATCCTGCTGAACCTCGGAATGCTCGCCTCCAGCCGGCTGGCGACCGGAGTGCGGCTCTTCGCGCTCCAAAGCCTGCTGCTGGCGTTCCTGCCGCTCGCTGAGGAAGCTCTGGAAGCCCAGTCGCCTGGAATCCATGCGTTCATCATCGCCGGCGGCACCATCGCAATGAAGGTGGTTCTCATCCCCTACATCCTGCTGCGCATCATCCGCACCGGCGAAGTTCACCGCGAAGTCGAGCCGTTCATCGGCTTCACGGCGTCGGTGTTCGTCGGGGCGCTGCTGGTGATCGGCAGCTTCGCCGTGGCGATGCGATTGCCGCTGCCGGCGCCTCCCGCGTCGAAGCTCATCGTACCGGTCGCTCTTTCAACGCTCCTGCTCGGGTTGCTCACGCTGGTGAGCCGCGTGAAGGCGATCACGCAGGTGCTCGGCTTTCTTGTGCTCGAAAACGGGATCTTCATCCTGGGCTTGCTGCTGCTGAAACAGACGCCGCTGCTGGTGGAGCTGGGAATCCTGCTCGACCTGTTCGTCGGCGTGTTCATTATGGCGATTGTGGTCTACCACATCCGGCGGGAGTTCGACCACATGGATACGCACCTGCTGGATGCACTCAAGGAAACCTGAACGTGACCATGCTTCTCGCGGTCGCCATCCCGCTTCTCTTTGGGGCCTTTTGCCTCGTTCTCCCCACGTCGCCGCTTCGCATGGCGGCGCTGGTCGCAGGGGCTTGCGCACACCTGGCAGTCGTCGCGCTCTCCTGGCCGTCCGCCGAAACGCCGGCCGGCCAGGATCTCGTGGGGCTGGATCCGCTGGGGCATCTGTTCCTGACCATCATCAGCGTCCTGTTCGCGGCCACGACCGTGTACTTCGTCGGGTACCACCGCAAGCAACTGGTCTCCCAGCGCATCTTCCAGGCCTGCATTCTCGGGCTGCTTTCGTCGCTCAGCCTGCTGTGCATCAGCCAGCACCTCGGCCTCCTCTGGGTTGCGATGGAATCGGCTTCCTTGGCGGCCACGCCGCTCATCTACTTTCGGCTTGGACCGCGAGCTTTGGAGGCCACTTGGAAGTTCCTGCTGATGAATTCCGTCGGCGTCGCGCTGGCGCTGCTCGGAATCTTC
>JACRLV010000385.1 GCA_016235145.1 Planctomycetota bacterium
CGCGGATCGTGCAACCGCGCGCCGGCGTTCGGCGTTTTCTCGATCTGGGGCACTACCGGGGCAGTTGCACGCTTGTTTGCCATGGCGAGAGTCACTCGGATTGGAGCTATCCGTAGCGATGCGGCGCATTCGATAGAGTGGCGTAATCGGCGTGAAACGGGCGAAAAACGCTTTCCGGGAGTATTGCCCCGGCGGATTTGGCACAAGGCTTGCCCGGAAACGAGCAGAATCGGCTGAATAGGCTTCACTCACTTGCGGGACGGCTATGCGGCACACGCAATCGATACTGCATCACATGGGCTCACTATGGCTGGCAGCGGTGCTTCTCGTGCTTCTGCTGGTCGGGATGGGCTGCGCCACGGTTTATGAATCCTCGCACGGAACCGAAGCGGCCCAACAGGTTTACTACCGTGCGTGGTGGTTCCACGCGCTCTGGCTCCTTATGGCGGTGAACGTGCTGGCCGCGATCGTGGTGCGCTGGCCGTTTTCCTGGCGGCAGGCCGGGTTCGTGATGACGCACGTCGGGCTGCTCGTCGTTCTGGCGGGCTTCTGGATCACGCGCGCGTACGGCTTTGAAGGCCAGCTCGGGCTGCTTGAAGGCGGTGCGGCGGACCGCATCACGCTTCCGGGCAGCGAACAGCTCCTGCTGCGGCAGACGCTTGACGGCGCCGAGCAAACGCTTTCGGTCACCTCACTCTGTCCCGATCGCTTCAGCATCGCCAATGTGGAAGATCACAACAAGATCCGCGTCGGCGACCTTGGAGCCGAACTCGTCCGCTACATGCCGGATTGCGAATGGCGGCAGAACGTGACCGACGACAACCCCGCCGCGCAGCCCGCCGTGGAGGTGTCGCTCGCCGGCGGCCCGATCGACGACCGTATCGTCGTCTTCGCCAACCAGACCGCACCCATCGCCGATCAGCAGGTGATGTTTCGGTTCCTGACCAACGCGGCGGAACTGACCCAGCTCGCATCTCCATCCGGCAGTGCTCCCGCGTCGAAGGGCACGATCCGCGTGGACCACGCCGGCAGGACATTCGAATTCACGGTCGAAGAGGGCTTGGCGCGGCCGATGCAGATCGAGAATACGGACCTGGTGGCGCGGGTCAAACGCTATCTCCCGCACGCGGTCGTCGGCCAGGGCGGTGAAATGTCCAGTGCGTCGGATCGCCCGGAAAACCCCTACGCCGAAGTCGAACTGACCGGCCCATCCGGCACGAAGCTGCACCGCGCGTTCGCGCGTTTTCCCGATTTCGGCGGGGCCGAAGGCGATGCCGACAAGGTCCGGCTGATCGCCGAGACGGCGGCCCAATCGCCCGGTGCTCCGATCGAGATTCTCGCGGCGCCGGATCAGAGCCTTCACGTGCGGTTCACCGTGCAGAATCAGTCCAGCCCTCCCAAGCCGGTCAAGATCGGCGAGGCGGTCAGCACTCCCTGGGCCGGCGAGCAGCTCAAAATCCTGCGACGGCTGGACCATGCCCGCCGGCAATGGTCGCTTGATCCAATCACGCCGCCCCGTTCGCAGCGGCAGCCCGGAATCCTGGTTCGTCTGAGCACCGGGGCCCAGGTCCACGAAATCGGATTGCAGCGCTATCAGTCGCGCTCCTTCAACGTGGACGACAAGCCCTACGAGATCGCTTACCAGGATCAGACGCTGGCGCTTCCGTTTACGGTCAGCCTCGAACAGTTTCGAATCGGCTACTACCCCGGCGGGCAGCGGCCGCGCACCTTCGAAAGCCGCGTGACACTGGGCGACCGCGCGACCAAGAGCGTTCAGCAGACCCTGATCAGCATGAACAATCCCGCCGAGTTCGCCGGCTATCGGCTCTACCAGTCGAGCTATCGCCAGGAAGGCCAGCGCTGGATCAGCATCCTGAGCATCGCGCGCGACTTCGGCCAGACGGTCGTTTTCGCCGGCTACATCCTGGTCGGAGCCGGCATGCTCGTGGTCTTGGGCATTCGGATGAGGGCCCAGCGCAAGGCCGCCGAGCTGCTTCGCGAAATGGGTATGTCGGCGGACGGCGTGCAGATGTCGGCCCCGCGTTGATGAGGATAAAAGTGATGCGTTATTGGGCGGTTGTATTTCTGATCTGCTTCCCTGCGGCGAGTTTCGCGCAGACCCCGGCGCCGCCGCCGACCACGACGACGATGCGCTCCATCACCGTGCAACACGACGGCCGCTGGATGCCGCTGGACACGCTGGCGCGCGACATGGTTGAGTCAGTGACGGGTTCGGATCGGTTCGGCGACCGTACGGCGGTCGAAACGTTGCTGGACTGGACCTTCGATGCGGCGCGGTGGCGGACCCAGCCGCTGATCCAGATTTCGAACGCGCAGCTTCGGGCGGAACTGGCGCTGCCCGCCGACAAGGCCGTCTTTTCGTTCGAGGAGCTGCGCGACCATCCGCGGCTGCACGACGTGCTCGAGGCCTTTTCCAAGCGAGGCGGCGGCGCCAAGCCCGACCCGCTCGAATCCAAAGCCCTCGACATCAGTTCCAAGCTCACCGCACTCGAACGGGTCTTCGCGGGGGTTGCGATTCGCGTGCTGCCCGATCCGGCGGATGCCAACGGCGTGTGGCGGCCCGCCATGCAGGCCGGCCGCGACGCCCGCGAGCAGGAGGCCGCCCAGGCCTGGGCCGCCCTGCGCACGGCGTACGCAGCCCACGACCAGCCCACTGCCGGCGCTGCCGCCGTGCGGCTCGACGGCGCCCTGCGCGCCCTTCCAGCCAGGCACCGCCCCGCTGACGCGACGATCCGAAGCGAGCTGACATACAACGAGTCGCGCCCATTCCGCATGGCGTGGATCACGATGGCCGCCGGTGCGGTGGTCGCGGCGGCGGCGTTTGTTCTGCGCCGCTGGTGGTGTGATGCTCTTTCCGTGCTGGCGCTGCTGGGAGGATTCCTGCTGCTGAGCTACGGCTTGTGGCTTCGCTGGCAGATCGCGGGCCGCATCCCCGCCTCGAACATGTTCGAGTCTCTGCTGTTCCTGAGTTGGGGCATGGGTGCATTCGCGATTCTGGCGATGATCGTGCAGCGACAACGGCTCGTTCCGCTGACCGCTTCGGCGATGGGCGCGCTCGCGCTGCTGCTCGCGGATTGCCTGCCGCTTGATCATTTTGTGCGGCCGATCGCGCCGGTTCTGATGGACACGGTTTGGATGTCGATCCACGTGCCCATCATCATGGTTTCGTATTCGGTGCTCGCGCTGGGAGTGCTCATCGCGCACGGACTGCTCGTCGTGCTGGCCGTCGCGCCGCTGCGCTCGCAACTGATCGCCCGGCTGGACGCGCTGCATTACTGGTACATCCACGTCGGATCGATCCTGCTGTTCATCGGAATCGTCACCGGCAGCATGTGGGCCGCGTCGTCCTGGGGCCGTTATTGGGGCTGGGATCCGAAAGAGGTCTGGTCGCTGGTCGCCTTTCTCGGCTACATGGCCATCCTCCACGTTCGCATCGACCGCGAACGAGTCGCGCGGCCGGTAGCGGCCGTCGCCGCCGTGCTGATCGCCGGTACGCTCGTGCTGGCGCTGAAACCGCTGCTCTCGCTGAACGCCGGCAACCTCGCCGTCGTCGCGGGCCTGCTCGCGGCGATGGCGGTCTTCCTGCTGGCCCGCGGCACGTTCGCGACCGCGGTCAAGAGCATCCTGGCGTTCTGGCTCATTCTGATGACGTATCTGGGCGTGAATTTCGTGCTCGGCACCGGGCTGCACAGTTACGGATTCGGCACCGGCGCTGTCGTGCGTTATATGTTCCTGACCGGCTCGATCGATCTCGGTTTGATCGGGTTGTGCAGTGCGGTCTACCTGCTGCGACGCGCCGCGAGCGCGCATCAGCAAGCCGGGGTCGCCGTGCCGGCGTAGGTGCGAAGATCGGCGGCGAAGCCGCTACCCCAGAACCTGAAATCCGCCGGCTGAAAACCGGCGCCGAAGTGGGTAGTCGCAGAGCCTCGAAGCACCGCGGGCAAGCGAAGGGGATTGAGATGCACTCATACCGGCACACCCTGATCGGCCTGTCGGCACTGGCGATTTGCGCAATGAGTTTGGTTCCGGTCAGCGGCTGCCCGAATCCCCAGCCGCCGACGACCCAGCCGGACGACAGCGACGCCAACACGCCCGACATTCCGTCGAACGATGTCGCCGCGACCTACAAGGCGAGCTGGACGGCCGACCTGAGCAGCCCATCGCGCATGGCGCTGCTGTCCGCGGACGTGATCCTGGTCGCCGATCCGCCGACCGGGCGCATCGCCCGATTCGACGCCTCGGGCCGGGCCTTGCCGGCCTGGGATATCGCGGGCGGCGCCGCCGGAGTGGCGGTGGATCGCGCCGAATCCATCATCTATGTCTCGCTGCGCGACGAGCCGCGCGTCGCCGTGTATTCCTATGATGCCGCCGCTGGCAATATCTCGCTGCGGCGCAACCTGGGCGACGCCAGCACCGCCTTCGTCAGCCCGGCGGATCTCGATGTCAATCCCGACAACGGCGACGTCTACGTCGTCGATGGCGGCGCCGACGCGGTTTTCCAGTTCAGCCGCCAGGGCGCGCTGCTGCATCAGTTCGGCAAGCGCGGCATCGCGTCAGGCGAATTCCGCTATCCCAGCGCGATCGCCGTGGACGCGCCGCGCGGGCGGGTGCTGCTCGCTGATCAGGGGAACTACCGCATTCAGGTGTTCGGCCTGGCGGCGGAGTTTCAGGGTTCATTCGGCGAACGGACGAAATACACGAAAACCGCGACGCTCGGCTGGATGCTTCGCACGCAGGGATTGGCGGTCAGTTCAGAGGGCACCATCTACGCCAGCGACGCCCTGTTGGGCGTAGTTCGCGTTTTCGATCCGTCCGGCGTCGAGCTCGGCTCGATCGGTTCGTATGGATCGGCGCCCGGGCAGTTTCGCACGCCCTGCGACCTTGTGCTCAGCGACGACGGCGCGCGTCTCTTCGTCGCGAACACGAACGGCCCGAGCGTCGAAGTCTTCGACGTGCCGACCACCTATACGAGTTCTTCGGCAGAGGCGCCGATCGAGTCCTCGAGCGAACTCGACCCCGACGGACCCGCAAACCTCGAACGCGACGGTCCGCATTCCCTTGACGGGCCGTCGTTCTGCCAGGGATGCCACCAGTTCAGCGGACTGCCGGCGGGTGCTTTGTCCGATCCGGAAGGTCAGCAGAACGTGTGCCTGTCCTGCCACTCGGCGGGCGGACGGGCCGCGACGATGGCGCTGCGACCCGCGGACGCATCCACGCTCGACTCTGTCTCGGATCCCGCCGCCGCCCGCGGCACGTCGCACGCCTGGAATGTGCCGGCTGTGAATCCTGCGCTCTGGTCCACCGGCCCGAGCAATCCCACGATGATTCGCTATCTGGCGGACGGGAAGATCAAGTGCGCGACGTGCCACAATCAGCACCGCGAGGACGCCGGCATCCCCTACATGCGCGCCAACAACGCGAACGACGCGATGTGCCGGGAATGCCACACCGGCGTCGATCGATCGACCAGCGAATCCGGATCGCACCCGGTGGGCATGCAATTCCCCGCGGGAGTGGGCGAATTCCCGGCCGCAGACGCGCTGGCCGGCGTGGTGCTCATCTCCGGCGGCGTGGCGTGCCGCTCGTGCCACATGGTGCACAACGCCCCGTCCGACGACGGACGCTTGCTGCGCGGCGCGGCCGGCGCGAACTTCTGCCGGCAATGCCACACGCGTCACGCTGATCACAATGTTTCGGGAAATTGGCGGCCGACCTGCACCGACTGCCACCAGATGCACAACCCCGGCAACCAGAATCTCGCGATGGTGGCGACCCAGATCGGCGGCACGCCGATCGCATTCCTTGATGACGACTCCAGCGGCGACGCCTTGCAGGATTTCGTGCATTCGAACCGCAGCCCGCCAAGCTACGACGGCATCTGCGAAGTCTGCCACACGCGCACGTCGTACCACCGCAACGCCGCCGGCGGCAACCACACGCACAACAGGAATTCGACCTTCCGCTGCATCGATTGCCACCCGCACAGCAATGGATTCCGCCCGGTCTACGTCGGCGAGTAGAGGCGCCCGCGCGCCTCCGGTCGGGCACGATCAGTTCACCGGCGGCGCGGCGCGGTGAACAGGTCTGTACAGCGTGTCGCGTTCCACCGGCGTGCAGCCCGCTTCCAGAATCAGCCGGCGAATCTGATCGACCGTCAATTCCTGGCGGTTGCTGCCGCGGCCTTCGCGCTTGGTGATGTCATACCAGACGACGGTGCCGTCGAAGTCGTCCACGCCCCAGTTCAGGGCCAACTGCGACAGCTTCGGCGTCTGCATGATCCAGAACCCCTTGATGTGCGGAATGTTGTCGAGCATCAGCCGCGCGACCGCGAGCGTACGCAGATCGTCCAGCCCGGTCGGCCCAGGCAAATTCTCAAACGCGCTGCCATCGGGAATGAACGAAAGCGGGATGCAGCACTGAAACGCTGCGCGTTTCAATTCAGAATTGCGAGTAGCGAGTAACGAGTTGGCTTCGTCACCCCGTTCGGTTTCGGCGGGCGCGGCCGGCGATTTCGATGTCTTCAACGCTCTATTCGCCATTCGCCGTTCGCCATCGGCTATTCCCAACTCGTTATTCGCTATTCGCAATTCGCCATTCGCGCAGCGCTCCAGCGACTCGTCCTGGTGCTCGCGCAGCTTGATCATGTGCGTGATGCGCTCGTCGATGGTTTCGACGTGGCCGTAGAGCATGGTCGCGTTGCTGGGGATGCCCAGGTCGTGGGCCGCGCGATGCACGTCGAACCAGTGTTTCTCGCCGACCTTGGCTTTGAACGCCTCGTTGTGGACGCGGTCGTCGAAAATCTCCGCCCCCCCGCCGGGCAGGCTGTCGAGCCCCGCGTCGCGCAGCGCGATCAGCACCTCCTCGATGCTCAGCCGCGGCTTGCTGATCCGCGTGAAGTGCACGATTTCGATCGCGGTGAAGGCCTTGATGTGGATGCCCGGACAGCGCTGCTTGATCGCGCGACACATGTCGGTGTAGTAGCTGAACGGCAGCTTCGGGTGCAGCCCGCCGACGATGTGCACCTCAGTTGCGCCCTGCTCGTGCGCGTCCGCCGCGATCGCGACGATCTCGTCCAGCGAATATTCGTAGCCCGGCGTGTTGCTCTGCGCGGTGAGACCCGATTTCCCGTCCGGCGAGCGGTAAAACGAGCAGAATTTGCAGCGCAGGACGCAGAAGCTCGTGTAGTTGATGTGGCGGTTGATGTTGTAGTACGCGTTCCGCCCGTGCAGGCGCTCGCGGGCAATGTTGGCCAGCTCGCC
>JACRLV010000367.1 GCA_016235145.1 Planctomycetota bacterium
GGTCCGACGCTACGGTTCAACCCGCAGCACTGCCGAGCGATTGCCAACGGCAGGTCGCGAACGGCCGCGACCTGCCCTACGTCCCAAAATTCGCCAGCAGCAGCGCCAGGTCCTGAAGCGTCACGCATTGATCGTGATCGAAATCGACGTTCGCAGAGAAAAGCGGATCCGGCGCGCAGAAGCCGAAATGCGCCAGCAGGTTCGCCAGGTCCTGGATATCCACGTCGCCGTCGCCGTCCGTGTCGCCGATCACACTGGGCGTGCACTGCATCCGGGCCACATGGGCCGACACTTCGCCGCCGGCGAACATGAATTCGCCGCCGACCAGCAGCGTGTCGCCGTCGGCGCCGAAGCCGTTGACCCGGCCGTCGGTCCCGCCGTCCACGCTCGTCCACATGCCGCCGGAAAAACGGTTCATGTTGAACCCGGGGAACACAGTCGGATCAAAGTAGGTTCCGGCCACATAGAGATCGCCGCCATACGAAAACAGCGCGCTGGCCGAAGTGTTGTAGTCCTGATCGTCGATCGGCGCCCACGTCGTACCGGTCCAGTAGGCCAATCCGCGTGGGTTGCCGGCGTCGGGAAGAACAAAATCGCCGCCCGCAACGAGCAGCCCCGTGTGTATCGCCAGCGCACGGACCGTATAATTTCCAAACCCGGCCCCCATCACCGACCAGTCGTTCCCATTCCACGCCGCGATGTCCATCGCCGGAACTCCGCCCGCATCCGTGAAACGCCCGCCGACGATGAGCCGGTTGGCGTAGGGCGTCATTGCATGGACCGTGCCGTTCGTGCCGCCGCCGACGGGGACCCAGTTGCCGTTGTCCAACTGCGCGATGTAGTCCGTCACTTGCCCCAGGTGCAGATTGGCCCCGCCTGCGTAGAGTCGGCTTCCGAAAACCGCCAGCGAGCGGACTTGGCAGGTGAACGGCGTCAAACCGAAACCGCCGTCGATCGCCACCCAATTCGTGCCGTCCCACGCCGCGACGCCGTCGGTCCCGGGCACATTCGTGAGCGTGCCCGAGCCGCCGATGATCAGCAGTCCGCCGGCCTCGATTGCGCACAACGGCGGCACGACCAAGCCCGGAGCAAAGGGCTGCCATTGCGTGCCGTCCCAGCGTGCGATGTAGTCGGCGGCCGCGCCCTCGATGGCCCGGAATTCGCCGAACGCGACCGGCTGGCCCTGAAAGGTCGTAAAGCCCGTGACGGGAGCGCTCGTGCCCGCGCCGACATTGAACCAGTTCGTACCGCCGAATCGGGCGATGTTGCGCAGGCCCTTTCCGCCGGCCTGATCGAACTGGCCGAGCACGATCAGGTCGGTGTTGTAGCTGGCGAGGTTCTGGATATGGCCGTACGTCGGCGCGCCGGCCACTTCATCCCATCCGGTCCCGTTCCACTTCGCCATTCCGCTCGCGCCGTCAGCGACCTGTATGTCCGCGAAGAGGTTGTTCCCGTTCATTCCCAGGTGCTGCCCGTAAGAACGATAGCCTGATCCTGCCGCGTGCCAGCTCGCGCCATCCCAGCGGGCGATCTTCTGGATGCTCGTATCGCCGCCGGCGCGTGTGAATGTCCCCAGCGCGAAAATGTCGTTGTTCCGCTTTGCAAGGGAGTAGACCCACTCGGTCATGCCGGTGGGCAGGCCGCAGCCTCCGTCCAGGTCATTCCAGAGCCCGGTCGTGCGGTCGTAGCGGGCGATGTTGGCGACTGTGATCGGCCCCGCGCCGTCGAGCGCGCCGCCGACGTACAGGTAGTTCCCGTCGACCAGCAGTGTATGCACGTCGCCGGGCCCGGACTGCTCGGACAAACCCCCGGCGTACGGCCCCCACGAGCCTCCGCTCGACTGCGCCAACCCGTTGATCGCCACGCCGGCGATCGTGCTGATGTTGCCGCCGCAGATCAGCCGGCCGTCATACTCAACCATCGCGTTAATGGTCAGGTACGGCTCGGTGATGTTGCCGACCGCGCGCCATTGTCCGCCGTCCCAGCGCGCCACGAACCGCGCCGGAGAGCCGCCGGCCTCGGTGAACTGTCCGGCGACGTACAGTTCGCCGTTGAAAACGCACATCGCGGCGACTTCGCCATTCAATCCGCCGTCGGCCAAAGCGTCCCAGCCCGTGCCGTCCCAGCGGGCGATGTTGCTGACCGGCGCCGGACCCGCCAGCGAAAACTTTCCGCCGACAAACAGCAGCGGCCCCGCGCCGTAGTCGAAGATCGCGCTGCAAGTGGCGCGTCCACCCGTGGTATCGCCGTATCCGACGCCGCGCACACCACCGCCCGGCAGGAATGCGCATTGCGCACTCGCGTACCCGCAACCGATGAATGCCGCGGCGGAAAGCCCCGAAAGTAACGTGTTGGATTTCACAATCCTCTCCTGATGAAGTTTTGAGCGGCGGAATGCGGCCTCCCCAGAGCCGCTCCATAAGCCCCCGCATAGCGCTGCCGTTCCGCCTGCCGAAACCGGATGCGGACGCCGACAGCGAGCGCGATCGACCATCCGCTGAAGAAAGGTCGTACTGGCATAACGAACCGAAACGCGAATTCCTGCCGCTGCACTTGGAACTGAATTCATTCTACAGACGCCTCCCGCAGAAGCGCGCCTATTCTGATCAAGAAACCGAAACCATGTGCTGTGTTATCAGACCAAAACGGCGGTTTGCGTCGATCCAAGTACCGCGCCGACTCCGCCGGCAGTAGCGCGAGCGCCCGGAAACGCGGACGGAACTGCCAGGGTAGGCTCGGGTCGTGATATTGAGGCGTCGTCAATCGGTGCAACTCAAACACAGATTAGGCTGGAAATCGCAGATGGGATGGCCGATACTGCCCCTCGGCGGCCGGCCCCAAGCGGAGTGGCAGTGTATGCGCAGATCGCTCCTTATCGTTCTGTCTCTATTCGCTGCGAACGCTGCATTGGGGCAAGCACCTCCGACGGAGGGCGAATCACGCACGGCGCCTGCGCCGGCCGCGGCGAATTCGCCGGTCAAGCCTCCGGCATCCGCGGTCGCGGCGCTCGGTGTCCGGGTGCCCGAGATCCGTTTCGACGATGTGCCGCTGGAACAGGTCATTGACCGCCTGGCGGAATTGACCGGCACGAACGTCGTCGCTCGCTGGCGGCAACTCGAGCCATCCGGCATCAAGCGCGACACGCCGATCACGCTCCACGTGCGAAATCTGCGATTCGGGCAGGTGATGTGGCTGATCATGAATCAGCCGCCGCTCGCGGACACAAAGCTCGCCTACCGGGCCGAGTCGAACATCATCCTGCTGTCCACCGCCGCGGATCTGGGCGAAGAGATGATCGTGCGCGTGTATGACGTGCAGGAGCTGCTCCAGTCGCGCCTCACGAACCCGTCGTTCATCGCGCTGCGGCAACACGAGATCGTCGAATCGGTCGTGCCGGTCGTCGGGAATGGTGCGGTCGCCGTCCAGCCGCAGACGCGCGATTGGGGCTCGGGGGTCGGAATCGAGGGTGACGACCCCGGTGGATACACGAACGATCGCCGCAACGGCGGCGACCGGGACGACGTTAAAGAACAGCGGATTCGCGAGCTTGTAAACGTCATTACCGCGTCGCTCGAGCCCGACTCCTGGGCCGTCAATGGCGGACGCTGCACGATCGTTCCCTGGCGCGGCCACCTGGTCGTCCGCGCCACGCTCGATATTCACCAGGCGCTCGGGGGCGCTGTTACGGGCGATTGATCCTGCGGCCATTGCACAGAAAAGCTGGTCGTACCGAGTTGATGTGCGGCGCGGCGGGATGCCGCGCTCGTGGTTCGTCAAGATTCCGTTCTCGTGAATTGGCAAGGACCGCATTGCGGATCGGACGCCGACTTAGAGAAATGTGGGGCCGGCCTCCGGCCGGTCTCTTCGGAAACAGGAACCATGTGGTGCAAGTATCGTCTCCGCCGAAGAGACAGGCCGGAGGCCTGCCCCACAAAACTCATCACGGACGAGCGCCCGTTCTCGGGTGGCGACCGGAGAATCACAGGTCGGCGAGCCACTAGTCGCGAAGGCGCGCCACGCAGCGCATGAGCGCCCGAACGCGATCCGGATCGATCGGGGCGCGCCAGTCGCCGCGGCGCTTGAAGTACGACCCGACAATGAACCCGTCCGCATGCTCCCAGAGCTGCGGCAGCGTCTCGGGCGTCACGCCGGAGCCGATCAGAACGGGGATTTTCACGGCGCCTTTCACCTCGGCGGCGTCGATCGGCGAAGTCGGGCGGCCCGTCGCCGTTCCGGTGACGATCACGCCGTCGGCCCGCATGAACTCGGCCGCGTGCGCCATGTCCGCAAGCGACACATCGGACGTGATCGCGTGGCTGGCGTGCTTCTTCTTGATGTCGGCGAAGACCCGCACCGCTTCGGCGCCGATTTGTCGCCGATAGCGCAGCAGCGGCCCGGCTTGGGCGGTCGGCATCAGCCCCTCGTCCGCCACGTGCGCGAAGGCGAAGTTCTCGACGCGCACAAACGCCGCGCCGATCGCGTGCGCGACCGCCAGGGCCTCGATATTGGCCGCGGCGAGAATTTGCACGCCAAGCGGAAGCCGCGCCGCCGCTCGAACCGCGAGTCCGACGGCGGTCATGGCGGCGACGATTTCCGGCCCCACCTGGCCGTTGAGATAGGGGAGGTCGTGCATGTTCTCGATGAGGAGCTGATCGACGCCGCACCGGGCGTAGAGCGCGGCTTCGTTCGCGGCGCGCTCGACGATGCGCGAAAGCGGGTGCTTGGCGTCCGGCGTTCCGGGCAAGGCATCCACGTGAACCATCGCGATAATCGGCTTCCGGGGTGGGTCATTGCGCGCCATGTGCGATCCCTCGGTCATTCCATCGCCACGCCTGCGGCCGTGCTGCGCGGCGCCTCCAAGAAGTACCTCGCTCGCGAAATCTTGCGATGTTCGCGAGCGAGGGTCAACTGCGCGGCGCCGGCGATTACGTTGTCGCGATCACGGACCACCGCCGCCATGGTGCGCAACGACGATGTTGAGGCCGTAGAAATCCACCTCATGTCGCGCGTCAAGGCGCCCTCAACCGAAAATCAATGCGGAACCGGACCTTGACCGAGGTTGGCCGGGAGCAAATTCGGATCGACAATCGTCGCAGCGCGATCCGAGACGGCGCCCTCTGGGTATTGGGGGCAGGTGGTTAGAACTCGGAGCGGCGGGTGTCTTGCCGGCCGCGCGGCGCGAAGCTCAACATTCGCCGTCGCGACTGACCGTGCAAATAGCTGGGCCGAGCCCGGTCGGCCGCATAGGCGATTGAGGCAGCTTGGCGGGCTCGGCCCAGCCTACTGGCTCACCAGCGAGGCGTCGATGCTACCCAAAGCGGGAGAAGCGCCAGGCTCGGCCCAGCCTGCCGGCTACCAGGGTCTCTGCAAGACTCGCACTGCGTGGCGACGCGAACAGCCGTCGCCACGGCACCCGTCCAAACCTACGAAACTGCCCCGCGCCAACGCCGACCGACTGCCAAAAGAACGACGACCAGCGCGACAGTGCTCGGCTCGGGAATCTGCTGGACATACCAGTCGATTCCCCCAACGGTCTCGGGGCCCCATCCGTGATTGACGGTCCCCGCCGCATGGGGACATTGGCTGATCAGGATGACGTCGGGATGCGTTGGATCGGGCGGCGTTCCGAGAAACAGGGCATAGGGATCATTCGACGGCCGCCCGCTCAACTCGACCGCAACGCGAAACACGTATCCGTCGACCGACGGCGAGGTTGACGTTTCGGGCGGACTCGCGAAAAAAGCGACACTGCACACGGACGCGCCGGCCTCAACGTCGGGCCCGGGAGGGCAGTACGCGCCGGCCGACGCCGCGCCGCTGTTTGCGAATCGCGCATCGGCGTCGCGGCCTCGCGGCTTGCTGAAGCTGGTCACGAACCGGTTCTCGACGCCGGGATTCGTCAGGATCGGCAATGACGTATTGGGATCGGTCGCATATCGAAGGGCGGCGCCGTTCAGGGCTTCGACGTGCACGCCGCCCACCGTCCAGACGTCCCCATTGGAAACATCGACGAAGATGTCGACGCAAAGCACATCGGCCGGCGGGAAATGCGAGACTTCGGCGTCCGAAGGGTCCAGCACGTCAGCGAAGGTCCATACCGCGGCGGAAGCTCGCGCCGCGCACACCGCAAATGTCAGAAACAGTCCGGAAAAGCGACCCATCGGCGGTCTCCTCGGAACTGGCGAGACACGTATGGTCCACGACATAGTGTTTGCTTCGTTGCAGATTCCTCCGATGATTCTAGGCAACGGCCAAGCGCAAAGTCGAGATGTCGGCTCCGCCCACTTTCGGGACGCGATGACGCCCCGTCATCGGTCTTCCGCCTGGCTGGCCCCGCTCCACCGCCGACCCTAACCAGTCGAATTGAATCGCATGTCGGGGGGTGGTTCAGAAATCAGAGGTTACCGCCCCGACGCAGCCTGTTCCTGCACTCGCTTGGCCTCTGCCGCGTCCGGCACGATGTCGCTGTGGCAGGCGTGTTTCAACGCCGGGGCGGCTGAAACGGGCGAGACGCCCGTACCACCCGTCACCGGCAGGATGCCGGTGCTACCCGTTGCGGGCGAGACGCCCGCGCTCCCCATTGCGGGCGAGAGGCCGGCGCTGCCTTTGCGCTGCGCGAGCAGGGCCGCCTGCTCCTGCGTCAGGCCCGGCGATTTGCTTGCTACCTTCAGCGGCACGTAGCCGTCGTGCTTGCCGCTGGCGAATTCCTGGATTTCCTTGCTGATGCGCATGCTGCACCAATCGTGCCCGCACATGGCGCAGAAATCGGTGTCCACATCGAGGTCTTCGTCGTGCAGGGCGCGGGCCGTTTCGCCGTCGAAGGCCAGCTCGAAGTGCTTCGGCCAGTTGAGCGCGGCCCGGGCCTTCGACAGATCGTCGTCCCATTGCCGCGCCGCGCGGATGCCGCGGGCGATGTCGCCCGCGTGGGCGGCGATCTTGTAGGCGATGCAGCCGGCCTTCACATCCTCGGCCTTGGGCAGGCCCACGTGCTCCTTGGGCGTGACGTAGCAGAGCATCGCCGCGCCGGCCCGGGCGGCCTCGGTCGCGCCGATGGCGCTGGTGATGTGGTCGTAGCCGGGGAAGACGTCGGTGACGAGCGGGCCGAGCACATAGAACGGAGCGTCGTCGCAGACGGTCCGCTGGTGCTCCATGTTCCAGGCGATCTCGTTGAGCGGTACGTGGCCGGGACCCTCGACCATGACCTGCACGCCGGCCTCGCGGGCCCGCTGCACCAGCTCGGCCAGGACGTGCAGTTCCGCGATTTGAGCGGGGTCGCTCGCGTCCGCCAGGCACCCGGGCCGCACGCCGTCGCCGAGCGAGTAGGTGACGTCGTACTGGCGCATGATGGCGCTGATCTCGTCGAACAGGTCGTACATCGGGTTCTGCTTGTTGTGGTGGATCATCCACTTGGCCAGCAGCGAGCCGCCGCGCGAGACCAGCCCGGTGATTCGGTTCTTGATGAGCGGCAGGTGCTCTTTGAGCACGCCGGCGTGGATGGTGAAGTAATCGACGCCTTGCCTGGCCTGGTGCTCGACCTCGCGCAGGACGTCGTCGTAGGTCAAGTCCTCAATCCGCCGCGCCCTCATCCCGCCCTCTCCCCCGGGGAGAGGGACTTCGCCGAGGATCATGCTGTAAATCGGCACCGTGCCGACCGGGACGACGCTGTTGTCGATGATCCGCTGGCGGCATTCGTCGATTTTTCCGCCGGTGGAGAGGTCCATGACCGTGTCGGCGCCATAGGCGATCGCATGGCGGAGCTTGTCGAGCTCTTCGTCGGTACTGCTGCTGACGGGCGATGCGCCCTGGTTGGCGTTGATCTTGGTGGTGATGCTGCGGCCGATGCCGGTCGGGTCGAGCCGCTTCGGGGCGGACTGGCCGCGGCAGTGGCTCGGATCATCCAGCCACGTCCGCCGCTGCGTGACGGTCTGGTTGACCCAGTACATGGCGTCTGGCGTGGCGGTGGGGTGGCCGAGGGGAGAAGAGCGAGAATCGAGAAGCGAAGAGCGAGATCGCTCGCCGGCACCGTTCTTGTCGGGTCGTCCTCCAATCTCGCTTCTCGCTTCTCGTTTCTCGCTGTTCGCCGGCGCCTTTCCGCCAGAGCCCGCGAGGTGCCGCTTGTTCGCCGGGATGACGATTGTTCCGCGGGCGACGCCATCGCGGATGAACTCCGGCGTGACGTTTTCGCGCATCGCGACGCGGACCATTTCGGGCGTGATGACGCCCTTTCGGGCGGATTGAAGCTGGGTCATGGTTCGGCTCCTACGGCTGTTCGTGGAACGGCGCGGCGTTTGCGGTCAGCCACGCCGCGATTTGGGGCACGTCCTGCTCGCCCCGTGCGATGGACCAGAAGAACGCTTCCGCACTCGTGCTCGGTTCAAGTTTCATCCCGTTGAGTTTGAGACATACATCCGCGGCGACGAATGCGGTGCGCTTGTTGCCGTCCGCAAACGGATGAAACGCGATGATCGAGTGAACCAACGCGGCGACCTTGTCACTTAGATTGGGAAATAGCGCACTGCCGCCGGCCGCCGTAAAGGGACGGTGAAGAGACGACTCCAGCGCTCCCGCGTTGACGACGCCGGGAATGCCGCCGGTCTCACGAATCACAGCGGCGTGAATTCGGAGCAATTCCTGCATCGAAATCCAGTTCACTTGGCCAGTCCCTCGAGGGTTTTTCGATGGTCGCGAATCGTCTGCTGCGTCAGCTCGTCTATTCGGGCCTGGCGGGCGCGATCGAGCGGCGAAAGCGTCAGCAAGAGATCGCCGTCGATTTCGACGACCTCGTAGGTTTGCCCCGGCGTCGGGGCGGCGAAGCCGTCGGGCATAACGACGTGGCCATTGTCGCAGCGCGCGGTGCCCAGGTATTTCATGATTCGACTCCCATGCGGACCTCCGATCTGCGGTCAGCGACGCCGTCGCGGATGAACTCCGGCGTGACGTTTTCGCACATCGCGACGCGGATCACTTCGGGAACGATGACGCCCTTTCGGGCGGGTCGTAGCTGGGTCATTTCGTCCTTCCAATCTCGGCAAACCAGCAAACCATGCTTAGAGCCCGTAGGAATCGCTGAACACGCGCGCTTCTTCGAGCGCATCATCACGGAAGATGAACCAAACTCCGATCAGCCATCGCCCGACGATGAGAGATGCCTCGTGGTTCGACTCGACGACAATACTGCCATCGGTGCGATAGTCCTTCTTCCAATAGCTGTAATATGGAGTGATTATGTATATGTAGCCAGATGTTGTCGTTGAAGGGAGGAGCGCGTCAACGGCGGAGCGGCTCATTCCCATTGAGAATTTCCGGTCGACGGCCGCCTGAAGCGTCGGCTTGTCAATTTTCTGATCCCACGGAATGTCGAATACCTGACGGAGCGTCGTGTGTGGCGCGCAGCCCGGCGCCCCCGCGGCCGCCAGCATCGACAGAGTAATCGCAACATGTGGCGTCACAGCGTGAATCCTACCTTCGCCGCAGTTCGCGCCCGGCCATTTGACAGTCGGCTTCCGTTTTTTCGACCCACTTGCGCGTGATTGGCTTCATAGACGACGATCCCTCTGTCCACAACTTCGCGAATGAACCAATCCTCGAGCTTGTAGCGGCGCCGCATCTCGCCCTCGCTTCGTGCCAACAGGTCCATCGGGAACCCCGGGTACGGCAGCTTCAGCCTGATTTCGAGCGACCGATCAATCGCGCTTTCGTGGCCCGCGAACACTACCATCAAGTCCACGTCGGAATCCTCCGTCGGCGTGCCATAGGCGTACGACCCGAACAGAATGATCCGCCGCGGCTTGAACTCGGCGGCGATGCGGCGGGCGAAGGCCCGGATTTCACGCAAGGCGATCATGCGTTGCTGCTCTCAAGTAGACCACGCCAATCTTACCGTTTGCCGCCGCTATTCTGCCGGTTCGGGCGATTCCACCGGGAAAGTTCTGTGCCATAGACAATCGTACCGGAGCGGTCGATCGGTAACGTCTTTTCGATTCGCTGCACGCCGGCACGGGTTGAAAATGAGACGTCGATCGTAACCTGCGTCGCCTGCGAATGCGGCGGATCGAGTTCGAGCTCGAAGCGCTCCTCCTTGGACCACCAGATCGCGGCGCTCTTCAATTGCAACTCCTGCCCGCGGTCGTCCACGGCGCGGTTAAGACGCACGCCGTAATTTGAATAGCCGTAAAGCGGAAGGTGCCCTTGGATGGAGAGTGCGCCTTGGATGACCGCCGCGCGTTGGATCGTGTGCAGGTTCGGGTTGGGGCCGCCTTGGTGCCACTGCGGCGCGAAACAGCCGGCCATCGATAGGAAACAAGAACAGACTGTGATCGCCGTCATGCGTCGCGGGGAAGTGGCCATATTCGCCCTCATTGGTTGCTCCGCCGCCGCTGCGCCCCTTCCGCATCCATCCGCGTCACCGGCGATCGCAAAATCCCCAAATACTGCTTCCACGGCCCGACCGCGTCCTGATACTGCGTCGCCAGGCACTTGGCGATCTGGGCGACGTGGTTCAGGTCGTGCGCGACCCAGGTCGCCAGCAGGTTCGCGAGCGTCACTTCGCCCAGGGCCGGGTGTGTGCCGCGTTTCGCCAGCATTGCCGGCGTGATTTGCATCGTCGCCAGCGTCGCCAGATTCGCCCGGCGGAGTTGCTCGAATTCGTCGAGCAACTGGCCGAGCGTCTTGCCGCGCGAGGCTTCGAACTGGGCGTAGCGGTCGTACTTATCGAACGGCCGCGCGGTTCCGTGTTCGAGGATGATCCGCATACGGGCGATCCAGTCGATCTTTTCGCCGGTGATCAGGTGGCCGACCACATCGAACGGGCTGAATGTGTCCTCGCCGTAGTTGCTGTGCGTCCACTCCGGCCCCAGCCCGGCAAGCATGGCGCGCAGCACGGTGGGGGTGCGTTCGAGAATCGCGGTCGCGGATTTCAATTCAAAATCCATGCTGATTCACCCCAAAAACAGGGTGGGCTCAGCCCACCAGGGCCGATACCGGCGAATGGTGCGATGTCGGCGAACACCGCCCGAATTGGTGGGCTGAGCCCACCCTATGACCGGTTGTCGCCATCAAGTTCGCCGAAAGAGCCGCTCGCACGCCGCTTTCGACCGAAGCACGCCCTGCTCCGTAAGCGTGACCGACTTGGTCTTCGTGCGCGGATCGCTGATCAGGCCTGCCGCGTGCAGGCGGTCGAGCGCGTCCCAATCCAGCGACTTCCACGACCGGACAGTTTCGTAGGGGCCGAGTCTTTCGAACGTGGCATTCAGATAGAGCAGCGCAGCCACCGCGTCGTCGATCTTCGCGGGGTCGAGTTTCAGATCGTGCGGGTCAGACCCGGAGTGCTGGTTGGACATTGGACCTCCCTTCGCAGGCGGCCGCCCGCGAAAGAGACACTGCTGACACAGCAGTGGCACGATCGCCAGCCGGCTCGTCGCTGATCAGGTTCAAAGAGTCCCCGCGGCCGGTCGCGCCGCGAATCTCATGCCCGCCGCGTGCGGGCCGCCCCTGGTGCTTCACTGAGATTGTAA
>JACRLV010000130.1 GCA_016235145.1 Planctomycetota bacterium
AAAACACCCGCGCGCTGGCGCTTGGGGCTCCGATCGAGCGGCGCGCTGGATTCGAAACCTACACCCGCCGGGCTTTTCCCCGTGCGGTTTTGCTTGACCCAGCGCGCGGCCCGAAGTACGGTTCCCGCAGTTCGTCGGCGCGATCGAGCCAACACATGACGCAGCGAGAGATCACCGAAACACTGCGCGGGCTTCCGCCGAGAGGCGCCCCCGAATGGCGTCTCGCGCTGGATTCCCGCCTGGTCCGCTCGCCGCGCTCCGGTCTTCTGCGTTATCTGCTTGGGTGCGAGTGCTTCGATCAGGCGCGGCCGGCGACGGCGGTGCGGCAGATGATGATCGCCCACCACGCCGAGCCGATGCTGGAATCGGCCGCGCTGCTGGTATTCGCCGGGTTGAATTGCGTGAGCCGGAGCGGCGTATTGCTCCTGCCTGCGCTGCTGGAGGCGTGGGAGGAGTTCCGGCGGCCGGAATTCGACCGCAACCGCGCCGAGCGGGCCGTGCTCGATGCGTTCGCCGAGCCGCTGGCGGGACTACAGGGATCGTCGTCGCTGGCCCGCCGGCTCTGGCGGCTGCCGATTCGAACGTTGCGGACGCAGATTCGGACCGCGGTCGCGTCGCACGACGTGCAGCAGTATCCGCTGCTGCTGTCGCCGGCGTGAGGGGACGGCCGAAGCGGCCGAATTGCAGAGGAACCGATGCTGCTGTCGATCGTGATACCGGTTTATAACGAGCACAAGACGCTCTTCGAGATCATTCGGCGCGTGCTCGATGCGCCGGTTTCGATGGACCGCGAGCTTGTGCTCGTGGACGATTGTTCGCGCGACGGAACGCTGGACCTCTACCCGAAGCTGCCGGAGGTCTTTCCCGGCGCGAACATCCGGGTCATCAAGCACGCCGTGAATCAGGGCAAGGGCGCCGCGCTGCGGACCGGGTTTCGCGAGACGCGCGGCGACATCGTGCTGGTGCAGGACGCCGACCTCGAATACGACCCGAAGGACTACCCCAAGCTCGTGCAGCCGATTCTCGACGGGCGCGCGGATGTGGTCTACGGCTCGCGGTTCGCGGGCGGCGACGCGCATCGCGTGCTGTATTTCTGGCACAGCGTCGGCAATCGTTTTCTGACGCTGATGTCGAACATGTTCACCGACCTCAACCTCACGGACATGGAGACCTGCTACAAGGTCTTCCGCGGCGAGGTGATCCGAGGAATTGGGATCAAGAGCAACCGTTTCGGCGTCGAGCCGGAGGTCACGGCGAAGGTGGCCCGCGGCCGATGGCGCGTGTTTGAAATCGGGATCAGCTACGCCGGCCGGTCGTACGAAGAGGGCAAGAAGATCACTTGGCGGGACGGTTTCAAGGCTCTCTATGCGATCGTGCGTTTCGCCTTTGCGGATTGAGCCGCGCCGTTTGAACGCGAATCCGCACGGCTTGGTTCGCGTTGCGACCGGTTCGTACGCCACCCCGGCTGGACAGATATCTGGTTGTCCGTGAACAGGGGGCTGCATTGCCGCTAAATTCCAAACAACGAAAAGAGATGATCGCCGCCGCCAATCGGCTGCCCACGCGTCTGGCGATTTCCGCCGGGCCGATCGATGAAAAAACCGCGGCGCACGTCGCGCGGGCGTTCGGCGACGGCGAATTGATCAAGGTGCGGCTGAACACCGACGATCGCGCAGCGGCCGAATCCACCGCGATTGAGCTGGCCGCGCGGGTTGAGGCGGATTTCGTCGGTCGCGTAGGGTTCGTCGCGATTCTGCATCGATCGCGCGCGGCGCGCGAAAACGACGCCGCGCCGTAGTCGCGCAAATACCCTAGCTGCGAGCCTTATCTCAGAACGCAAAGTTGGCGCAATTTTCTTGCATTTTAATTGCCACGCACCGCCTCCAAGCTAAAATATCGGAAGCGAGCGGCTACGCAGGTCTCGGGTTATCCGAAAGTGGGCGGCCGTTGGCCGCGGGTGGAGTAGGAACCCAGCAATGCGGAAAGTCACCATCGACGACATCTCGCGCGACACGGGCCTCTCGCGCGGAACGGTATCTCGGGCGCTCAACAACCGGCCGGACATCAGCGTCGAAACGCGTTCGCGCGTCCTCGCCTCATGTACCAAGCTCAACTACGTTCCCAGCCACGCTGCCCGCACCCTGGCCACCGGCCGGAATTTCACGCTGCTCGTGCTCATCGACGACCTGCAATCGCCGCAGTCCGCCGCGGCCTTGCGCGGCGTTCTCGGCGTGGCTTCGCCGGCGCACTATTTCGTCCATGTGATCGAGTTGAACGCCCGGGCCGGGGCCGCCGAGCGAATCCGCACCATCTCCGGCGAGCGGATCGACGGCGCCGTCGTGCTGGCGCCGCTCGACGCCGAGGGCGTGCGTGCGCTCCGCTCGATGCTCGATCACAAACCGTCCGCGTCGATCTTCCCGATTGAGAATCTCGGCGCCGACGTCTTGCAGCCGGACCACCTGGAGGCCGGCCGGGCCGCGGCCCGTCGGCTGATTGAAGATGGAATTCGCTGCGCGGGGTA
>JACRLV010000356.1 GCA_016235145.1 Planctomycetota bacterium
TCGGACCTCCGAGTCCGACGATGAAAACGTAGCGTCGGACCTCCGAGTCCGACGATGAGAACGTAGCGTCGGACCTCCGAGTCCGACGGGGAAAACTGTGGATCGGGAAGCGCGTCGACAAGCGGCGGACGTGAATGTGCCGGCGACCTGGGGCCGGGGGCGGGCGGTGCGTCTGCCCGACCCGGAGCTTTACGCCAGCGATACGCCGATTCACTTGACAATCGGTGCGGACCATGGCTCGCCGTTTGCGGCCGGCCAGATCGCGACTTTGGTATGCGACTCAGTGGAGAAGAGCAGTGAGTTGCTCGGATTTCGACTTTACGTTTACTGCCTTATGCCGGATCACGTGCACGCAATGGTCTCCGCGGGCAGCACCGGCCGCCCGATCTCGGAGTTTCTCCAAAGAATGAAGAGTTTCACGACGCGTCGTTACCAAGCGCTCACCGGGCGGCGGCGTCTCTGGCAGGCGTCGGCATTTGATCGAGTGTCGCGGCCCGGAGAGGATCTGGCGACGATCGTGCGGTATATCGCGGACAATCCCGTGCGGCGCGGCTTGGTGGCGTGTTGGGCGGATTGGCCGCATACGAGAGTGTTCGTCGATTTGTAGCGCCAGGCGTTTCCGCCCGGCGAAAAGCTCGACGCCGTCGGACTCGGAGGTCCGACGCTACGAATGCACGACGCCGCCTACTTCGGCGCGTCATACAAATCGCTGCGCGGCAGGTCGAGTTTGTCGCTGTCCGGGTCGCTGAGGATGCGGTCCAGGTCCTCGACGCGCACGCGCTTGTGCATCTTTTCATTCACCATCAGGCACGGAGCGTGGTCGCACGCGGCCAGGCACTCCTCCGTAACAAAGGAGAACTGCCCGTCCGGCGTGGTCTGGTGCTCGCCGATGCCGAGCTTCTGCTGAATCGCCGCCTGGACCTTGTCCGCGCCCATCACCTGGCAACTGATCGAGCGGCAGAGCATTAGCACCTTCCTGCCGCGCGGGTGCGTCCAGAACATGGTGTAAAAGCTGACGACGTCCATGACGGCCGCCGGCGGAATTTCGAGCAGCTCCGCAACCTCGCGCATCGCCCGCAGCGAGCAGTACCCGATCTGGTCCTGCACGATGTGCAGGGCCGGCAGCAGGGCCGCCCGTTTGGTCGGATAGCGCGAAAAGAAGTGTCTGATCTTCTCCCGCGCCGCCTGGCTGATTCCCGGTCCGAGCTCGGATTCCGGGACCGTACGACGGTCTATGGCCTGCCAGCTCACGCGCAGTCTCCACCGCTTCGGCCCCCGGCCGGAAACCGCATGCGGGCTCACCCCGCCTACCCGTGACCGGCGACCAAGAGGATGAAAGATAGCGGACAAAAGGCCGCGCCGACAACTGCCCGGACCCGCGCCCCGGATGCGGCGCTATCGCGCGGCCATTAGAATGCCGCGCGGCTCAGAAACGGGCGAAGGTCGGCGGCCGCGGAATGTGCATCGCGGGTCGCGGCACACACGCTTCCAGGAGGCTCATCCGTGATTCAGCAGCATCGGCTCGGAAATATTCCCGCGAAACCGCACACCACGTTCTACGAGAACGGCCGCCTGCTCATGGAGCAGATGATCACCCGCGAAGGATTCAACGGCCCCTTCTCGATCCTGTACTACCGCGTGCCCCCGACCGACGAATTCGAAGTCGAATCGCTCAAGCTCCCCGGGTTTTGCCCGTACGAGCTCGTCAAGGAGCAGCCGCTTCACCGCCGCCACATCAAGACGCAGGACATGCCCGCGGGCGGCGATTTCCTGACCGGCCGGCGGACATTAATGGTCAACCGCACGCTCCAGATGGGATTGTGCAAGCCGACCGAGCCGGCGCGCGACTTTTTCTCGAACGGCGACGGCGATGAGTGCTGGTTCGTGAAAGAAGGCAGCGGGCGGATTGAGAGCATCTACGGCGTGCTGCAGAGCACTCCCTACCGCATCCACCTGGACGGCAACCGCGGCACGTTGCTGGTCTTCGAGGGCCGGCCGTGGGTCGGCGTGCCGAAGCAATACAGAAACGCGTACGGCCAAATCACCGACTACGCGCCGTTCTCGCATCGCGACTTCCGCGCCCCCACCGAGCTGCTGCACTACGATCCGAAAGTCCATGGCGTCGCACCGTTTCGGGTCGTGGTGAAGGCGAACGACGAGTTGACCGTACACAAGACGAAGCACTTCCCGCTCGACGTCGCCGGCTGGGACGGAATGGTCTATCCCGTTACGTTCAACATCCACGACTTTCAGCCCAAGACCGCCAGCGTCCACCTGCCGCCGACGATTCACACGACCTTCGCCGGCGACGATTTTGTGATCTGCTCGTTTGTGCCGCGCATGGTGGATTACTTCGACCGAGACGGCGCCAAGGCGATCCCATGCCCCTACGCACACGCGAGCGTGGACATGGATGAGATCCTCTACTACGTCGAGGGCAACTTCACCTCGCGGCGGGGAATCTCCAGCGAATCGATCAGTCTGCATCCGCTCGGCGTGACGCACGGCCCCCACCCCGGTACGTACGAACGTTCGGTCGGGCACAAGCGAACCGAAGAACTCGCGGTGATGTGCGACGCCTACACCCCCTTCCGCATGACGACCGTGTGCGAGCAGTTGGAGGACAAGGGCTATCACCGCTCGTGGGTCACCGCCGAAGGCGATTCCGAATGGACCAGCAAGTGAGTGCGCCCCGCTCTGATGCGCCCAGCGAATCGCCGTTCACGGCTCGCCCGGTGCGGCGCGAACGCGGCGGCCTCGCAAACCTGCCCCCGACGGTTTGCTGGGTCGGCGGAGCGGACGGCGCGTTGGAACTCCTCGACCAGACGCTGCTTCCCGGCGAGGTCGCCGTGCGGCGGTGCGTGAATATCGAGCAGGTGATCGAGGCGATTCAGCAGCTTTGCGTTCGCGGAGCACCGGCAATCGGCGTCGCAGGGGCTTACGGCGTGTGCCTCGGCAGCCGGAACGCCGCACGAAACTCCGCTGGCGAGTTTCGTGAGGCGGTTTTATCGGCTGCGCATTGGCTCAAAGAATCAAGACCGACCGCGGTCAATCTCGCGTGGGCGGTGGACCGCGTGGCGAAGGCGGCCACGCCCGGAACGCCGGCTGAAGCATGGAGCCGAATGCTCCTGGAAGCGGACCAGATCGTCGAAGAGGAAGTGGATGCTTGCCGGAGAATCGGCGAGGCGGGAGCCGAACTCGTGCGGGACGGGAGCGGCGTTCTCACGCACTGCAACGCCGGCGCGCTCGCGACGATCGCGTACGGCACGGCCTTGGCTCCGCTCTACGTCGCCGCGGAAGCCGGCCGCAAGTTTCGCGTCTACGCTGACGAAACCCGTCCATTGCTGCAAGGTTCGAGGCTGACGGCGTTCGAGCTCTCTCGGTGCGGTCTGGATGTGACCGTCCTGCCTGACGGCGCCGCGGCCAGCCTGCTCGCGAACAGGAAAGTGGATTTGGTGATCGTGGGGGCGGATCGCATTGCGGCCAACGGCGACACCGCCAACAAGGTCGGAACCTATCCCCTGGCCCTGGCAGCCGCCGCGCACAACGTACCGTTTTTTGTCGCGGCCCCCCTTAGCACGTTTGACCTGTTTACCCCGAGCGGGGCGCAAATTCCGATCGAGCAGCGTAGGGGAGAGGAGCTTGCGAGATTCGGCGATTTTCGCATAGCTCCTTATGGCATAAAGTTTTACAATCCGGCGTTTGACGTGACGCCGGTGGAGCTGATCCGCGGATTTGTGACCCCAAAAGGGATTTTGAGTCCAATTTCTTCGGAAAAAATCCGAGAGATTTTGGTTTGAGACCCCTTGCAATGCAGGTCGGCGTCCGTACACTGCGGCGGGTATGCAGGGCGCGGTTAGTTCGGGGCAGGCGAGCTAGGGCTCGTTCTGTCCGCATGATGTCGCCGAGCAACTGCACGTTTAGCTCTAGAGCAAGCCGGTGCGTCGCCGGTGGGTTGATCGATCCATGAGGGGTCGATAAACAGTTTTCTCATGTTGGAGACACGAGATGAAGAAGTTCTGGGTCAAGGGAACGTTGCTGCTCATGACGGGCACTGTGCTCAGCCTCGGTCTGGGCGGCGGCTGCCTGAGCGCTGTGGTTCAGCGTATCCTGGTTGCGGTCAGCTTCGACTAAGTCGGTTTCGCGAGTTGCGAGACCAGCGTTCAAGTCTCACGAAATGGAGTTTCGGAAAATGACGAAGATCAAGGCTTACGCTCTGATTTTGAGCGCCAGCGCGATCACGATGGCGTGGTTCGGCGGCTGCTCGCAGTTCTGGGGCGACGTGTTCGGCGACGCCCTCTGGTTGAACGGGATCGACTAAACAGGTACAGGCGCAAGACGCCTGTCGCCGCCGGTCGAAGGGTTTGGCGGCGGCATCTAAGGAGAATTCGATGAAGGCGAAGTTTTTTGCTCTCACGGCGACGCTGCTGACGGGCGCCACGATGCTGAGCGGCTGTCTCGGCGGTTTCTGGGACGGCTTCTGGAACAGCGGCTGGCCCACAGACAATCGTTGGCTGAACATCGGCATCGACGTCGTCAAGGAAGAGCTGTTCGGCTAAGTTGTTCCGGGACGCGGCTCGGGTTGGTCTGGACGGCCCGCAGCCTGCCGAAAGGCCAGTGCTACGCCCTGCGAGAGTGGGCGACGCGTCACGGATGGTCTGGTCACTAATATGTCCATCGTTTGGCCCCGGCCAAACGAACCGCGTCCAGCGGATATTTCTACAAACGGAGTGACAAACATGACTCGCAAGTTCATGGTTCTCGCGGTCCTGTCGAGCGGCTTTGTGATGGCGCTCGGTCTGAACTGCCTCCCGAACATCGGCACCAGCTTCGCCGGTCTGTTCGGCAATCTCGGCCTGGGCAACCTCCTGGGCGGCTGAGAAGCGAATCCCGCGCCGGTCGCAAGGCCGGCGCAGCCAAGATCGCGGGGCGTCGCGGTGAATGCCGGACGCCCTTTTTTCTTGCCCACTGCCGCGCACCGCGGCGGGACGCAAAAGCCCGACACGTCCGTACGCCGCGGATGCCGCAACTTTTTTGCGAAGCCCAGCGCCCGCCCACTTGATCCCCCACTCAGCGGCTCATACTATTACGCTGCGGCGTACAGTTGCGACGCCGGTTCTTCACGGAGCACAGCATGACAAAGTCCCGCAAGCGCATGAATGCGCTGCTGGCCCTCGGCGCGGCCGGCGTTCTTTTCCAGATCCCCGGAGTACCGGGCAGTTGCACCCAGTTTCTCGGCCAGACTCTGATCACCGGCTTCGATTTCTGCTCCGTCGTCAACTGCGGATCCGGAAACTATTTTGATTTCTGCGACAATAACTCGATCTTCGTCCTCGTGGACTGCCCCCAGACCGCCGCGAATCCCTAACGCGGCAAACCAGAATTGCGAGGTCTTCATGCGTAGGCGTGTGTTTCGAACCTTGGTGACCGGCGTCGGCCTGAGCGTCTGCGGCGGCGTGTTCCAGCTCGGTTGCTCGCCGACCGCGGGTCTGCTGAATATGGTGCGCGGGATCAATCCCTGCGGCACGATCTTCAATTGCGATCCGCGCGAGTACCAGTTCATCACGTCGGGCATCGACGGTCCCGGCGTTAATCCCGAAAAAGACCCGTTCTGCTCCTTCCCGCCGTTCTGCTCCGCCGCCGAGGATCCGATCTTCGGCGATCTGGGCGGCAATCCCTGAGTGCACGCGAATGCCGAAATAATCTGAATCAGTGGAACCGGGCCGCGATGCGGCCCGCTTTCTTTTTGGTCTGTATCCGACATGACGCCGGTTTCCGCCACCGGCGTCCGAACAACGCAAGGGCGACAATAATGAAACGAATCTTCCGAGCCATCGTGATCCTGCTGGGAGCATGTTCCGCAATCAACGCTGCCGCACAGCAGCCCACACGGCAAGCGGGGCTGATCGCGTGTCTCTATGAGCTGGATCAGGACGTCAGCGCCGTTCCGGAGTTGGTCGCCGGACAAGCGCCCAGCGAAGTCATCGACACCGGCCCGATCGACCTGCACGACCGCTACGGATCGCTCTCCGAGCGCGTGTTGGTCGAAATCGATGGATTCCTGCGAGTCGCGAGGCCCGGCGCGTATGAGATACGCTTGACCTGCGACGATGGCGGAATCCTCTCGCTCGACGGACAGGTTGCGATCGACCACGACGGTCCGCACGGCCCGACGCCGAAAGCCGCCACGCTCACCCTGAGCGCGGGCGACCACGCGCTGCAAATCCGGCATTTTCAGGGCACGGGCGGCGCGGCTCTGCGGCTGGATTGGAAGACCCCGGGCGCCGCGGACTTCGTTCTCGTCCCGCGAGCAGCGCTCGTCAGCGACGCGAACCAGATCAAGCCCCAGCCCGGCAAGAAACGCATCATCCCGCCGCTGCGGCGCGGCCGGCCGGGCGACGGCTCGCCGGTCGTCGGCGACCATCCGGGGTTTCGCTCAGGCGATGCATTCCCCGAAGGCGAAATGACGTTCGACCACCTTTCGACGCACGTGCGGGCCGGGCTCTCCGGCGGCGAAGGGCCCGACCGGTTTGCGATCTGGGTGCCCGACGTCGGCGACGCGCCGCTGCATGCGACGCGGCTGAAAGACGGGCGTTACGCCGAACAGTTCGTCTTCGTTGCACAGCCCGGCGCGGAAAGCCGGCGCGTCTTCGTCGATTCCTTCCCGATGAAATCGGGCGAATCCGCCCTACACGAACAGACCTGCGCGTTTCGCTTCGGTAAGTCCGACGGACGCTCCGTCGCGCCGGGCGGGAAACTGGCCTTTGAGATGCTCGCGGTGCGCGCCGTGTCCAACGGATTCGAGATCGAGTTCACCAAGCCGCTCGACCCGCACTGCGGCTGGGAGGCGGATTCGATCTACGTGGAGCAATGGCCGTTCGATGCGGAAAAGGGCACGGCCCCGAAACGCGACGGCGTCGTCTATCCCGCAAAATCCGCGAGCATGACGGAAGATCGCAAGACGCTGTTCGTGGAGCTCGAGAACTTGAAGCCGGCGCACATCGTGTACCTGCGCCTGCTTCCCCCCCTGGTCAGCGCCGAAGGCGAGCTTCCGTGGAGCACGGAGGCCTGGTACACGCTGAAAGAAATCCCGCAGGCGCGCGCCGGCAAGGCGCGGCCGCGTCCGGCCCAACCGCCGCAGAATCTCCTGACCGACGCCGAAAAGGCCGAGGGCTGGAAGCTGCTGTTCGACGGCAGCACGACCAAGGGCTGGCATCCGTTCAAGAAGGCCGGCGGCGCGCCGACCGGCTGGTCCGTCGTGGACGGCTGTCTCGCCCGCACGGGCTCAGGCGGCGACATCGTCAGCGACGAGGCTTTCGACAACTTCGAGTTGAAGATCGAGTGGCGCGTCGCCGCCGCGGGGAACAGCGGCATCTTCTACGGCGTCTGCGAAGACGATCCGAATCGCTGGGTCTGGGAAACCGGCCCCGAGATGCAGGTGCTCGACAACGCCGAGCACGCCGACGGCCGCAACGCGCTCACCAGCGCTGCCTCGTGCTACGCCCTGTATGCGCCGGCCCGCGACGTGACGAAGCCCGTCGGCTTTTTCAACGAAGCGCGGATCGTCGTCCGCGGCGAGCACGTCGAGCACTGGCTGAACGGCGAGAAGCTGCTCGAGTATGAGTGGGGGAGCGGCCCCTGGCAGGAAAAGGTCAAGGCCAGCAAATTCGCGTCCATGCCGCGCTACGGCACGGTGCGCACGGGCAAGCTCGCACTTCAGGATCACGGCGACCGGGTCTGGTACCGAAACATCAAGCTCCGCCCACTGCCGGCCAAATAGCCGGTCGGGCCGGAGCGGCGAAAGCCGGCGACGTCACGGGACGGAGACGAACTTCCGGATGGAAGATTCCATCTGCTCGACCGTCATGGGGCGGTTCAGATCCAGCGGCAGGAAGCAGCCGTGGTTGTGGTCGCTGGCGAGGATGATCATCCGACCGATGACTTTGTAGCCATCCTCCTGCGGCGTGTGGCCGATGACGAAGCCGCTCACGCCGAGCTTTTGAGCAAAGTACTGCACGGCTTCAGGAGAATGAAATCGCCCCCAGACAAGCGAGTACGCGGGGCCGCCGGGGGACAGCTCCTGCGGCGTCGGCTCGCGATCGAGTAGAGTTGGATCGAAGATCTCGAGCAGGAGCGGGTCGGGAAGGCTGTGGCTGGCGAAAACGCCGTTAGCGGTGCGAGCCGCCAGCGGCAGCGCCGCGATGTAGTCGCACACGGCGTCGATCACGCCGGCCGCGTGCCGGCCGTAGCGATACGCCACGCCGCGTTCGAAATCCAGAAGCACGGAGCGCCCGCCCTTGGTGATTTCCTGCCCGCGGAGTTGGGCGAGTTCGTGGTTTGACTGCATGAAGTAGACGTTGTCGGGAAACGCGACCTTCCACGCCGCGGCGGCGACCAGGAGGTCGATCGACAGGTCCATGTCCCGTTCGGTCTGCACTTCCTGGTGGATCAACTCGTGCAGCAGCACGTAGCGGGCCGGGCTCCGCTCCAGGGCGCAGAATCGCTGAAGCTTCTCGAAGTTCTTGAGGTTGCCGTGCATGTCGCCGGTCAGCACCAACTGGCCGGCGTTTCCGAAGTGCAGCGTCGCTCCGCGCCGAATCGGGTCTTCGCGCAGAAGTCCGGCGGCTTCCCGAAGGCTGCGGACGGCGTGGTCGGCGTCGGGTGGACTACTCACGGGAATCTCTGTCCTTTCCGCCCGGCTTGCCGCCGTGCGTGCCGAGCCGCTTGTGCACCATGTGCTGAATCAGCTCCAGCCGGTGGCGCACGTCCCGCATCTCGCGCGGGCGGTCGGCCTTGTTGTTTTCGCAGCATTCCATGATCAGGCTCGACAGCGGCGGCGGCACCTTGGGGTTGATCGTATTCGGCGGTGCGTTGTCGCTGCGCAGGTCGATCTCAATCTTCTTGACGCCGGTCTCGCCCTTGTTCATCAGCGTCTTGAACCACTTGCCGGTCGTTGTCCAGTACATCGTCGCGCCGAAATTGAACACGTCCGTGCGCTGATCGAGCGGCTGGCGCAGCACCTGCTCGGGCGCCATGAAGTCCGGCGTGCCCTGGATGCGCGTCTTCGTGTGGCCGATCGGGCAGCTCTGGCCGAAGTCGATCAGCTTCAAGCCGCGCGCATTCCGAAGCAGCAGCACGTTGTTCGGCTTCATGTCGGCGTGTACGTACCCGAATCGGTGCATCGCACTGAGGCCGTCCGCGATCTCCAGGAAAACCGGCAGCATCCGCTCGACCGCCGTGGGCCGGTGGTCTTCCAGGCGCACGCCGTCGACCCACTCCATGACCAGGTACAGCTCGGCGGTCTTGAGCCAGCGGCGGATGCGCACGATGTCGAAGCACTTTCGAAGCGCCGGGTGGTCGAGCTTGGTTGCGACGTCGTACTCGATCTCCGCCTGCTCGAGAAACCGGTCGTCCTCCGGCCCGTGCCGCACGACGTGCTTGATCGAAACCTCGCGGCGGGTCAGATACTCACGCGCGGAATAAATAACGGCTCCAGCCCCCCTGCCGATTCGGGCTTGAATGTCGTATCCCGGAAGCTGTGCAAAGGTTCGAGCCATGTCGGCCGCTGGCTTTGAATGAACAGGCCGCAACGGGTCCGATCCGCTGCGTGGAAGCCCAATGTACCCCGTGCGGCCTAACGCCGACCGAGTCGCGGAGTGTAAACCAGAAAAAGCGCCCCCGGCAATCGCCTTTTGAGAATGTGCTTCGGCCTCGCGTCCGGTCCCGTCGCCTGCGGCGGGGTGGCACTGTCAACGGTACTCCGTTGGCAGTGTTCCACCGCACCTGCCACCCCTCACGGGGTTCCCACGGCCAAGCGAGTACGCTTGACCGTGCCACCCTCCCAAGAGCAACGAGAGGCCGCCCAAACTGTCACGCACCCCATTCGGCGGGGAATC
>JACRLV010000357.1 GCA_016235145.1 Planctomycetota bacterium
AGCGTCGGACCTCCGAGTCCGACGATGGAAGATACCAAGAACAACTTCGTCGGACTCGGATGTCCGACGCTACGGTTGGTTGCTCGCCCTCACCCCGACCCTCTCCCGGAGTACCGGGAGAGGGAGAGTTGGTCCCGCGCGCAATCGACGGCCTCTGGCGCTTGGGGTTCTGACAGAGCCGACTCTGGCCGCCCGCCCGGGGTCGGCCCTTCGCTTAGACTGCGGGCATGCTGGAACGGCTTCGCATTGTGTTGGCCCGCCCGATTCGCGGCGGCAACGTCGGCTCGGTGTGTCGTGCGATGATGAACTTCGGACTGTCCGATCTTGTGCTCGTCGCGCCGGCGTGCGACCCGCTGGATAACGAGGCGCAGACCTTTGCCACCCGCGCCCGGCCCATGCTGAGCCGGGCGCGCGTGTCGCCGCCGCTCGCGGACGCGATGCGCGACTGCGTGGCGACGATCGCAACATCGGGAAAAGCGGGCTTTCACCGCCGCCGGGCGGTCGTGTCGCCGCGCGAGGGCGCCGCCTGGGCGGTCGAGATGGCCCGCCGCGGCCCGGTCGCGATCGCGTTCGGGCCGGAGGATCGCGGGCTGGTCGAAGAGGAAATCCTGGAATTCGACCGGGTGATGGAGATTCCGACTTCGGAGGAATATGCGGCGATGAATCTGGCCGCGGCGGTGACGGTGGTGTCATACGAGTTGCGGCAAGCCTGGCTTGCGGCGAGCGGCACAATGCCGATCACGCAGCCGGACCCTGCCGCGCCGGATGAGCAGAAGCGCGTGATGTACGAAAAGCTCTACGCCGCATTGGAGCGGATCGGCTTTTTCCGCCGGCAGCAGAACCCAGATCATCTGAAGTACGCACTGCGGCGCGTCTTCGGACGCGCCGGCCTGACAGTCAAGGAAGTCGACGTGTTGATCGGCATGGCGCAGCAGATCACGCGGCTGGCCGACGGGCCGCGGGCGGAAACAGAGTCGGACACGCGTCAGAAACCTCCGCCGACCGGCGAAATGAGAGGCGTCGATGGCGATTTTTGACTACACCGGCCAGCTACGATCCGGAGCCGCATTTCAGGGCTCGCTGGAGGCCGAGTCGGCGGCGCACGCCGACGCGACCCTGCGCGACATGGGAATCCGCGTCGCGACGCTGCGGTCCGCCAAACGCTTCGGCTACGTCGCGCCGCTCTCGCTCGACGACCTGTTGTTGTTCAACGAGCAACTGGCGGCGATGACGCGCGCGGGCGTGCCGCTGGAAGAAGGCCTGCGGCAACTGGCGGCGGACGTCAACTCACGCAAACTCAAGTCGCTCTTGCTCGAACTGGCGGATCGACTCGCTGCCGGCTCGCCGCTTGAAGCGGCCGTGGCGCGCGTGCAGGAACGGTTTCCAGCAGACTACGCCGGAACGGTGCAGGCGGGCCTGCGCAGCGGCGACCTGGGCGGCGCGCTCTACGGCGTCGCCACGCATCTGCGCCTGACGCTGCAATTCCGCCGTTCGCTGCTCGAACTGGGGCTTTACCCGCTAATGGTGTTTGTCTTTGCAGCGGGCCTGCTCAGCTTCTTGATGCGGGCGGTGATTCCGCAGATTCTCGCGACGCTACGCGATTTCTGGGGTCAGACTCCGACGTTTGCGGCGTTGTGGTCGGGCCAGGGACTAACGACCTGGGGACGGATGCCCCCCCTCTCGTTGTTTCTCGCCGCCCTCATGGACTTCCTGGCCGAGTGGTGGTTCGTGGTGGAGGGCGTCGCGGTCGGATTGCTCGCGCTGGCGCTGGCGCTGTGGATCATCACCCGGCCGCGGGGGATGCGGCGGCTGCGTGAAGCGATTCTCCGCCGTGTTCCGGGCATCGCACGGGTGTTCCGTGCGAGTACGCGGGCGCGTTTCACGCACACGGCGGCGCTGGGTGCGTTCAACGGTCTGCCGCTGCCGGAATTGCTCCTGTCCGCGGGCGAGGCGTCCGGCAGCGTCGTAATCGCCGACGAAGCCCGCCTGATCGCCGAGCGCATTCGAGGCGGCCAGCCTTTGAACGAAGCGGCCGCGGGACAAGATGTGATTCCGGCGCTTTGGACGACGGTTGTGATGACCGCCGGCGCCCGCGGCGACCTGCCCGCCGCCCTGGTGGAACTGGCCCGCACGTATGAAGGCCAGGCCGAGCAGTCGGTTGCGGTGGTACGGGTGATTGTCGGACCGTTTTTCCTGATTCTGATCGGAGGCATGATCGGCCTGATCGTGACGGGCATGATTACGCCGCTGGTTTCTCTGATCCAGAGCCTTACCAACTAGAATATGGCGATTTTGTGCGGACTACCGGTGCTCGTGACGGCGGCGTTGGTGATGCTGCTCGGAGGAATGTGGCTGCGCCTGCGGCGGTGGCGCGAGACCGTGCTGCTTCGCACGCTTGCGCTGCTCATGGGGCAGAATCTGCCGCTGGTCGAGGGGCTCACCGCCGCCGCGGCCGCCGAACGCGGACGAACCCGCGAAATGCTGGAGAGCCTGCGCACGCGGTTCTTGCTCGGCGATCCGCTTTCGATCGCGGTGCGCATCACGGCGCCGTCGCTCTCGACCGCGACGATCGGGCAGCTTGCGACGGCGGAGCGGATGGGCACGCTGCCGACGGTGCTGCACGGCCTGAGCCGGGCGACGCACGAGCAGCGCGGGCGGATCTGGCCGGGGTTCGGCACGCCTTACATGATCTTCATGACGCTCTTCGTGCCCGGGCTGGTGCTGGCGCTGACGGTGTTCCTCGTACCCAAGTACCGCGACATCTTCGCGGATTTCGGCATCCCCGAGACCCGGATCATGCACGGGTTCGTCGTGTTTTCCAGGCTGATCCTCGACAGCGGCATTCCCTTCGTGGTTCTGATCCTGCTGCCGATCGTGCTGGTGGTCCAATTCGCGCTGGCGCGCCGCTTCATGCACCGCGGGCTTCACCGGTCGACGCCGCTGGAATACGTCGGCGATGCGCTCGCGGGGTTCCTGCCGGTTTTGCGAACCGCGGCGGAGGCCCGGGCGATGTCCCTTCAGCTCCCGCTGCTGGCGACGGCGTTGCGGGCCGGGCACGACCTGCCGGAAGCCGCGGAATTGGCTGCGATTACGCCCACGAACTGCTTTTCGCGGCGCCGGCTGCGGCGCTGGGCAGAACGAATCCGCGGCGGCGCGGCGCCGAAATCCGCCGCGGCGGCGGTTGGTTTTCGCGGGACAGTGCGGCGGGCGCTGGAATCGGCGGAGCGAACCGGCGAGTTGGCCGCGTCGCTGGACTATCTCGCGGCCTACTACGCGTCGCTTTATGACCACCGCATTCGCGTGCTGCGGGCGGCGACGACGCCCCTATTCGTGCTGTTCTGGGGTTCGATTACGTTGCTGGTTCTGCTCTCGATTTACGGATCGCTGCTCGCACTGATCGACAGCCTGGTTTCGGAGATCTACTGAGATGATCCGGCGCAGGCCAAAGGGTTTTCTGGCGTTCGAGGCGATCGCGGCGGCGACGATCACGCTCGCGCTGCTCACGATCTTCATGCTCGCGTGCCGGCAATACGGGCAGGCGCGCCAAATCGGCGACGCACGCCGCGAGGCTCTCGCCGCGGCTCAGAATGCGCTGGTGCGAATGCAGGCGGAGGGCGTGGCGGCGGATGCGGGCGAGAAGACGCTTCCGGAAAACGACGGCGTTCGCGTGGTTATTCAGATCGCCCCGGGCTCGGGCGAATGGAACGGGATGGCGTTGGCGCACGTGATCGCGACGCGCGTAACGCCCGACGGCGAAATTCGGGCGGAATTGGCCGGCTATTGCCCGATTGCGAGGGCCGCGCCATGACAAACGCACGCATGATGGCCCCGAGCAGAAACGTAGCTGCACGGCGTGCCCCGCGATGCGGGTTCGCGTTGGGCGAGCTGATGGTCGGCCTGATCGTGGCCGGGACCGTCGTCACCGCGCTGTGGATGCTGATGACGCGTTCGATGTACCTGACCCGCATCGCCGCGCAACACCAGGCGCGAGTCGTCGCCATCGAGTCGCTCAACAAAGCGCTGCGGGCGGACGTTCGTGCCGCGACGCAGGCCGAGCTTTTTGATGGATCGGGGTTTCGGCTTTTGCGCCTGACGGGAGTATCGGGTGAATCCGGCGATGAAGAGACGGTCACGTACCGGATTTCGCCGGAGGAGATCATCCGTCGCTCGATCGATGGCGAGACACAGGGCTGGTCGGCACAACGGCTCACGTTTCGCGTTGAAATCACTCCCGCCGGCGGCAGGCGGATGCTGTTGCTGACCTTCGAGGAGCAGCCGCCGCCGCGCGGCGAGGGCTTGAAGGCCCGCGCAAGAAAGTGCGTGCTGCTGCTGCCGGCGGCGCGGGCGGCGGCCGCACAGGATGAACCGCCGACAGGAGGCGCTCCATGAGACGGCGAGGCGTAGCGACGATCGTTGCGGTTTTCGCCGTCGCGATCGTGACGATCATGTGCGCGGCTCTGGCGCTGATGTCGCTCCAGGACATTCGGCGGCAACGGACGGAGCGGTTGGAGGCGCAGGCGGAAGCGGTGCTGGACAGTCTGAAGCTGCGATGCGAAGCGGGCAGCCAATCGTTCGATTTTCGTTCTTCGCCGGATATCGCGGCGATGCTGCCCGAGGACTGCACCGGGACGGCGTCATGGGAGGCCGCCGGGAATTCGTGCGTTGTGCGGATTCGGCTTTGCCAGGGCGGACAAAGCGTGGAGCGTTCGGCACGCTGGCCGCTGGGCGGCGGGACGCAGTCCGGAGAGCAATAGCAATGGGCGACGCTACGCGCCGCGGCGTCGGCTACCGGCGGACGGATGCGCGGACGGATGCGAAGCGACCAGGGTTGCGGCGACGAGGACCAAGCGGGGTGAAACTATGAAGCGGAGGTCGAGCCGGGCCGGTTGACGGTTCTTGGAGTCGTGGTAAACCGCGCTTGGTTTTGCTGTTCGGATGGTCCGCACCGCGTGTTTCCACACAAGGAGTCAACCGTGAATAAGTACATCGGCGTCGGCCTCCACAAGAAGTCTATCGTGGTTTGCATGGTGAACAAAGAGGGGCAGGTCTTGGGGCGGCGGACGTTTGCGTGCGGCGAGCCCGCGTTGATTGCGGAGTGGTTTGCCCAACAAGCGCCCTTCGAGATGGTGGTCGAGGCCACCGCCAGTTACGAGTGGTTCGTGCGACTGGTCGAATCGCAGGCCGAGCGGGTGCGGTTGGCGCATCCGGCCAAGCTGCGGATCTTCGAGCAGTTGAGCAAGCGGCGCGGCAAGAAGAAGGCGATCGTCGCCGTCACGCGGCGCTTGTTGTGCCTGATGATGTCGATCGTGACGAACGAGCGTCCGTATCAGAGGGCGGCCTGAGCGAAACGGAACGTCCGGCTTCGCGGTCGTGCGGGTGAACGAAACGTCGGCGACGTGCCGGCGTGTTTTGAAAGAGGAGCGGAAAACGCGGTGTGCTCAAGCGAGCGGCGACGCGACAACCATGGACGACCCCGACAGGAACGCGGAGCGTGTGCCCATCGCAACGCTCGCTAGGGTGAATGGCGGCGTCCATCGGATTCTTTTCATGGGAGGTTCGGGCGACCTTGCTTCGAGGACCGCGGCACGCGATGGAACCGATCCGATCTGTGCCGGGTCCGTGGGTTGCAGCGAAATGATCCCGAATAGATGGCTGAGCGTAACGTCGCGCCGGTCCAGCTCGGCGAATCCGCGAAGGGAGACCGCTCCCTCCGCCTCAGGCTCAAGGCAATTGCGGAAAACGGCACAACCTGATCGCTACGCCCGGCTGAGATGGGACAGATCGACCGAGGCCGACGGCGACGGGCAGTGCGGAAACGTCTTCCGCAAAAACCTCGACCGTCTCGCTTGACAAACGCCGCTTCATAGATGCGTTCGGGCCGCGCGGACGGGCTTGCGATCCAAGGATTATCACATGCGGCCCGAACGCACCCTATCCACGAAAGGCCCGTCTTCGTCAAGAGCAAAACATCTCCGGCCTTTCCTCCCTGGTGCTCTCCGGAGGGGAAAGACTTTTTGCTTTTCTTTGCGGCGAGGTTGGCTGACGCAGTCCAAACACCGTCATTGGACGAGGTCGTTTCGACCGGTCCACCTATCCATTCAGACGGGCCGCGGCGGCGGATCGCCTCGGCGATGCGCCCTTCTTTCCCGTTGGTCGCGGCGGTTTACTTTCACATACGGTGCGGGCGGCCCACTTACAACAAGGCCTTCCGTGCAAAACTACCGCACGGCGACCATAGGGTGCTCGGGCTGGCCCGTTCCCGGACGATTCGTCAGCAACTTCCGTCGCCGTTGTTTTGAACCCGGCCGCGGCGGCGGCGGCGGCTGCTGCGGGCTGTAATCCACGTTCTGTTTCCAGGTCACATAGGCACACGTCGCCAGATGCCGCGCCACCGCGATGTAGCCGCGATTGCGGTTGCGTTTGCCGCCGTCCGTGCTGCGGTTGAACACTTCGCGCATCCGCGCGTCTTTGCGGACCGCGCCGTGCGCCGCCTCGACCAACGCCCATTGCAGCGTGCCGCGACCGGCGTGCCCGACGCGCCGGCCCTTCGGGTTCGAGCCGTCGTCATCGCCGCTGTCCGACGCACGCGGCGCGAGCAGGCAGTACGACGCCAAGTGCCGGCTGTCCTTGAAACGCTCGATCCGTCCGATCTCCGCCAGCAGCGTGTACGCCAGGATCCATGAAACCCCCGGCAGACTCTTCAACCGCCGCGCGATCGGGCTGCGCTCCACGTTGCTCCGAAACAGCCGCGTCGCGGCGGCGATCTGACGCCGCAGATGATCCAGCAACTGCAAGTCGCCCTTCAGCGCGGTCCGTGCGTTCGCAGGCAGCAGCACGCCGGCGACGCTCTTGCCGCCCGCCAGTTGTTGCAGAAAGCGCCGGCCCGCGGTTCCGAACAGATCGGGAAACTCGTGCAGCACGCCGTGACGATGCAGAATCGCGTGCATGCGATTCTTGAAGGCGGTCTGCGTCTGCACCAGGCTCATGCGATATCGCAGCAGTTCGCGTTGCGAGCGCACCTCCACCGGCGGCAACCAGACTTCCCACCAGCGGCTCTTCTCACTCATCAGTTCGCTCAACAAATCGGCGTCCAGACGGTTCGACTTGGCCAGCCCACGCGCTTCGCGCCACGCCGCCAGCTTGCGCGAACTGGCCAGATGCGGCTGATGCCCCGCCGCCGCCAATTCGTCGCTGATCCAACTCCAGCCGAACGTTCCTTCCAGAACTACCGGCGTACGGGCCGGCCAATCCGCCCGCGTCTTTCGCATGGCGGGTCGATCGCCATGCTCGATCCGCCGCCGCTCAATGATCTGGCCGGCTTCGTCGCGCAACGCAACCGTGCTGAACGTCCGATGGCTGTCCCAACCGACCGACGATACACTCGGAACCGATCTCATGGGCTGTCTCCTGTCTTTCGACTAACTCACCGGGAAAGATATCCCGGCGGGAGACGGCTTTTCATGTGATTACTACTACTTCACGCGCCATTCCAGGATGCCGGCGCAGAATTCCGGGCGCAACGCGGCCTCGATTCGCAGCGCGGTCGTTTCAACCGGCTCGAACCACGCGATGTTGTACGCATTGATCGCTTTCCCGAATTCCGAACCTCCGCGCAATTTCACCGGCCGCCATTCCGCGCCTCCCGCCGCGCCGCTCGGCTTGTAGAACAGGCGCCATGACGCCGGCGCTCGGCAGCGGCCGCGCTGCGAATCGTCGAACCAATAGAGCTGAACTTCGCTGACCGCGCGGGCCGCCGGGAAGTCGAGCTGCACCCACTCGTTGCCGCCCTTCCGCGGCCACCAGGTAAATCGCGGAACGTTGTAGTCTTCCGAGCTTTCGGGCTCCAGGCCGTCGTCGAGAGCCGAAAGCGTGTCCTCCCGCCAGCACGCCGAAGCGGTAGCCACGCCGTTGGTCGACTTGGCCGGCATCGGCGGCGGCGTCCACGCATGCGCCTGCGGGCCGTCGCAGACCTGCGGAAACTGCGAGATTCGCAGACGGGCCGAGTTCTCCCCCGCGCGGACGGGCGCTTCGATGAACACCGGCGTGCTTGCCGGCGTGAACGGCTGATCGTCGCGGGGCCAATCGCGCCGTCGAATCTGAAACGTCTCGAGCAACGAATTCAGGTCGCTTTGATCAAATCCGAAGTTCCAAGCGCGCCCGGCCCGCAGTTCCGTCGCGTGCCAGACATCATCCGGCCGAACCCGCGTCGCCTGCTCGTCGAGGTCGAGCGCAAACTCCAGCGGTCCCCATGCGATGGACACGCTGTCGTGCTGCCGCGGCCAATCGCAGCAACGTAGCGAACGCTCGAACACCAGCCGCACCCGATCCCCGTCGCGCCATTCACGCTCGGTGCGGACGAATCGGCCGGCAGCGTCGGCGCCGTTCACCCACTCCTCGCCGCCGTTCACGCTCAGCCAAACGCGGCCCGACCAGCGCGGCACGCGGAAGTACAGCGGAAAACGCACCGCCTTCGTCGCTTGAACCGTCAGCTTGATCTCGTCTTCGAAGGGATAATGCGTCTCGGTTCGCAGCGTGATAGGCGCCGCCGTGCTGCCGACGTATACACGCGCCTCGCTGGGAGCGTACAGCACCGCGGCCACGCCGTTGTCGGCCGTCGCCATCCAAAGATGCTCGGCAAAGTACGGCCAGCCGTGGCCGACATTGTGCTGGCAGCAGCGATGGTCGCGCGGATCGAACAGTTGCATCGGGCCGCCGTTCTCGTAACCGGGGGCCTTGCTCGCCGCATCGGACGAGATCATGTTCGGCGAAGTGAGATATCGCACGGCTCGAAAATCCGCGGTCATCGCCGCCGGAAGCGAATTGAATGCAATCTCCTCGCACCGATCGGCCCAGAGCGAATCGCCGGTGATCGCCAGCAATTGCTCGAATGAGTACATGAACTCCACCATCGTGCAGCTTTCGGCCGCCTGGCGCGGGTCGGTCATTCCCTTGCGCGCGTTTTCGTCGGCGGCGAACATCCCGCCGGGAACTTGGCCATATAGATTCATCACCGCGTCGTAGCGGTGATACGGCGCGAGGCGGTGCCGCTCCTCGCCGGATTGCTGCCAATAGACCGCGGGACCGCGAAAGCTCTGCGAGATGTTCACGCCGTGCCAGTTTGCCACACCGTCGGTCCAATTCGCCGTTCGACGGTGGATCTTCCTGGCCAGGTCGAGCAGCCACGGCTCGCCGGTGCGGGTGTAGAGCCAGTAGACGCTGGCGAGGTTGTCGGCCGCCCGCTGCTGCTGCCAGAATGGAAGCAGAAAATCCTGCTCGGGATAGTCGAGCTGCCAACGAAAATACCGCTGCATGAATGGAATGATCCGCGCGTCGCCGGCGGCATTCGCCCCGGAACCCGCGCCGCCCCCCTGCCGCTGCGTCCACTCGTCGTAGGTTTGAAGCGTGGTCAGCACCACCATATTCGGCCAGAGG
>JACRLV010000131.1:0-20592 GCA_016235145.1 Planctomycetota bacterium
AATCAAGTCGCTGCCCGCCGCCAGCAGGCGCGCCACGCCGGGCCTGACTCGAAAGCGAAGCGAGGTTCGTTCGGGATAACCGTTTCGAAGCGGACGCTGCAAGCCGCCCTCGGCGATTACGTTCGGCCCGGCTTGATCGTTGAAATCGTTGGTGGTCGCGGTTCCGCGGCGCAAGCCCTGCATGAAATAGTCCGCAGAGCCGGATCCCTCGGCAGTGTCAAAAAGCGCCAGCCAAGGCGTCGGCGCCAGCCGGTCGCCGCCGCGAATGTACGCCGGATCGTTCTGGTTATTCGTCGACGGCCGTTCCGCGAGGGCACGGGGGTCGTCGAAACACTGCAACCCGGTTCGGCTCATGTCCTGCGCTGCGAATCGATGCTGCGCCGAAGGTCGTCGCACAACGACGACAATGACCTCGTACAACTCCGGATCCGCCGGCCGGACGACATCGTCGCCAATAGCCGACATAGGCCACACTGGCGGAACGGCGGCCGGCCTGTTGGGGCCGTCGAAAGTCCCGTTGGGCCCGGGTTCCACCTGATCGTACGAAACACGACGGTAGAACGCCGTCCACGCAACCCGACGATCCTGAGTCTTGTCCAACTCGGTCGCCAGGTAACCGGTGACATAGTTGTTCGGCGGCGCCGGATTTTGCGACGTGAAACGCCGTTCGTCGTAGCGTTGATAGACGTCGTTGGGCTGCGGCGCCACGAACTGCTCCGCCCGAAACGGCATCACCGGCGTGACCGGCGGATAGAACCGATCCAGCGGCGAGAGCAGCGGATTGCGCAGGAGCGACAGGTTCGTGCTTGGATTGGTCGGCATGTCCAGAGCGTTTTCGTCATCGAATTCCAGAAGCCGTCGAACATCCCCCGCCGCCTGCGGGCTCAAACCGATCTCGGTCTGATAGGTTTCGATCTGGTATTCGCCGTCGTCGACAACGCGCGGCCGCCATCCGCCTTGCTTGTACGCGCCCAGATTGGTCATGGTCAACGGCCGCACTTTGATGAAAGGCTCGTAGCCAAAGGTGCGGCTGTCGGGATGCCAATTGCGGTCCCAGTTCAACGGGGCAGGCGCCGTCGAGGGACCGAACGGGTCGTTGTACGGGTGGTCGTGGTTACCCTCGCGCGGTTCCAGATTGCTGGGGTAACGCCACACGGGAAACACTGCATTCGGCGGCGTATGCCGCGGGCGAAAGAACGAATCCGCACGCAGGCTCAACCCGCTCGGCAGGTTCAACGGAAGCGGAGGCGCAACTTCTGAAGGGGTGCGCGGCGGATGATCCACAATTCGCGCGATCGGCGACAACTGCCGCGAGAGACGAAGATTGTTTTCAAGCGTCTGCATCGCCTCCTGAGCCGCCGCCTCGGACGATGCGATGTCCACCGACTCGCGCGTGTAGCTGATACCCACCGGCAACGCCGCGGCGATGAAAAGCAGGCCGATCCCCAACACGGCGAGCGCGATCATCAACTCGGCGAGACTGAACGCCGTGCGATCCGCAGTAACCGCCTGGAAGGCGGTGCTACCCTTCGTGCCTTCGTGCCTTCGTGCCTTCGTGCCTCGCATCTGTCACCGCCCTCCCGTCGTCAGACTGCCGCTCTGGCTGGTGATGTAGAGCGGCAGGCCGGTGCGTGAGAGCAGGTCGCGCCGCGCGACCGGATCGGCGTTCGGTCCGAGTTGGGCGAGCTTCTCCCGGCTGTAGAGCACGGCGCCCGTGTAATTGAACCGCCGAAAAGTGCGGCCCGGGACATATGCGCCGCGGTTGTTGGCGACGCGGTATTCGCCGGACGTCTCCAGCCCGCCGGTCGCCGAACTGCCCGGGCCGGCCGCCGGCCTCGGGTCGAATGCGAACATTGTCCACGCAGGCCGGGCCCGGCTGCCCACCAATCCGTCCCGCGAATCGAACACGATCAGAAAATCGTCCGCCGGCATCGCGCGCGTTGCGCTGGTTCGCTGATCCGCATTCGTACGCGGATCGATGTCGAGCTGAAACAGGCCGATGTTGCCCGAGAGTTCGTTCAGCGCCGCATCGTCCGCCGTTCCCGGCTCTCCGTCGGCGTCGCGATCGACACCGGGAGCAATCCGGTCGTCCAGCAGCGCCTCAGTCGGCGCCATCCAAACATCCGGCGGCAAGACGATCGCGGGCGATTCCTTGATCCGCTCGAAACGGTCGGTGAACGTGACGGTCAGCGCGTCGCTCGTACCCTGCGTCGCGTAGGGCTGCTCGCTGCGCGTCACGTAGCGATAAAGCGCGATCACCTGCGTGCCGGCATTGCCGGCCCCGGACGTGTTGGCGGTCGAGGCGGCATCGATCGAATCCCACGCGCCGGGAAAGATCCGCACGGCGACCATGTCCCGGTCGGCGACGGAAAGCACGCTCGCCCGGTTCAGCGCCCCCTGCAACAACTGCCGAGCCTTGGAAAGCCGGGACTGCGCCGTCATCGAATTGAAGGCCGGCAAACCCAATCCGAGCACGAGTCCGATAATTGCGATTACGACGAGCAATTCGACAAGCGTAAAGGCGGCGACAGACGGGACACCCGGACCACACCCCCTGCGGGAAATAACCGCCTGGAAGGCGGTGCTACCCGTCGTGCCTCCGTGCCTTCGTGCCTTCGTGCCTCGCATGATCAAGGGATTCTCCCAGCCTTCGCTTCAGGCGAATTCTACCGGCTCCCAATTGTCCAATCCCGACCATGATCGGAAGTGCTAATTTGGCCGATACTTAGAGTCTTCCTGAAACACGCCGCCCGCGTGATATCCGCCCGCGACCAGCTTCAGCCACCCCGCGGCTCGCTGCTGACCACTGTTGCTGTCATCGAGGATCCCGATTTGCGGGTTCGCCGAAAGGTCGGCCGTGGCAAGCCGTGCGAACGGCTTCGGCAGTTCGCCGGTCAGAATTTCGCGAGCCGGATCGAGCAACGAAGCGACGCGTTGACTGGGGTTTTGAGAATTGGAGTTCACCCACTGGTCGTACTTCTCGCGCTCGATGCCGTGCGAGCGGAGCATGGGAACACGATCGATCACGCGAAAGCCCGTGGTCGGGACCCCATTTCCCAGATTTCGAGTAGCGCCCCAATCCACCTTCACGTACAGCGCATAGTCGAGCGGAACTCCCCAGGCATCGACGAATCCGAGCACGTCGCGGCGATTCGGGTTTGTGGTGGTCGTACCATCGCCACGCAGGTTGACGTATTCCGCCGCGCTGGACAGCGGCTGGCGGGCTCGTTCGGAGACCAGCTCAAGCGAAGCCGGCGAATACGCCGCGAGGTACGCATACAACGAGCGATTGTCGTCGTTGACACTGTCCTGGGGTGTCGATGCGAGAGCCACCCAATTCGTCGCACCGCTGTTGGCCGGCGTGGTGTCTCCCAAATCACGACCCAGACGGTACGTCAGTGTGTAGTCGCCCCGAACGTCGATATCGCCGTCAAACAGATCGGCGACGCGCGCAATCGGCGTCGGCACGGGAAAGCTGCGATTCGCCAGCATGTACGGCGGATAGGCGCCGAAGGTGGCTCCTTCGCGGCGGTCGTACCTTAGACGGAGCGGGTTCTCGCGCGAAAAATTGTCGATCGCCAGCAGGATGTTGCTCATCGTCTGCTGCGTCGAGCGAATTTTCTGCTGGTTGAACAGTCGGCTGGCCCCGGACGCGATCAGCCCGGCGAGCAGCACCAAAATCGCGATCACGACGAGCAGTTCGATCAGCGTGAAGCCGCGCGGCCGCGCTTGGAGGGCCGTCGTCCTGCTCCCTCGCCCGGTACTCCGGGAGAGGGCCGGGGTGAGGGCGCATTCGCAACCGGCCCCACGCGCTGGCGCTTGGGGTTCTGAAATCCCCTGCGTGGCTCCGTGGCTACGGGCCTGCGTGCCGGGGTGTTCAATAACCGCCTGGAAGGCGGTGCTACCCTGCGTGGCTCCGTGCCTTCGTGCCTTCGTGCCGGGGTGTTCAATAACCGCCTGGAAGGCGGTGCTACCCTGCGTGGCTCCGTGGCTACGGGCCGTCGTACCGGGGTTTTCAATAACCGCCTGGAAGGCGGTGCTACCCTGCGTGCCTTCGTGCCTTCGTGCCTTCGTGCCTTTTTCTGCGGCCCCGCGCATCGCGTTCCTTTCGTTACTGAGGCTCCGGAAGCTGCGCGCCGTTGTGCTCGAAGTTGTCCAGGTCGTCGCCGGTGCCATAGATGCCGTCGGGGCCGGGGCTGACGAGCAGATACGAATCCGCTCGGAAGGACGCCGCACGGGCCTTCACGTTCTTGTCCTGGATGTAGAGCGAGAACCCGGTCTGGGCCGCGTTCGGCTGGCCGGACACGAAAGCCGCCGGCTTGATCAGCATGTGAGGAGCGCGGCTCGGCCCGATCCCCACGGCTGACTTTGATGAGAGGATCAGAGGCAACTGGCCGGCGCCGATCGTTCCATCCGCTTCGAGATTGGTGCCGCGGGCCAGCAGCGAGCCGTTGTCAAGATAGTGATACGTTCCGCGGAGATCCGCCTGGGCTTGCGTCCACTGGTTCGGCGTGCGATCCGCGATGACCGTGCCGCCCGCGTCCGCCCGCCAATAGAGAATCGGCCGGCCCCACGCATCCAGGAAGAACGGGAAATCGCGCTTCGGCCGCGTGACGGCCGCTTCCTCGCAGGCCTTAGCCTCGGCGTCGATCACAAACCGGCCCAAGGCCGCTTCGCTGGTCGCGTCCGCGTTTCGCGGCGTGACTTTCACCTTCGAAGCGTCGATCAGCGGACCGACGCGCGAACGCATCGGCACGCCGGTATTCGAGTTCAACGCATACGCCCCCACGTTCGCCGCGTTGCCGCCGTTGAACGCGCTGGTGTCCTGCGACCAGTACTGCGAGCTGGATCGGAAGGGCTTGAACCCCGGGCAACCCAGGAAATCGGCCCCGAGAAGCGCGAACACCAGCAAGCTGCCGCCGGAAATCTCGGTCGTCGGCTGAGGCGGCGGGATCGCCGTCGCCGGCTCGTAGGGGTTGTTGATCTTGTACGTCAGCTTCTGCTGGTTGTTGACATAGTCCGCAGCCGACGGCGGCAGCGCGCCGCCGATCTGCTGATCCGCGCGGAACGTCTCGATCCCGGTCTCCAGCGTCGAGAGCGTGGCCTTGGTTGCGGCTTTCTTGGCCGCTTCGCGGGCCATGTGGACCGCCGGCACCAGCACGCCGATCAGCAGGACGATGATCGCGATCACCGTGAGAAGCTCGACCAGGGTGAACCCGCGATTGGATGACTGACGCATTCTCATGTCTTGCCGCTCCGTGCGATGGGATTCAGAATGCAGCATGAAGAATGCAGAAAGACCCCGGGCCTGATGGGTCGCGAGCCTGCGTTTCTGCACTCTGACTTCTGCATACTGCATTCGTCTCTTAGTCCTTTTCGGTCTGGAAGTTCTTCACGTCGTCCGTGTCGCCGTAAATGCCGTTCTTGCCCGCCGAAACCAGGATGAACCGATCCGGGTTGTGCGGCCAGAGCTTTCCGGTGTTTCCGCCATGGGCGGTGGTGTCGAAGATGTTGCGGTCGCAGATCGTGGCGGCGAAGGTTTCGGCTTCGGGCCACTGGTAAGGCGGCTGCGCGGCGGCCGGCAGGCCGAAACGGCCGAGCGGATGCTTGAAGCCGGACTGCTGACCGCGGCCGCCCAGATCCCAACCTGCGTTCGCGTCGCCGTTGACCGAAGACGTCACCGGGAATCGGCCATTCTGTTGATCCCATCCGGTGAAGTGCGCGTTGTCCTGCTGGTCGTAGCGCCCGACGCGGAAGGCGCTGTCGGCGGGAGTCTTGAGCGTGAGAGGAGTCTCCGTCCCGGCGTTCGCAGCGTAGTAGAGAATCGGATTGCCGAACGAGTCGATGAAGAACGGGATCCGTCCATTATTGAAGTCGGACGAGCCGCCGGTGCCGGGGCTGACCGGATCATTGTTGCCGCGGAGAATGTCCGGGCCGTCCGGCGAATCGAGATCATCGCGGTCTTCGCGGAATTTCTCAGGCGAACGAATGGTCTTGCCGTCGACGGCGACGTACGGACCGACGCGCGAAAACTTGCGCGAGTTGGCGACCGTGTCGAACTCGATCGTGTACCAGCGGCGCCAATCGTTGTAGTCGATCTTGCCGTCCGCCGGACCGGCGGCCGTGTAGGTCGTGTCATTCGCCAGCGTCGGCTTCACGAAGCCCTGCATGTCCGCGCCGACGAGCTGAAGCGCCAGCCACTGCGCGCCGGAAAGCGGCGGGGCATTGTTGCCTTGCTCGAACGGATTGAGCCCATGCGACTGCGGCAGCTTTTCGTTCTCGGTCTGGAACGTGACGCAACCCTTCTCGATCGCGTTGAGCTGCTGCGTGGTGGCGCCTTTCCGGGCCTGGTCGCGGGCCGCGGACAGGGCCGGGATCAGCACGCCGATCAACAGCGCGATGATCGCAATCACGGTCAAAAGCTCGACCAGCGTAAATCCCGCCGCTCGGCGGACGCGCATGCAATTCTTCATTTCACACCTCAAGCCTGTCTCCGCCGCATCAACCGCCCGTAAGCGACTGGATCAGCGCGATCATGGGCATATACAGGGCGATTACGATGAAACCGACGATCGAGCCGAGCACGACGACCAGCACGGGCTCGAGCAGGCTGACCAGCGACGCGACGAGCGTATCGACCTCGTCGTCGTAGTTGTCCGCCACCTTATAGAGCATCTTGTCGAGTTCGCCGGTCTCTTCGCCGACGTCGATCATGTTCACGACGATGGAATCGACGCACTTGCTGGCGCGGAGCGGGTTGGCGAACGAATCGCCCTCGCGGATCGAGTCGTGCACCTTGCCCAGCATCGAGGCGTACACCTCGTTGCCCGTCGTGTCCTTGGTGATCTTCAACGCTTCCAGAATCGGAACGCCCGCCGAGATCAGCGTGCCCAGCGTGCGCGTGAATCGGGCGATGCCGGACTTCGAGATGATCTGTCCGATGATCGGAATCTTGAGCCAGATCGTGTCAACGATGTACCGGCCGATGTACGCCTGGCGGATCAGCTTGTACACGCCGATGATGATGATCGGCAGGAAGATGATCACCAGCCAGCCGGGCGGCGATCCCGCCAGCAGCCAGTTCGAAAAGTCGATCAGCACCTGGGTCATCCAGGGGAGCTGCTTGACGCCGAAATCGACGAAGATGTCGCGGAACTTCGGCACCAGGAAAATGACGATCGCCAGGGTAATCGCCGACGCGATCAGGATGACCACGATCGGGTAGATCATCGCGCCGACGACCTTGTTCTTGAGCTTCTGGGCCTTTTCGAGGAAGTCCGCCAGACGCTGCAAGATGACGTCGAGCACGCCGCCCGCCTCGCCGGCGGCCACCATGTTCGTATAGAGCCGATCGAACGCCTTGGGGTGCCGGGCCATCGCTTCGGATAGCGTGGCGCCGCCCTCCACGTCCTCGCCGGTCTGCTTGAGGCAGTTTTTGAGCATGCCGGGCTTCTGCTGCTGCTCAAGAATCTTGATGCTGCGCAGAATCGGCAGGCCGGCGTCCTGGAGGGTGGAAAGCTGGCGGGTGAACTGGGTCAGAGTCTTGGTCTTGACCCGCCCGAAACCGGTTCCGGCAGCTTTTCGTCGCTGCTGGCCGCCGGCTTCCTTGCCAACCTTCTTCTTGCCGGACTTTTCGATGACCTTGGTTGGGAAGTACCCAAGGCTGCGGACCTTGGCAACCGCCTCTTCCTTGGACGGCGCTTCGACCTCGTCTTTAACCTCTTGTCCTGAGGCATTTAGCGCTTCGTAGACGAATACGGCCATGAGAGGCTCTCCGAAACAAAACCCGCTCCGACTGCTCGGGTCGATGCGACGGCGCAATGTCACCCTGGAGCGGGCAACGACTCAGCCCATTATGGATGACACCAAGTGGCCCGGCTACTCGTAGTCTAGCCGCTCCGCCGGGCAATGCGAGCGAATTATCGGGGATTTGGCGGCGGAATCAACCGGGGCGCCTCACTCCCCCCGGGCCTGCGCCGTCCGCTGATCCGGGTCGTGGAAGTAGAGGAACCGCCGCAGGGAGTCGATCCCGTGGCACATGGTGCAGGCGTTCGGCGAATCGAACGGCCGCACGAGGGGCCGGGTCGCGCGGGCCAGTTCCGCCGGGTTGGATGGCTCCGCCTCGCGGCCGTGCGGAACGTGGCAAGTTCGGCAACTGATCTGGCCGGCGGCGTCCGGCACGCCGACCGGGTTGAAGAGCGGCAAGCCGCCCGACTCGCGCGGGTTGAAGAAGGCGACCGCCGGATGCGTCGCCGCCGCCGGCAGCGGGGCGTCGCCCTGATTGCGATGACATTCCGAGCAAAGCACGTCCGCGACGGTGCGATCTTCGGGGTTGATCGTCGCCGTTCGGTCGTTTGACCAGAGCAGATGGCCGGCGATCTGGTCCGGCGAGCCGTGCGCGTTGTGGCACGGGGCGCAGGCGTGAGCGTCGATTCCGCGCGCCTGCATGTGCTCGGACGAATGGGCGGTTTCCAGGATCGAGGCGGCGTTGCTGTGGCAGCCGATGCAGAGCTTTTCGGCGCTCTCAGCCATTCCGACGCGCAGGAGCTTGCCGGCTTTTGTCGGCGGCGCGTGCGGATCGTGGCAGGTTCGACAACCGACGCGCGTTTCGCCGTTTTGGTTGTGCGAAAGCGGCAGAGGGCCGGCCTTTTCCGCCGTGATCGCGGCGGACGGGTGCATCGCCGCCTTGGAGCCCGACTTCCAATGCACGTCGGTGTGGCAGGCGAGGCAGGGAGCATCCTCGCCGGCGGCGGTGTCCGTCGGAGGCACGCGCCAAAACTTCGTCTGTTCGTCGCCATGCGGGCGGTGGCAGGCCAGACAGCGCGAGCCGCCGCGATCGCCGGACATGCACCACTCCGCGGGCGAGCGGCTGGAGTCGTGTCCGCCGCCGGTCATCAGCCACTTGTCGCTGTGGCACGTCGAGCACAGCTCGTCGGGAGTCGCCTTGAGGAACTTCCCGGTGCGGACGTTGTGCGGGTTGTGGCACTCGATGCACCGGACGGACACATGGTTGACGGGGCCGAGCTTTTTGTTTTCGGCGCATTCGCCCTCGCGATGGCACGAGGTGCAAAAGCCGTCGGCGTCGCCGATCGCCGGGAACGTCTGACGTGCGAACCGGTGGAACAGGTGACAGGCGCTGCACGGGCCGCCTTGCTCGGCGGACATCCCCAGTCGGTTGCGTTCCTGCGGGAAATTCGTTCGCAGGTCATGGGACGATCCCAGCATTTCGCGGCGTTCGGAATGGCAAGTAAGGCACATCTGGCCGTCCGCCAGCGGCGCCGCCAGGAGAAAGCGGTCACCCTGCCCGTGGTGGAGTTTGTGACAGGAGAGGCATACGAGCCGCCCGCCCTCGCCTGAGCGAGTGCCCAACGCGGTCACGGCCGCGAGTTGCTCGTCGTTCATGATCGCTGTAAGCGGGTGTTCGGCCCGGGCGCCGTCGCGAAACGTGCCGGGGCGCATCTGGTCGTGGCAACTCACGCAAAGTTCATTCGACCCGACGCCGAGGACGAGCAGGTGGTCGTACGACGCTCCGTGCGGCGTGTGGCAGACCATACACGTCAGTTCACGCAATGTGGGACCGGCCTTTGAGCCGGCCTGGAGGAGCTTCTCGGGGATCGGCCAGGGCATTCCGCCGGTCGGATGCGTGCCGAAGCGCGGGCCGCGCGCCTTGTCAGTGTGGCAACTGACGCACAATTCGCCGGATGGATTCGGAACCCGCAGCAGAACCGATTTTCGAATGTCGCCTTGCGGCGCCGCGCCGCCGTGGGCCGAGTGGCACGTGCGGCAGGCGAGCTTGCCTTCCACCAAGGGCAGGTTCGGCGGCACCTTGATGTTGTCCGGCGGAATGACGCCGGTGCGGTGCCCGTGCATTTCCCAGACCTTGTGTCGCGAATCGGAGACGGTTCCGTCGTGGCAGGTCAGGCAGGTGGATTCGCGCGAGGCGAGCGGCTGTTCGGGGCTGGTGGTTGGAAGGTGCATCAGCTCGGAGTCGCGCCCGCTGGAAAAAGGCGGAAGCCACTCGATATGACAAATCGTGCAGCCCTTCGCATGCTCCCCTTCGTCGCGGCGGGCGCGCGATGCGAGCACGGGCTGCGGCGTGCCGCTATCGGCGGGTCGGAGTGTGAATTTCCGCACCTGGTCGGCGCGACACTCGACGACGTACAGCGCGCCGGCCTGGTCAAACGCGAGCCCCATCGGGTGCGACAGGCGCAGAACTTCGCCGGATTCGTCTCGCAGCGCGTCGATCAGGCTGCCGTCGCGGCGAAAAACCTGGACGCAGCCCAGCACGCTGTCCGCGACCCAGAGATTTTGCTTCGAATCGAGCGCGATTCCGCCCGGGCGGTAGAGCTGACCGCGGTCGAGGCCGTATTCGCCGATGCCGCGCATGGCCTGGCCGGCGGCGTTGAAGGTCTGGACGCGGGCGTTGATGACGTCGGTGACGAACATGTCGCCGTCGGAAGCGATGGCGAGCTCGAACGGGAACTCGAACTGCCCCAGCGCTTCACCGAGTTGGCCGAAGACTTCCCACTGGATTCCCTGCGGTTGGCGCCGCAGCAGGCGGTGGTTGTTGTTGTCGACGACCCATAGCCCGCCATCGGGCGCAAAGCCGACGTCGGTGGGGTCGGCCGCGCGGCCGTCGCTTGCGGCCGGGAGCTCGATGCTTTGCTCGAAGACGCCGTCCGGGCCGGCCACGACAATGCGCGCCGCGCCGGAATCGGCGATCCAGATCCGGTCCTTCGAGTCGACCCGCAATCCGACCGGCTGTTTCAGCGGCCTGCCGTCGAACGTATCGAGGATTTTTCGAAGACCGCCGTCAGGTCCGAAGACAACCACGCGGTTGTGCGCGCCGTCAAGCACCAGCACATCGCCGTTGGCCTGCACGGCGACGGCGGTGGGCATGCGCATGATCGGATCCTGATCCGCCAGGGCGAATTGCCGATCCTCCTTGGCGCGCCAACCGTCGATTGCAGAAACGGACGAATTCGCGGAAGATATTGGCGGCGCGGTGCTGGGGGAAGGTGGAACGGCTCCCCTAGCGTTGGCGGATAACAGGCAGCCGAAGTATACGATAACTGTTGTTGCTGCGCGGAACATGAATTGCCTTGTCATGGTTGGCGTACGAGATTCGTGCCGGCGGACGGCACGCGCTGTGCCGCAGAGTCGGTCCGGGCCACACAATCCGAGCCGGTTTGGGTCACACGAAACTGGCGATCCCCGCGAGTCTGCATAGGTTTCCACCCCACGGGTCCGCGTCCGTGGTGCAATACGATGGTCGAAATCGCGATCGACCGCAAGAGGATGCGTTCGTATGTCGAGTGCTAGCGACGGTTTGAAGTCCACCCCGAATCCAGGTGAAACCGGAGCGGGCGATCCGGCGAGCGACCACCACAAGGGCCGATTTCGCAAGCTGTTAATCCGCAGCGGGTTAGTCCTGCTGGGGTTGGCGCTGTTGGGCGGAATCGCGCTGGCGGGTGCGGAACATTACACGTCCAAACCCGACTTCTGCGGCAGTTGCCACATCATGACCGCCCACTATGAGTCGTGGTCGCACGACATCCACGGGCAGAAGCAGCTGGCCCGCTGCGTGGATTGCCACTATGCGCCCGGCGAACAGACCACCATCAAGGCGAAATTCAAGGGTCTCTCGCAGGTCGCCAGCTATTTCAGCGGACGCTATGGCGCGACGCGGCCCAGGGCGCACGTGGCCGACGCGAGCTGCCTGCGATCGAACTGCCACGGGGACAAGGCCCACTTCTCGAAAGTGCTGACGATCGGGAAACCGCGCACGGAAATCAGAAATATCGGCGGCAAGGAAGTCGAGGTCCAGCGCACGCCGAGCGTCCACTTCGTGCATGAAAAGCACCTCGAAGTCAAAGCGCGCCAGCAGGACGTCACGAACAACATCGAGACGACGAAGAGCCGCCTGATCGCCGCGATCGGCGCGGAGAACTTCGCTCGCGTCGAGAAGGTCGCCACCGCGATGGAGCTTTCCAGCGTCCGCGAACAGGCGCTTCGCTCGATGGCCGAACAGTTTCAGTTCAACGAGTCGGTCGAAAAGGACATGCTCGAATTCGACCACCTCGAACACCGCCGCATTCGGCTGGACCAGCTCAGTGGGTTCAATTGCAGCACGTGCCACACGTTCAACGACTCGCTGACTTCGCACTTGCGCGTCGACCGGCAGGTCTGCTTCACTTGCCACTTTACGCAGCAGGAGTTCAACCGCGACACCGGCGAGTGCCTGCGCTGCCACGAACCGCCGCGCCGCGCCATCCAGGTGCACGGCGGCGCCACCGCGACCAACGAAGCGGTCGTGATGGACCACGACGACATCGTGAAGCGAAAGGTCGATTGCGCGAGCTGCCACCTGGACGTGCTGCGGGGCGACACGCGCGTCACCGAACGCGACTGCGCCCGCTGCCACGACGAGCAGAGCAAGCTGTCGGAGTTCGCGCATCGCACGACGGAGACGGTCCGCAAGTACCACGCGAGCCACGTCGCGAATCAGCGGGCCCATTGCGTCGACTGCCACCGCACCATCGAACACGGATTGCTGGACCCGCAGGCGCAGGTCGGAACGACCGCCGGCTTCCTCAATCCCGTGCTGAACAACTGCCAGCACTGCCACCCGAATCACCACAACCAGCAGGTCAGCCTGCTGACCGGCACCGGCGGCGCCGCGATCGATTTCCAGACGCCGAACGCGATGCTGGCCTCGCGTCTCAACTGTCGCGCGTGCCATACGGTCGCCGACACCGACACCGGCGGCGACGCGCTGGTTCGGGCGACGCGCGAGGGATGTCTGAGCTGCCACAGCACAGAGTATGGCGAAATGTTCGATCAATGGGCGGTCGAGCTGAAGACCTACCTCACGGAGTCGGAAGAAATGCTGACTCGCGTGAAGAAGCTCGTCGAAGAGCAACACGGCGCTGGCAAGACGATTCCGGAAGACGTGCAGAAGCTGGTCCACGCGGCCCAGTACAACGTCGATCTGGTCGCCCGCGGCGGCGGACTGCACAACCGCCAGTACGCGTTGCAGCTTCTCGACAGCGCCCGCCGCGGGCTCGCCGACGCGGAAACGAAGCTCGGGCAATAATCGAGCCCTGGCGCAACCTGGGGACAGCGCTTCGGCGGGATTTCAATCCAGGCGGCCAGCGCCACTTCACGTTCGCGATTTCAGGTTGGGGAGCATCGGCTTCCAGCGTGATCTACGGCCTGCGAGACGCAGGCCGCTACACCCCCCGAGAGGCGGCGCTTGGGTTTCGGATGGTGTGCGAAAATCGACGGCCGCACCCCCGCGGGGTTTTCGCCTTGCCCCAGATGCTCCGCAGGCGAATTGCCGATAAGATGAGGAGTGGGCGCCGGGACAACGGGGGTCCGGGGATCGCCGATACAGCGCGGTGGAGATGGTGCAGTGGCGACGAAGACCAATTCGTACGAGAAACAGGCCGTGCTGAGCGTCGCGGCCGCGTCGATCGGAATACTGGCCGTTCTCGGCGCTTTGACCCTCATCTTGAGAAGCTTCAAGTGGACCGAGTTCACCGTGACGATGGGCGCCCAGGGCAAAGCCTATCCGCTCACGCTCGGCTGCATCCTGCTGGCGTGCCTGGCCGGCGGTATTGGGGCCCTGGCGGGCTTCGTCAGTGCGGGCCAGCGGCGAAACTCGAAGTCCGGCGTGTCCTGGATGGGGTTCTTCCTGAGCGCCGGCGTGATCGCGCTCGCGCTTTCCACGTTCCTGTTCTTCTGGTTCTCCAAGGAAATCGTCCAGAGAGCTTGAACACCGCCCCCGCCGCGCGTGGTTGTCCCGATCGTTGTGCGATCAAGGATCGCGGTCGCTTCCTCCGCGCGGCCTTGACTTTCCGCCTTCGGCCGGTTGCACTCGCCTGATATGGAACGAGCGACCGGAACGCACCGACTGTTCGTCGATGAAGTCGTCATCAACGTCCGCGCCGGCAAGGGCGGCGACGGTTGCGTCGCGTTCCTGCGCGAGAAATTCATGCCCAAAGGAGGCCCCGCCGGCGGCGACGGCGGGCGCGGCGGATCCGTCTATCTCGTCGCCGACGCCGGAATGAACACGCTGCTCGAGCTCGCCGGCAAACATCACTGGCGCGCGGAGAACGGCGGCCCCGGCGAAGGAAAGAACTGCCACGGAAAGAACGGCGAGGATTTGACCGTCACCGTCCCCGCCGGAACGCTCGTGTTCGACGCCGATTCCGGCGCGCTGCTCAAGGATCTCGTCGGCGACGGCGAGACCGTGCGTGTGGCGCGCGGCGGCCGCGGCGGCTACGGCAACACGCATTACGCCTCGGCCACAAACCAGACGCCGCGGCAATTTCAACCCGGACGACAAGGACAGGAGCGAAACCTCCGGCTCGAGTTGAAGCTGATCGCGGACGTCGGGCTGGTCGGCCTGCCGAACGCCGGAAAGAGCACGCTCCTGTCGCGTCTGACCAACGCGCGGCCGAAAATCGCCGCCTATCCGTTCACGACCAAGGAACCGCAGCTCGGGATTCTTGAGCTTCCCGGACATCGGCGGCTCGTGCTCGCCGACATTCCCGGGCTGCTCGAAGGCGCCCACGAAGGCGTCGGCCTGGGCGATGCTTTTCTGCGCCACATCGAACGCACGCGCGTAATCCTGCACCTGATCGACCTCTGCCCGCCGGAAGGAAGCCCGTCGCCGATCGAAGCCTATCGCATCATCCGCGGCGAGCTGGAGAAATACAGCCCGACGCTGGCGGCGCGGCGCGAGATCGTCGTCGGCAACAAGCTCGACCTCACGGACGCCGCGGAGAACCTCGAATCCGTCCGCGCGGCGCTGGCGGCGGACGTATCCGCGATCTCCGGCGTGACGGGCCAGGGGCTGCGGCCGCTGGCAGAAGCGCTCTGGGTCGAAGTGGAGCAAATCCGCAAGGCCGAGCCGGAGCTGCGGGTCGCGCCGATCGACTTCGGAACGCAGCCGCCGGACGAGGACGAAGGTGCGGACGATCTGCCGCAGGAAGCGACCGGCCTGATCGATTTCGGCACGCTGGACGACGAACCTCGCGGAAATTCGGATCGGTAATCGCACTCGACGGGGCACGGAGTTCCAGTGCCCGCTTTTCGGGCAACTTCTGAAACAGGTCGCGTTCGGCGGTAAGCTACAGGGCTTCGGCGGCCTTGCTCCGCCGGTATGGAGAGCCTGAAGCCATGACGGTCAAACTTGCTGCTTCCAACCTTCCACAACAGGACGTTTTCGCCAATCGGCACATCGGCCCGAGCGAAGCGGAAATCAGCCTGATGCTCGCAAAGCTCGGCGTGAAATCGCTCGACGGCCTGATCGATCAGACCGTGCCGGCGGCGATCCGGCTTTCCAGGCCGCTTCAGCTCGACGAAGCCAGGTCGGAGTTCGAGGCCCTGGCCGAGCTGCGCGGGTACGCATCCGAGAATCGCCTTCTGCGGTCGATGATCGGCATGGGCTATTACGACTGCATCACGCCGCCCGTGATCCAGCGCAACATTCTCGAAAACCCGGGTTGGTATACGCAATACACGCCGTACCAGGCGGAGATTTCGCAAGGCCGGCTGGAGGCCCTTCTGAATTTCCAGACGATGGTCGCCGACCTGACCGGCCTTCCGCTGGCGAATGCGTCTCTGCTCGACGAAGCCACCGCCGCCGCCGAGGCCATGCACATGGCCCACGCCGTCTGCCGCGATGAGCGTTCGTCGTTTTTTGTCGCGAAGGCCTGCCATCCGCAGACGATCGCGGTCGTGCAGACGCGGGCCCGCGCGCTGGGCGTCGAGGTGACCGTCGGGTGTCCGGGCTCGGCGGATTTCTCCAAGGGTGCGTATTTCGGCGTGCTGCTGCAATACCCGGGCACGACCGGATCGGTGTGCAACCATCGCGACCTGATCAGCCGCGTTCGCGCGGCCGGCACGGTGGTGATCGTCGCGAGCGACCTGCTGGCGCTCACGCTGCTGACGCCGCCGGGCGAACTCGGAGCGGACATCGCGATCGGCTCGGCGCAGCGATTCGGCGTTCCGCTGGGCGGCGGCGGACCGCACGCGGCGTTCATGTCAACGCGAAACGAATATGCCCGCCAGATGCCGGGACGAATCATCGGCGTGTCGAAGGATGCGCAGGGCAAGCCCGCGTACCGGCTCGCGATCCAGACGCGCGAACAGCACATCCGCCGCGAGAAGGCGACCAGCAACATCTGCACCGCCCAGGTGCTCCTCGCGGTGATGGCGGGGATGTACGCCGTCTACCACGGGCCGCACGGGCTGCGCCGGATCGGCCAGCGCGTTCATGCGATGGCCGCGGTGCTGGGAGAGGGTCTGCGCCGCCTCGGGCTCGATGTGCCCACAAGTCCGATGTTCGACACGATCAGCGTGAAGCTGCACGGCGGCGAGACGGCCGACGCCGTTCTCGATCGCGCCGTAGCAGCCGGATACAACCTGCGGCGAATTGACGGCCAGTGCGTCGGCGTCTCATGTGACGAAACCACCACGCCCCAGGACGTGCCGGCGCTTTGGCGGGTGTTTGCGCCGCTGGCGGAACTCGGCTTTACGTTCGATGAAGTGCTCGCGGAGACCGATCTCGGCTATCCGCGCGAGCTGATGCGCACCAGCGCCTATCTGACCCATCCCGCATTCAACCGCTATCACTGCGAACACGAGATGCTGCGCTACATCAAGCGGCTGGAATCGCGCGACCTTTCGCTGACCACTTCGAACATACCGCTCGGCTCGTGCACCATGAAGCTCAACGCCGTCGCGGAGATGTTCCCCATCAGCTGGCCCGAATTCGGACGCATCCATCCCTACGCTCCCGCCGACCAGATGCGCGGCTACGCCCGCATGTTCGCCGACCTGGAGCGCTGGCTGGCGGAAATCACGGGCCTGGCGGCGGTTTCGCTCCAGCCGAACTCCGGCGCCCAGGGCGAATACGCCGGCCTGCTGACGATCCGCGGCTATCACGAGTCGCAAGCGCGCAGCGGCGCCCCGCGCGACGTGTGCCTGATTCCGGTTTCGGCCCACGGGACGAACCCGGCGAGTGCGGTGATGGCGGGATTCAAGGTCGTCACAGTCAAGTGCGACGCGCAGGGCAACATCGATATCGCCGACCTGAAGTCCAAGGCCGCAGAGCACGCCGACCGGCTCGGCGCGCTCATGGTCACCTATCCGTCGACGCACGGCGTCTTCGAGGAGGGCATCCGCGAGATCTGCGCGATTGTGCATCAGCACGGCGGCCAGGTTTACATGGACGGCGCGAACATGAACGCGCAGGTGGGATTGTGCCGCCCCGGCGACATCGGCGCGGACGTCTGCCATCTGAACCTGCACAAGACCTTCTGCATTCCGCATGGCGGCGGCGGCCCCGGAATGGGGCCGATCGCGGTCGCCAAGCACCTCGCTCCGTTTTTGCCGGGGAATCCACTATGTGTACCGCAGCCGCCCTCGGCTGCCTTCTCCGTACCGCAGCCGCCCTCGGCTGCCTTCTCCGTACCGCAGCCGCCCTCGGCTGCTCCTGCATCGACCCCCAGCCGCCCCGACGCACTCCCCGCTTCCGCATCCTATCGTCGTCGTCTTCCTCATATTCACCCCGGTGATTGCCCAGTCTTCGTGACGTTCTCTACGCATCAAGGCTGGGTGCTTCCGGAAACGGTGCGGGCGCGCGTGCTCGAACACTGCGTTCACGATCACGGCACAAAGATTCACTTGTACGCCGTCGTGGTAATGCCCGATCACGTGCACCTTGTTTTCACGCCGCTGAAGGACGATCGCGGCGAGCCTTACGGGCTGCCCGAGATCATGAATGGCATCAAAGGTGCGTCCGCCCACGGCGTGAATAAGATGCTTGGACGCAAAGGGCACGTCTGGCAGCGCGAGTCATTTGACCATGTGCTTCGCCATTCGGAGAGTCTGGAAACCAAGATCGAGTATGTATGCGAGAATCCCGTGCGCCGGGGACTTGTGCGTTCGCCGGACGAGTACCAATGGCTGTGGCGCGAATGGGTGGAAGGCGAGGAAGGACAGGAAAAGAAAAATGCAGCCGAGGGCGGCTGCGGTACACAAAGAGATGCAGCCGAGGGCGGCTGCGGTACAGCAAAGAATGCAGCTGGGGCGGCTGCGGTACAAGCGTCGAACGGGGTACAAGGCCCCGTCTCCGCCGCCGCGTACGGATCCGCCGGCATCCTGGCGATTTCGTGGATGTACATTCGCATGATGGGTGCGGCGGGTTTGAAGTTCGCGACGCAGGCGGCGATTCTCAATGCGAACTACATGGCCAAGCGGCTGGAAGGGCACTATCCGATCCTCTACCGCGGCGCGCAGGGACGCTGTGCCCACGAGTTCATCGTCGACTGCCGACCGTTGGAACACTCGGCGGGCGTCAAGGTCGAGGACATCGCCAAGCGGCTGATGGACTACGGCTTCCACGCGCCGACCATGTCGTTCCCGGTTCCCGGCACGCTGATGATCGAGCCGACCGAAAGCGAGTCCCTCGGCGAGCTCGACCGGCTGTGCGATGCGCTGATCGGCATTCGCGAGGAGGTTCGCGCGATCGAAGAGAATCGCGCCGACCGCAGCGACAACCCGCTGAAGCACGCGCCGCACACCGTCGCGGCCGTCTGCGCGACGGAGTGGTCGCACGCCTACTCGCGCGAGCAGGCCGCCTTCCCCGCGCCGTGGACGCGCGAACACAAGTTCTGGCCGCATGTCGGTCGAATCGACAACGTCTGGGGCGACCGGAATCTGTTCTGCACTTGTCCGCCGGTGGGTTGAACATCCCGGCGTCGTCGCGCGTGCGCCCGAACCGCGTTTTCGCGTTTCAAGCGACTACATCCGCGGCCGATCAGCCGGTACGATCGATCCAGGATGGGCGAAAGCGACGCCCGGCGATCACGGGCCTTGGGTTGATCGAGGAGCTGACGTGCGTTTTGCTGGTTTCATGACGGATATTGCACATCACGCGCCGCGCCGCATTTCGGAAGCGCGTACCTCTCGCATGGCAATCTCGCGATATCGCGGCATGGCATCCGGGGCGGTGCTTCTGCTCGCGCTTGCCTGGACGGTCCTGCCCGCCGCGGCCCAATCGAACAAACCCGCCGCCGCCGGCGCAAAATCCCCGGCTCGCGGGCCGCGCATCCAGCTTTCCACCGCCGAATGGGATTTCGGATCGCTCTGGTGGGGCGACGCGTGCGAGACGGAAATCGAAATCGCCAACGTCGGCGACGCGGCGCTCGAAATCAAGAACGTGAAGACCTCCTGCGGCTGCACCGCCGCGCGGCCGGCGCGCAACACGCTGAATCCCGGCGAGCGCGACCGCGTGCGGCTGAGCTATGACACGCAAAAGGGAGCGACGCAGGTCTATCAGACCGCGACCTTCGAAACCAACGACCCCGCTCAGCCCGCGCAGGTGCTGGTCATTCGCGGCGAAGTGCGGAATCTCTTCGACGGCGAGCCGAGCGGCCAGCTCGCATTCGGCCAGATCTGCGTCAATGTGCCGCAGACGCTCTCGATCGAGTTGAAAAACGCCTATCCCCAGCCGCTGAAGCTCGACCTGACGCCGCAGCCCGCCGACTCGCCCTACGAGCTGCGCCTCGACGAACTGGAGCGCGGCCGGCGTTACAGGCTCACCGCGACGACGGGCTCCAAGCTGAAAGCGGGGAGCAACTACACCTACGTCGAGCTGCACACCGATTCGCCGCAGCATCCGAAATTCAAGGTGGTCGTCTCGGCGTTCGGCATGGAGCGGATCGAACTGATGCCGCCCTTCGTCACGGTCTATTCAAACCAGGCGCCGGACGCGTGGAAAGAGCCGCGGCAGATCCGCCTCTTCCACCTGAAGGACAAGCCGCTCACCGTCCGCGAACTCCGCGGCAGCCACCCGGAAATCCAGGCCGTCGTCGATCCGAAACCCGTGCAACTCGCTCCGGACAGCCCCTTCGACGCGATCACGATCAAGGTCTCGTTGCCGCCGTTCGACAAGCTGCCCGACGAGCGTATGACGCTCGAAATTCTGACCGACGACGCCGAGGAGCGCTTTCAGAAGCTCACGCTGCCGATCACCAGAGAGCACATCAAGCCCCCCCAGCCGGATTTGCCGGCCAGGCCAAAGTCCGCCGTCGCGCCCGTGCAGAACGGCGAACTGCCGCGGGCGATTCCACCCACCCAGCCTCGAAAACGTCCATGAGCGACAGAGCCGCGATCTTCGACCTCGACGGCGTGCTGACCGACACCGCCGAGCTGCACTACCAGAGCTGGCAGACGCTGGCCGACGAGCTGGGTCTGCCCTTCGATCGCGGGGCGAATGAGGCGCTCCGCGGCCTGAGCCGCGAGGAGAGCTTGGCCCGCGTGCTTGGGGCCGCGGCGAGCCGGTTTTCGCCGCAAGAGCAGGCCGATCTGACGCGGCGAAAGCACGATGACTACTTGCGGCGGGTCGATCGAATGACGCCGGCCGATCTGCTGCCCGGCGCCGGCGAACTCGTGCGGGCGCTGCGGGCCGCGGGCTTTCGTCTGGCGGTCGCTTCGTCCAGCCGCAACGCGCGAACGGTGATCGAGAAGCTGGGCATCGCGGCGCTGCTCGACGTGATCGTCGACGGCAACGACGCG
>JACRLV010000131.1:20658-44740 GCA_016235145.1 Planctomycetota bacterium
CCGCGGGTCTTCTCGCTGGCCGCCGAGCGGCTCGAAGTTCCGCCGTTGCGCAGCATCGTCGTGGAAGACGCCGCGGCCGGCGTCGAGGCGGCGATCGTGGCGGGCATGCGCGTGATCGGCGTCGGCCCGCGCGAACGCGTCGGCCGGGCGGATCACGTCGTGGCGGCGGTAGCGGAGATTACGGTGGGTGATTTTGTGCGATTGTCCAAACACAGCTGATCTATCGGGACTTCTCTGTGTTTCAGTGTCGGTGCATTGAAACGGGCAAGCGTCGCGTTTGCAGGTGAGCACCTCCCATTCTCTGCGGAGAAAGACCTTTCGCGGCCGGTAGCCTACCGTTCCAATTGACTGGCCAACCATCAGTCTGACACCAATCCAGAGATCCTCCATTTCCATTTCGTGGTGTATTGCCGTGCCCTCGGTGACTACAATGTGACCGGCGAACCTGTCCGATTGGTCACTTGTGGAGGCAGCCCATGTTGCTTCGCATCACAGCCGCGAGCCTCGCCTGCTCGGTGATCGCCGCGGCCCAGCCCATCACGTACCGAATCGTCGACCTGACCGAAATCGCCAACCCCCAAGGCGTCGTGCAATGCGAGGGCCGGGGCGTCGGCAACGCCGGCGTGGTCGCGGGGTTTGAAGTCCTGCCGGATTACCTCGCGCGTGCGATCGTCTGGCGCGGACGCAGCGTGGAGTTCCCGCCGCTGCTCGAAGGCGACAATGCCTCGTACGCCTGGGGCGTCGCGCCGGACGGGCGCGTGCTCGGCGAGTCGCAATTCGTCACGGTCGAGCACATCGGCCACCAGGACCGCATCACGATCGACGCCAAGGCCGCGACCTGGGACGGCGCGACGATCACCAACCTCAACACGCTCGTCACGGGCGGCGCGGATCTCAATCTGCGCAGCGCGATCGCCGCCAGCGCAAGCGGTTTGATCGTCGGAACCGCCACGGCTCCGGGCCAGACGCAGGCGCGGGGATTCCTGCTCGATCCGCAGGGCGTCGTGGCCGACCTCGGCATCCTGACCAACCCGACCGGCGTGACAGACGCCGGCATCGTCGTCGGTTACGGGTTCAACGCCGGCGGTACGCACGCGATGTCGTGGCAAGACGGCGTAGTGACCGACCTGCACCGCAATCCGCCGCTCACCGGCGTGACGAGTCGGGCCTGGGGAATCAACGCCGACGGCCTGATCGTGGGCGAAGCGCAATTCCACATCAGCCAGCCCGAGCAGCCGACGCTGTGGAACGGCACGCAGATCACGCGGCTGGTCCCGGAATTCACCCGGCCGCAGGGCGTCGCGACCGCGATCAACCGAAGCGGCCAGATCGCCGGCTTCTATATCAACCTCGACGACCTGAACGACACGTTCCACGGATTCATGTGGCGGAACGGCGTGCGGATCGATCTGCTGGAGCACGTGGAAGACCTCAACGGGTGACAATCGATCCTGCCGCTGGCGATGAATGACAAAGGCCAGATCGTGGGCGGCGGAATTCGCAACAACGAGCTGGGACACGGCTTCCTGATGACGCCGATCATCCTCGGCGATCTCGACGACGACGCCGACGTGGACCTTCAGGATCTGGCGACGCTGCTAAGCTGCTTCGGAACGCCGCCGCAGACGGACCCGCCCTGCGACGTGGACGGCGACTCGGACGTGGATCTATCCGACCTTGTGTTGTTGCTGGCGAACTTCGGCGTCGGCGGGTGAGCGGCCGCGAGCGTGATATGATGCGCCGCGCCGGGCCACAATTCCCGCTTGCGCGGGCGGTCGCCGTGGGCCTGCGTTGAGCGCGCCGCATGAAAGCCAGCATTCACTACGAGGCTGCGTTCGAGGACTTTCTTCGCGTGCGCCAGATTCCGTACGTCGCGGTCGACGAGGCGAAACGGGCCGCCTTTCGCGACGCCAAGCTCAAGAGCTTCGATTTCATCGTTTACTCCCGCCGCGAGACCAACTGGCTGGCCGACATCAAGGGCCGCCGCTGGGCGTCGCGCGCCAGCGGGGCGCGGCCGATCTGGGAAAACTGGGTGACGCAGGCCGATCTCGACGGCCTGTCTCAGTGGCAGGAGGTCTTCGGCCAGGGATTCCGGGCTCTCTTCGTCTTCGCATACTGGCTGGCCGACGGGCATCAGCCGCCGGAGGAGGTGCTGCACGTGTTCCGCGATCAGCGCTACGTTTTCGCCGCGGTCCGGCTCGATGACTATGTTCTCGGGGCGCGGGTGCGCTCGCCCAAGTGGGGGACCGTGAACCTCCCGACGGCGGAATTCGCCCGGCTGGTCAAGCCGGTCGAGCATTGGCTCTAGGCCCGCCTCCGCCGCACAATACGCCGCCATGATTGAAACCAACCTCCGAGTCGCGATTCTGACCACCGGCGGCACGATCGAAAAGCGCTACGACGAGACCGACGGCTCGCTGCGCAACGTGGGTTCCGTGCTCGACAACGTGCTGATGCACATGCGTCTGCCGGACGTGACCCTGCGGCATGTACCCGTGATGTCGAAAGATTCGCTCGACATGACGCCGGAGGATCGGCAGCTCATCCTTGCTGCGGTGCGCGAGGCGCTCAATCACGACGACGCCGTGCTGGTCGTGCATGGCACGGACACGCTCGCCAAGACCGGCGAAGAATTGCAGCTGGGTCTTACGTCGCTTCAGAAACCGGTCGTGTTGACGGGGGCCATGCGGCCTTTTGAATTCCGCGACACCGACGCGTTTCAAAATCTGATCGAAGCGATGCTGGCCTGCCGCCTGTTGCCGCCGGGCGTCTACGTAGTGATGCACAACACGGTGCTGCGATTTCCGGGAGTAATGAAAGACCGCCGGCGGATGACCTTCGCACGCGTGGCGGGCGGCGGCCCGTCCTGATGCGCCCGGTGTCACGTTGCCGATTCAGCAAGGAAGACCGAAGACACCGAGCAGGTTGGCGAGATCCTGCAAGTCCACGTCGGCGTCGCCGTCAAGATCGCCGTCATCCGCGGTCGCGCCCGACGGCGTTCCGAAATTCGCAAGCAGAAACGCGAGATCCTGGAGCGTCCGCTGGCCATCGCGGTCGATATCGCCCAAGCATGTTGTGCATGCCCGCCAGGCGACGATGTTCGTCGCCGCCGGTCCTTCGAGATCGGTGAAGATCCCGCCGACATACAGCGAGTCGCCCCACGCGCCCAGACCGAACACGCCCGGCCACGGCGGACTGACCGCGGTGAATCCGTCGCCGACCGTCACCCATGCATCCCCGACCAACTTGCAGAAGTAGCCGATGTCCGGCAGGGCCTGGCCGCCGAAATACAGCCCAGGGCCGTTGCCGTCATCGAATACCGCCAGCGACTGCACTGCTCCGGTTCCGACCCACTGTCCGGCCTGCGTCCAGCTCGTGCCGTCCCAACGAATCACCTGAGCCGCGATGTATCCGCCGGGCGGCGGCTGGCCGGCGAGCCGTGCCCGCCGCGTACAAGGCCGGACCCGATCCGTCGTCGAAGACGGCCATCGTATTGAGCCCAGCGAATGCATTCATGGATGTGAACGGGCTGCCCACGGCGGCCCAGCCGGTCTCGGTCTGCCGCGCGATTCCGGTGGCCGGAATGCCATTGATCGTGTCGAAACGGCCGGCGGCATAGAGTGCCGGGCCGGTTCCGTCGTCGAAAACCCGCAAAGCGAAGACCGTCGGATTGTTGCTGATGCTCGTGAGCGTGCTCGCTTCACTGACCCAGGTGACGCCGTCCCACGAAGCGATCGCACCGGCAGGGATTGTGCCGCCGTCGGGGAAAATGCCGCCGCCGACGTAGAGCCGGTTGTTCCACGCGGTCGCGGCCCAGACGGCGCCGCGACGGCTATCCGTTCCGGAGTTGTAGTACCAGCCGGTGCCCAGGCTCTCCCAGGCCGATCCGTTCCACATCGCGAGCGACGCCGACTCGACGACCGAACCGGCTCGCGCGAACCACCCGCCGACGACGAGCCGCTCGCCGTCGCCCGGATCGAACGGCACGATGCAGGTCATGAAGGCGTTGGTGTTTCCCGGCGAGATTCCGGTCCCGAGAGGCGACCAGGTGTTCGTGGACCGATTCCATTTCGCGACGTAGTCCGCGGTCGCGTTGTTGCCCGCGCGGGTGAAAGACCCGCCGACGAATAGCGCCTCGCCGTTCCCATCGTTCCACGCCGCAATCGGCGCGACGTACCCGCCGCTGACGCCGGGATTACCAACCGTGGTGTTCCAATCGGGCGAGCAGGGTTGGGCAAGGACGGACGAGCCGACAAGCGATCCAGCAGCGATGCACAGAATTTGCGAACGGCGCGGCATGGCGTGCCCCCTTTCCCCAGAAACGAGATGCTACGCCCGCGCGCGACGGCTGGAAAGTCTCTCGAGAAGCGAAGCGCGCCCGAGCGGACCGGATCAGGGCACGTTTTCCGAATACCGGTTCCATGCGCCCTCCCACGGGCGGCTCGGCCAGATCGTCCAGCGATCGCCGAGGAGGAACCGGCTGTCCATCGTCTGGTAGCGCACGCTCCCATCCAGGAAAGTCGCGATGTGGCGGTCTTTCTGTCGGTGCCAGCCGCTGATGGAACGGCCGGCGCCGGGGTACCACGGTCCGCCCTCGTAGCCTGGAGGACGCGCCATCTCAAGCGAGAAGTTCAGACTGTTTTCCATGAACAGAATGAACTCGCCCGGCCAATTCGCCCTTCCGGATCGCAAAAGGTAGCGGCCCAGCCCCGGCGGCGATGGCGAATAGAAGCCCAGAAGCCTGTAGAGCAGAATTCCGGAGCCACCGCCCGAGTATGGCGGCTGGTTTCCCGGAGGGGCGCGCAGATAGTAAATCGCCCAGTACCAATTCGTTGCGTAGCTCGATCCCCAAAACTGCCAGGTCGAGTATTCGCTCTCGTCCCGGCCGAGCGGTGTTTGGCGCCCGATGGTCGGAGTTTTCGCGAAGGTGTCCGAGGGGCAGCGGAAGAACCCCGGCGTGAAGGTCGGGTCCGGCCGCGAGACATCCAGATCGGGGTTGGGTTCGCAATCCCACGAAACTTCAGGCGCCAGGTACCGGTTTAGCGGCCGCAGGCGCGGCGGAACGCGGTAGACGTCGTATTCGGCGGGGGATTGACCGGCGGCCGCAACCGGCGAGGCGTTCCGAAACTCCTCGGTGGTCTTGTCGGGAATCGAACCGCCGTAGATGAAAGCGCTTGGGTTGCTGAAGCTGTACTGATTCGATGAGGCGCCCGAGGCGATCATGTTGACGGGCAGCGTCCAGGGAAGGTCGCTGTTTTCGGTGATGTAGGAATGGGAGGCGATCGCGATCGAACGCATGTTGGACAGGCAGACGCCAATCCGCGACTGCTCCCGGGCCATAGAGAAAGCCGGCAGGAGAATCGCGATCAACAGCGCGATAATCGCGGCGACGACCAGCAATTCGATGATCGTCAGCGCGCGTCGCGAGCGCAGCATAAAACCGCTCCGACTTGCCTGACTCGCTCGGGGGCGCCCATGATAAATCAGGTGCGAGTCCGACCCGCGATGAATCGATAAACACGATAAGAGCGGGCACCCTCTGCTTAAGAGGATAAGAGCGCGATCCAGCCCCGTCAAGAAAAACTGCCTGGCTTGCACCTACATGACGGTCCGCCGCCGATCCGAATGGCTGATAACCAACGATCGACTCGACGCCGTGGATCGCGAATATGGGGCCGCTCACGCGGTCGTCCGCCGATCTCCGACTTCACGTTGCCACCCTTCCGCCGGCCGATAGCATGATCTGCGTGGAAACGTACGACGGCATCCTGGAATCGCGGGAGTTCCGTGCGCTCGTTTCACGGCTGTCGGCTGCTTCATCCACCCGACCGGCGCCAACGACCGTCGATAGCGTCTGGGGCTCGGCGTCCGCCACTTGCGTCGGGCTGCTTTCTCGCCGGCTCCGCCGTCACATCCTCTTCGTCACGGCCCATTCCGAGGCTGCTGATGACGCCCGCGACGAACTCGAAGCCGCTTCCGAACAAACGGTTCGCCTGCTGCCGCAACAGGAAGGAACCAGCGGCGATACGGACCTGGATGAGGAACTGGAAGCCGAGCGGCTCAGGCTTTCGCTCGATGCGTGGGAACGCAAGAACCGTAGCGGCGCGCCCGACTCCCAGCCGCTCCTGATCGTCGCTCCGATTCACGCCGTCATGCAGAGCGTGCCGTCGCCCGAAGCGCTTGTCCGCAGGGCGCGGACCCTGACCGTCGGCGGCATCCTCGATACGGACGAGTTGTCCACCTGGCTTGAGACCGCCGGTTACGAACGGTGCGACCAGGTCGAGGCGCCCGGCGACTGCGCCCATCGCGGCGGCATTTTCGACATCTTCACCGCGATCTATTCGGACCCGCTTCGCATCGAGCTGTTCGGCGACCGCATCGAGTCAATACGCTTCTTTGACGCGGGCACGCAACGCTCGGCCCAACCGGTTGACTCGGTGCGCATTCCGAGCTGGCGGGCCGAAGCGTCCGATCGCCCAAAGAGTCCGGACGAAACGACGAGCTTTCTCGCCGTTCTGCCCGCGCAGACGATTCTGATTTTCGACGATCCGGTCGAGATCCAGGAGATCGGGCGCACCTTCTGGCAGCGCCTCGGCGAGCGCGCCGGCATGATCCCGGTGGACGCGATTTTCCGCCGTTCCGCGGATTTCGCGCAGGTTCACCTGTACCGGTTCGTCGCCGGCGCGGACGACGCGATCCACGCCGACGTCGGCAGCCTACCGCAGTTCGAGCCCAAGTCCGCGGACACCATCCGTTCGCTGCGTGAGCTGGCCGCCGAGCACGACGTCTACGTCTTTTGCGACACCGCGCCGGAGCAGCAGCGCTTCCGCGAGCTGCTGGCCGAGACGCCCTTGCCGGACGGTTCGCCCGGCGTCATTCCGCAACGCCTGAATACTTGCGTCGGCAGCCTGCATTCGGGGTTTCGCTGGGGACACACCTGCTACTTGCCCCACCACGAGCTGTTTCATCGCGCGCGCCAGCGGCGGACGCTGCGGCGGGTCGCGCCGAGCCGGCCGATCGACAGCTTTTTCGACCTCAGCGCCGGTGACTACGTCGTCCATGCGCTGCACGGCATCGGTCGATTCAAGGGGCTCCAGACCCTGGAGCGGTCGGGCGTGCGCGACGAGTACGTGGTGGTCGAGTTCGCGGACGAAGCCGTTGTGCACGTGCCCGTCAGCCAGGTGCACATCGTCCAGAAGTACATCGGGAGCTTTCGCGGCCGGCCGAAGCTCAGCAAGCTCGGCGGCGCCGCCTGGAAGCGCACCAAGGAGCGGGTCGCCGAATCCGTCACGGATTTGGCGGCGGAGCTGCTGTCGATCCAGGCGCGACGCGCAGTGCAGGCGGGAATCGCCTTTCCCAACGACACGCGCTGGCAAGCCGAATTCGAGGGCGCCTTCACCTTCGTCGAGACCGAGGACCAGTTGCGGACCCTGGCCGAAATCAAGAGCGACATGCTCCGCCCGCGGCCCATGGACCGGCTGCTCTGCGGCGACGTGGGCTTCGGCAAGACCGAGCTGGCGATGCGGGCCGCGTTCAAGGTCGTCGAGTACGGCAAGCAGGTCGCCGTGCTCGTGCCGACCACCGTTCTTGCCGAGCAGCACTTTCAGACCTTTCGCGACCGGATGTCGGACTATCCGTTCACGATCGAGGTGTTGTCGCGGTTTCGCACCGCCGGCGAGCAGCGCAAGATCCTCGAGCGCGCCCGGGCCGGGCAGGTCGACGTGCTGATCGGCACGCACCGCCTGCTTTCGGCCGACGTTCGCTTCGCGGACCTGGGTCTGATCGTCATCGACGAAGAGCAGCGTTTCGGCGTCGAGGCCAAGGAAAAGCTCAAGCGTCTGCGGGCGACCGTCGAGGTTCTCACGCTCAGCGCGACGCCCATCCCGCGCACGCTGCACATGTCGCTGCTCGGCATGCGCGACATTTCGTCGCTGGCGACGCCCCCGGTGGACCGCCGGGCGGTCGTGACGCAGGTGCGAATGTGGGACGACGGCCTGGTGCGCGAGGCCATCCTGCGCGAGATGAACCGCGACGGGCAGGTCTTTCTGGTCCACAACTTTGTCCGCGACATCGAGCAGGTCGCCAACCAGATCCGCGCGCTCGTGCCGGACGCCCGCGTCGTCGTGGGCCACGGCCAGATGAGCGGCGAGGAGCTGGAAGAGGTGATGCTGGCCTTCATGCACAAAAAGGCCGACGTGCTCGTCTCCACGAACATCATCGAATCCGGCATCGACATCCCCTCGGCGAACACGATCTTCATCAACCGGGCCGAGCGCTTCGGGCTCGCGGACCTGCATCAACTCCGCGGCCGCGTCGGCCGCAGCAAGCATCGCGCCTATTGCTACCTGCTTCTTTCGCCGAAGCACCCTTTGCAGGAACGCGCCGCCAAGCGGCTCAAGGCGATCGAGCACTACAGCCAGCTCGGGGCGGGTTTTCAGATCGCGATGCGCGACCTCGAAATCCGCGGGGCCGGGAACATCCTCGGCCCGGAGCAATCCGGAAACATCGAAGCGGTCGGATACGAAATGTACTGCCAGCTCCTGGAGCAGGCCGTGCACACGCTCAAGAAGGAGCCGCGCGAATCGTGGCGGCCGGTGAACCTGGACCTGGGAATTACGGCCACGATTCCGCGGGCCTACGTCCGCTCTGAAAAGCAGCGCATGGAAGTCTACAAGCGCCTCGCGGCCTGCCGCTCGGTCGATGAAGTGCGCGCCCTGGACAGCGACCTGCGCGACGCCTTCGGCCCGCCGCCCCAGGACGTCGAAACGCTGATCGCAATGGCGGAAATCCGCGCCCTGGCGCAGCCGTGGGGCATTCGCTCGATCGTGCTCAAGGCGCCGGACGTGGTCTTCGCGGTGGACGAATTGCAGCGGGCCGAAGGCGCATTCGCGGACGGCCCGGGCTCGCCGCGCCTGCCCGACGCGCACACGATCCACTGGCGTCTGCCGGGCCGGCTGCTGGAAGGCTGGCGGCTGATCGACGCGATCCGCAAGCAGCTCGGCCAGGCGCGTCCGGCCCTGGCGGCGGCGTTGCCGCGGTGAAGCCGTGGTTGGTGCGCGGCGGTCTACCCGCCGCGGCGATCCGGCATCTGTGGCGATTCCGTGCTGTCCAACTCCGACTGTATGCACTCGGCATCGCCGGATCGCCCGGTGGCGATGTAGAGATTGCGAAGTGCGGCGAGGACGTTGGTCAGCTCGCCGGGCCGCGCGTCGGGTGCGTTCCGCAGGATCTCGCCTGCCTCCAACAGCAGCGGCTCGGCTTCATCAAACCGCTCCTGATCCATCAGGCTGTTGGCCAGCGCGGCGGCGGTTCGGGCGATGCGGGAATGGGAAGGCGCCAGCGCCTGACGGTCTATCCCGAGCGCCTCGCGCAGCAGCGGTTCCGCTTCGGTCATTTCTCCTCGCTCGACGAGCAGGCGGCCCAGGTTCGCGAGGGAGATTGCGACGTCGGGATGGTCGTTTCCGAGCAGCTGGCGGTGAAGCGACAACGACTCGCGCAGCAGGGACTCCGCGCGGTCCGGTTGGCCCGCCATCCGAAATACGACGGCACTATTGTCGATCGCTTGAATCGTCAACGGGTGTCTGGCTCCAAGCCGGCGACGGCGCGTAGCGAGCACCTGCTGGTTCAGGTCGATTGCTCCGGCGGCATCCCCGCGAAGCATGCGAACATAGGCGAGGTTATTCAGCGTCTCGGCCAGGTCGACCGAGTCCGCGCCGCACAATTCAAGCCGCATGGTACGCGCTTCATTCAAGAGCGCCTCCGCGCGATCGAGATCGCCGGATCCGCGCCAGATTGCGCCGAGGTTGTTCAGGAATTGCGCGACCTGGACGCTCTTTTCGCCGTCGAGCCGGCGCTGCATCGCGACGCCTTTCTCCATCTCTGTTCGCGCTTCGCTCACCTTTCCGCGGGCATACAGCAGCGCCGCCAGGTCGTTGATGCGACTGGCGACATCCGCGTGGTCGCCGCCGTGAATTCCGCGCTGAATCTCAAGCGAACGAGTCAAGTACAGTTCCGCTTCGTCGTAGCGGCCCAGTCCGAAATAGGTGTTCCCGATGGCGGACAGCACGGCGCTTTGCGTCTCGAGGTCGTAGCCGGATTCCGCGTCGACGTTCCTCGCGGCGCGCTCGAGCACGTCGGTCAGCTTCACGTCTCGTCCGAGTCGCGCGGGATCAGCCGAGGTCAAGACGTCCTGAAGGAAACCGGTCACGCGATTTGATTTGCGCGCCTCCACGCGGGCGTTCTCCGCCTCCGCCTGGGCCTGCTGCCGGGCGATCATTGCGACATCGCGCTCGCGCACGGCGATCCGGGCCTGCCAGATCGTCGTCAGCATTCCGCCCAGGATCGCTGCGCCGACCGCGGCCGATCCGACGATCGCAGCCCGATGGCGACGGCAGAATTTAGCGAGCCGATACCCAGCCGTGTCGCGTCGGGCAAGAACCGGCAATCCACTGAGGTAACGACGAATGTCCTCGGAGAGCTGCTCGACGGATGCGTAGCGGTGGGACGGCTCCTTGCGGAGGGCTTTCATGACGATCGCGTCGATGTCGCCGGTCAGCACGCGCGCACGCCGCAGCGTGGCGGGATCCTTGCCCCCTCTCAATCCTGTGGTGTGCGCCGCGGTGCGCAGCGCGGTGCTTGGCCGGCTGGGCTCGTCCTCGCAGATTCGCCGCTCGAGCTCGTACGGCGAGTCCGACTTCGCCTCAAACGGGCCTTGACCGCTCAGCAACATGTAGCGAATCACGCCGAGCGAATAGACATCGCTGGCAGTGGTGATCGGACCGCCTCGAATCTGCTCCGGGCTCGCGAAAGCGGGCGTGAAAGGCCGCCCGTGGCCGGCCGTGGTCAGGATGGCGTCGGTGGCGCCTGCCAGAGGCTGGAGCGCCTTAGCGATTCCAAAATCGACCAGTTTCGGCACATTCTCGCGATCGACCAGGATGTTGCCGGGTTTCAGATCCCGGTGAACGATCAGATTCTGGTGGACGTGCTGAACGGCGCCGCAAACGGTTCGGAACAATTCCAGGATACCGCGCGGAGCGAGCCCTTCGCGGCGGCAGTATTCGTCAATCGGCACGCCGTCGACGTGTTCCATCACGACGTAGGGAACGCCGGCGTCCGTGACGCCGCCGCCGTAGAGCCGGGCGATGTTGGGATGATTGAGGCTTGCGAGCGCTTGCCGTTCGCCGCGGAACCGCCGAATGGCCTCGCCCGACAGAATGCGCCGGCGAATCAGCTTGATCGCGACGCGTTGCTCGAATTCGCCGTCGCAGCGGCGGGCGGAATAGACGGTCCCCATGCCGCCGGAACCGATGCGGCTCTCGACGCGGTATTCGCCGATTTGCTGGCCGAGCAGGGACGCGTCGGCGCCATCGAGCAGGTCGGCGGCGAGATCGCCGGCGGGCGTCTCAAAGAACGGCGGGGCCGCGTCTCGCGCGCGCAGGATGGAGTCGACCTCGCGGCGTAACTCCGGGTCTCCTTCGCATGCGTTGACGAGGTACTCGCCGCGCTGGGGCTCTTCCAGATCCAGGGCCGCGGCGCAGAGTTGCTTGATTTTCTGCCAGTGGGCGTCCACCTCAGACCTCGCGACTGATCTCGCGGTGCAGCCATCCCTTGGCGATTTGCCAATCTCGATCCACCGTGCGATCTGAGACGCCCAGCACGCGGGCGGTTTCCTCGACCGTCAAGCCGCCGAAGAAGCGCCATTCCACCAGCCGGCTCTGTTGTGGATCGATCGCCGCCAGCTCCTCGAGCGCGCGGTCGAGCGCCACCACGAATCCATCGCGATCGTCCGCGGGCAGCTCGTCGTCCAGCGCCCGGCGCTGTTGTCCTCCGCCGCGCTTCTCCGCCCCGCGCCGCCGGGCGTGCGATGCGCCGCGGCGAATCCGCGCAGCACGCCGCGTAGCTGAGATAGACACTGCGATCGAGCGGCGTGCCTTCCAGCCGGCGCGCCAGCTGAAGCCAGGCCTCATGCACCAGCGCGGTGGGCTGAAGCGTGATTCCGGCGGCCTCCCGCCGAAGGTAGCGCGAAGCCAACCGACGAAGCTCGTCGTAAACCAGCGGCAAAAGTGTTTCCGGACCTCCAGCGGCGGGCTGGAACGGATCACTGCCGGGGTTTTCAGGCTTGACGTCAGCCGTCATGTTTCTTCTGCCACCCAACATTTTCTGTCGCCCGATCGAGTCGCTCTGCGCAATACAAGAGGGGCCGGCAATGCATCGTGATACCTGCGGGCGGCCGGACCTGGCCGGCGACAATGATGATACCCGCCGGTCGGCTCAGGAAGGGAGTATTTCCGGCGCCTGCGAGCGTCTCCATACCGGAGTCCAGGTGATTTCGGGGCGTCTTGCGGGCTGGAAAACAGCATCGGGTGTGCGCAGCGACGACTCCTGCGCGGCTTTCGGCAACAGCGGAAGCGTCAGAACCGACCGATCTCCCTTCGCCGCATGGTCCGATCAGGACATGAGATGTAAGACCTCCGGCGAGAAGCAGAAGCTGGCGGCGGCTCGACGAACCCCTTTCCGGTCGGCGTCGTCGTCGGTGTTCTGCCTCGCGCGGGGTGAGGATACAAGTGGCTGGCCCCCCCTTTTGGCCGGCTCGCGAGTGAGAAATAGGAGCCATCAATCAACGATTCGAACTACCGAACAAACGTGCGACGAGCACGTCGGACGACAAACCGGCTCGTTGTGTGCGCGGCGTTCACGGTGCTGTCCGTGCAGGTTGTGACGGCCGATGGGGTAGTCGCGTGGCGGTACCAACTGGCTGGTCCGTACGCCGCCCATCGCGGAGCGATTGCTCCGGATGGAACGGTCTACGTGCAGGACGTGCTCGGGACGGTTTACGCGTTTTCCGCGACCGGGCAACTGCTCTGGACCTACGAAACCGGCGGCCTGGCCGAGGGGCCGCTGGCCGTCGGCGCGGACAGGACGATTTACGCCGGCGGCAACCCGGCCGGCGCGGACGTACAGATTCACGCCATCCACCCGGACGGCTCCAATCGCTGGACGTTCAGCGATCCCGGCGTGACGCAGGGCATCATCGCCGGCCCGGCGCTCGGACCCGACGGGAACATCTACGCCGTCACCGATTTCGGCGGGCTGGGCGTGTTTTCCGTTTCCGGCGCCGACGGGCAGTTGCGCTGGAGCGATCTTGGCGATCCGCAGATCAGCGAGCGCGGCCAGACCGGCGCGGAGATCACGTTCGGCGCTCGGCAGCCCGGCGGCGCCGTGGACGCATTCTGCGTCGCGTTCGACATGGTCGGCCAGGGCACGGGCACCGGGAAAATGTTCGAGTACACGCTGAACGGCTCGCGCCCCTGGGGCGTGCTCATGGGCGGCGACGGGAACGTCGGGCAATTCCAGCCCGCCGCTGGCCGTGCCGCGGGCGTCGGCGCGGTCTATGTCTCGAGCCTGATCTCGTCGCAGGGTTACCGGCTGCGCGCGTTCAGCGCGAACAACGGTTCGGCCCTGTGGGACTATCCGTCCGATGCCGGCCCGCCGACGAGCACGCTCACGCAACCCACGATCGGCCCGGACGGCGCGATTTACATCATGCGCAACCTGGGGCAGGTCCACGCGGTGAATCCAGATGGCTCGAACCGCTGGACGCATTCGACCAGCTACGTATTTTCCGACGCGATCATGGTCGACCCGACGAACAACGTCGTCGTCGCGGGCGGACGGATCACGTACGGACAACCCGGTTTTGTGAAGGGCCTCGACGCCGCCAACGGCCAACCGCTGTGGACGATCGACCTGCCCGACGAAGCGGGAGTCCACATGATTCCGTTTTCGCGGCCGTGGTTCACCGCGGACGGCCGCCGCGCGTACATCACAACCACGCTCCCGGGCTCGACGGCGGGCGGTTTTCTGTATGCGATCGACCTGGTGTCGGCGGTCCCCGGCGACGTGGATGGCGACGGGCATGTGAATTTGAGCGACCTAGCCTTGCTGCTGTCCAGCTTCGGTCTCTGTGCCGGCGACGCGGGCTTTAGCGCGGCCGCGGATTTCGATGCCAGCGGCTGCGTTGAACTCGCCGACTTGGCGATCCTGTTGACGAACTTCGGCTCGTGAGGCGATTGTCGCCAGCGTACTGGAAAGGACTTTTACCCATGTGCTTCGCGCGTAACGCAATATGCGTCATTTCGGGATTGATTGTCGCGGTTGGGACTGTTGCCACGGCGTTCGCCCAGGCCAGCTATGTAGAGGCCTTTGACGACGTTTCCTATCCGTTTACCGGGTATGGGCCGTTCGAGTTGATCGCCCGTGGCTGGGAATTCCGCATGCAGTCGTCTCCCGCCAGCTACCCGAACGCCCCGTGGTATGACGGCGAGGGTCCGCAAGCCGGCCCGGGCTGTCTGCGGGCCTGGCACGGCGACACACTTTTCAGCGGGTCCGCGCAGATCAGCAACTGGGCGATTCTGCCGGCGATCGCCAATCAGCAAAGCGGCGACGAGATCGCGATCTGGTTGCGCGGCCTGGCCGGCGCGTCGCCCGGTACAATCGAGGTCCGATACTCTCCAAGCGGCGGAAACTCGACCGGCAGCGGCCCCAGCGGCGTAGGCAACTTCACCTCGATTCTAATCGCAGCGAACCCGACGCCCGGCGGTTCGTGGACACGATGTGTCGCCACAGTGCCGGGAAACGGTCGCGTCGCGATCCGTGCAACTGGGGTCCACTCCGCCGGCACGCCTTCCGTTGAGGTCTTGCTCGACTCGCTGACCGTCGGTGCACCGTGTCCCCTTCCACCTTTGCCGACTCCAGGCCAGACCGTTACCTGGTCGCTCGCCAACAGTCCTTACGAGCTTTGCCGCGACGCGGAGATCGTCGCGGGCGGCACCGTCATCGTTGAACCAGGCGTTGAAGTGCGCATTCCGCTCGGCACCAGTCTGCGAGTCGCGGGAACGCTGCGCGCGATCGGCACCAGCGCCTCGCCCTGCCTGCTGACCACGCCGGGCGCTGCCCTCGGCTGGGCCGGCACGATCGACATCGCGGGCGGGAGTGCGGAACTCACCGAGTGTGATGTCAACCTCACGTTGGTTCCGTACAAGAACAGTGTGCTCTCGTGTGACCGATCGAGATTCCAAGCGGCCGGATTCGTCACCACCGCCCCGAACTCATTCCTCGAAGTGCCGCACACGGTCGTGCTCAGTGATTGCACGTTCGATGGTGGAGGAACCGCGTACATCAGCGACGCCAACGTCGCCCTGCGCAACGTGCAATTCACCGATCCCAGCCCCATCTTCGCCACGGCGGTTCTGGGAGGCTTCGTCGTCCTTGACAATGTGGCCGTGAACGGAAGCCTGTTCTGGATCCACGGCAACAGCCGCGACAACGCTCCGTTCTACCTGCGCGGATTGCACGTAACCGGCGTTCCCTCCGACCCGGCCCTCCTGGTCACCGGGAATAACGTCGAACTCTCCTCCGACTGCACGCTCCAGAGCGGCTTGTTTCCGGTTCACCTTGACTACGGTGCGGGTTTGCTCCCCGGCACGTCCATTCCCGGCGCAGGAAACGTGAACAACTACGTGCGCCTGGGCCGACCAAACTACTTGGGCCAGGGCGTCGAGAATGCCCACGCCATACTCGCCAACGTCGGCGTTCCCTATGTGGCCGAGGCGAACGGAAACAACCAGTATGTCCCGATTTTCAGCGCGACCCTGACGATCCTGCCGGGAACCACGGTCCTGATGAAGCCCAACACCTACTGGGACGCCAACGGGGGCTCGCTCGTGCTGCGCGGCCTGCCGAACGCGCCCATCACCTTCGATCGCTTCGACCCGAGCACCCCCTGGGGAGGATTCGGCTATACGGGCGCCCAACGAATCGAGAACTGCATCATTCGAGGCTCGACCTACGGCACGACTCCCGGCCAAGGCTCCGGGGCCCTTCGCATCGACAATTCGCTCTACGAGAACAACCTCGCATGTACAGGTTTGAACGTTACGGTTCGGAAGACACAGTTCCTCAACAATGCGGCCGTCAACGGACTTTATGGCGGTGATTTCAGCGGCCAAACGAACCCGAACGCCTTCGTCGGCAACGCCGAGACGATCCACCATGTTGCCGATGCCCGCTTCAACTGGTGGGGCGACCCGAGCGGCCCATTCTCTCCGGCCAACCCCGGCGGCGCCGGCGACCCGATCGGCGACAGCGTGCCGTTCCTCCCGTTCCTGACTACGGCGCCCGATTTCACCGACGCCCCGCCGGTCGTGAATGTCCGCCCGCCGGCGTTCAACCTGGAGTCGGGGCGGAAGATCGTGCTGGCCTGGGACGTGATCAACGATGGGCCGATCTCTTCGCAGACCGTCTTGTTCTCCGATCCGGTCAACGGTGAGACCGTCATCGCCGCCGGCCTGCCCGGCAGTCAGCGATCGCTGGAATGGACCATCCCGCAGGTTCCGACCTTCAATGGCGGCAGCTACCACGTATTTACGGTTCGCGCGTTCGATGCGGCTGGCCAGGAAGGCTATGAGGCATTGCCGCGCGTGATTCCCGCGCCGCTGGGAACTACGCAGCTCACGCTCACCTCGGATTTTGACGGCCAGACCTTCCGCTCCGGTGGGCAAATGCCGCCCATCACCTGGAATTGGTCCGGGCTGCCGCGGACCGTCGGGTTCGAGCTGATCGACGACAACACCGGCCGCATCGTGCCGGCGGAAAGCAGCCCGATGATCGATGGTCAACGAACCGGGCTCTACGCACCCAATATCAGTTCCGACCACGTCCGACTCTTCCTCCGCTTGAACGAGTCTGGCGGCAACATGCACCGTCATGTGGTCGACGGCCCGTTTGCAATCCGGCCTGACCCACTCCTGGGCGACGCGCCGCCCACGGTCCAGATGCTCACGCCGCAGGACGGGGCTTCCTTCCCCGGCGGCGGCGTGGTGCCGATTACATGGACCGCATCCGACGATGACGCGCTTCGTTCCTTCAGTGTTCAGGTGTCGTTCGACACCGGGCGATCGTGGGACAGCCTAGTCGTCGATCTTCCCGCGGCAGCGCGCTCGTACAATTGGCGGTTGCCACCCAGCACGGGAATCGCGGACGTCCGCGTGCGCGTCATCGCCCAGGACTTGCGCTCTCGATTCCGGGCGACATCAACGGCGACGGTCACGTAACGCTGGCGGACCTGGCGCTGCTGCTCTCGAGCTTCGGCGCATGCACCGGCGACCCGGGTTTCAATGCCGCGGCTGATTTTGACGCCAGCGGATGTGTTGAATTGAGCGATCTGGCGGTGTTGCTGTCGAACTTCGGAACGTGAGCGGGATCTAGGGGGCGGATACGAAGTCGATTCGCAATACGTTCAACCCGGCGAGGTGCCCTGATGAGATTGGATTCACGCATTGTGTTTCTGGCCGCCGCGCTGTCGGCAAGCGCGGCGTGGGCGCAGACCGATCCCTGCGGGCAATGGTAGGTTATTCCCAGCCCGAACCCGGACAACGCCATCCAGACGATTCTCCGCGACGTGGCGGTCGTCGGCCCGAATGACGTGTGGGCCGTCGGCGGATACCTGGCCACAGTCAACGGAACCACCGTCAGCTACGCCACTTCGATGCACTGGGACGGCGGCGGCTGGACGATCGTGCCCATGCCCAGCCCGACCGCATGTCCCGAGTGCACCTGGGTCGAGCTCTGGGCGGTCGACGCCACAGGTCCGAATGACGTGTGGGCGGCGGGCGGCAAGCGGGTGCAGGCGCCGGACGGATTCGTCGGCACACATGTCCTCGTCATGCACTGGGACGGCTCCGCGTGGACCGTGTTGGACACGCCGATCCAGACCGGCGCGTCGGGCGACATGGTCTACGGCGTGGAAGCGATCGCGCCGGACGACGTGTGGTTTTTCGGCGAAGGATTCTACATCGGACCGACGACTCCCGACCCGGCCCTAGCAATGCACTGGAACGGCTCGTCGTTCCATTTGACCACGGTACCCAGCGTCAATCCGCAGACCAGCGGATTCGGGGACGGCAATTCATTGCACGACGCTTCGGCGCTGGCCTCGAACGACATCTGGGCGGTCGGTGCAGCGTCCGACGGCGACTCGATGCCCTCGGCGCACTCGCAGATCCAGCACTGGAATGGTTCGAACTGGACACCTGTCCCCGCCGGCGCGATGCCGGGATATTGGCACGACCTCAACGCCGTCGCGGCGATCGCGCCGAACGACGTTTGGGCGGCGGGTGAGTACTTCGACGGCTCGTATCAGGGCTTGGCGATTCACTGGGACGGAAATTCCTGGTCCCAGGTTTCCATACCCGGCTCGGTGTCGGACCTGCACGCCTTTGCAAGCGACAACGTGTACGCGGTCGGCTCCGGGGTCATGCACTGGGATGGGGCGAGTTGGACTTCCGTCGAGACGTTTCCCGGGGTGGACTCGCCGAGCCTCACGGGAGTCGGCGCCGCGGGTCCCTGCGACCTGTGGACAGCCGGTCGGCAGTGGTCGGGGACACTGACCACCTTCACGGCGCACCTGGTGAGCGATCGCCAAGGCGACGTGGACGGCGACGGCGACGTGGACATTAACGACCTGGCGCTGCTGCTGAGCGCGTTTGGAACCTGCGCGGGCGATCGGACCTTCAACCCCGCTGCGGATTTCGACGCGAGCGGGTGTGTAGACTTGAGTGATCTGGCGGTGTTGTTGTCGAACTTCGGCGCATAAGGAGATTGACATGACCGCACATCTCTGGATTCGGCGCGTGCTGCTCGCGACCTTGTTTTTGAACGGCGCCGCGGGCGCCGTCGCCGGCGGGCAGGTCCGCTGGCGCTTCGAGATACCCACGAACTGGTCGGGCAAATTTGTCGGCGTCGGCGCCGATGGCCGCGTTTACACCACGAATTTCGCCGGCAATCTCTACGCCATCAGCCCAAACGGATCTCTCATCTGGTCGCTTGACCTTGGCGCAGCGGCCAGTCACTGGCCAATCGTCTTCGCCGCCGACGGCACGATCTACACCGGTGTCGGGGCGTCCGGTGTGAGCGCCGTCAACGCCGACGGCAGCCTCCGGTGGGCGTTCAACACGGGCTCCTGGATCATCAGCGGGCCGAGCATCGGTCCCGATGGCAACATCTACGCCGTGGATGAGCCGATGAGCGACGGGAGGGGGCTTGGGTTCTATTCACTGGATGCGGACGGCAATCTGCGCTGGTCTGACCCGTACGACCCGACGATCAGCGGCCTCTACGAGGGCCTGGATGAAATCCGGTTCGGCCCCGATCGCTTCTTCGCCGGCATCCACCACATTAGAAGCGGTCCCTGGATTAGCACCTACACCTACGACCTGGACGGAAACTTCCAGTGGACACGCGCGAACACCGGCATTGGAGGCGGACCGTCGTCCAATCCGCGCACGCTCCCCGATAGTCGGCTCGTCTACCGCTGGGGCCAGGGGAGTCTCGCGGCGTTGAATCCAGACGGAACCGATGATTGGGTCGTTCCGCACCCCGACGGCGCGCAGATGCTCACCACGCCCGCTGTCGGACCAGACGGCGCCATCTACGCCGGGGACGTCTACGGCGTTCAACTCTGGTCGACGCAACCCGACGGCTCGACACGCTGGATTCTCGGCAGCAGGGCCACCGACTTCCTGTTCGCCGACTCGCTCGGCGTTTCGCCCGACAACCGGGTGCTGATTGCCGGCGGCTGGACGAATACCGGCTCCACGAACGTCGGCTGGTTCCGCGGCTACGACACCGCCGACGGGACGCTGCTATGGCAAGTCGACCTGGAGCCCGAGCAGGGTCTGCCGCAATTCGCGCGAACCGTCCATCCGGCATTCAGCCGCAACGGCGATACGGCGTACGTCACAACCTACGTCGCCGGCGACGGCGTGGGACATAGCTACTTGTACGCGATCTCGCTGGGCCAAGCCGCACTTTCCGGCGACGTGGACGGCGACGGAGACGTGGACATCGCGGACCTGGCGCTGCTGCTCAGCGCGTTTGGCTCCTGCTCCGGTGACGCCGGCTTCAATGAAGCGGCGGATTTCGACGCCAGCGGCTGCATCGAGCTGGGCGACCTGGCGATATTGCTGGCTGCGTTTGGGACGTGAACTCCGCCGGCGGCCGGCATGCCGCCGGTATGGAGCGGTTATGCGCGTACGTGCGTGTGTGCGAACGCGATCCTGGTCTCGCAAGTTGAGGAAATTCGGATGAAGTCTCTCGTTCTCTGGGTTGCGATGTTTGTCGCGTTCGCGGGCTCAGCCGCCGCGCAACCGCAGTATCGTGTCACCGATCTCGGCCGCCTGCCGGGCTACACCTACATGACCTATCCACTGGGGTTGAACAACCGCGGCGAGGTCGTCGGCATCGGGCACAGTGGGTCCGTCTATCGCGCGTTCATCTGGGACGCCGCAAACGGGCTGCGCGCCTTGCCGCCGGTTCCGGGACAGGAATCGCGCAGCAGCACGGCGGTGGCCATCAACGATCTGGGGGAAATCATCGGCTATTGCGGCCAATCCGGCGGGTCGCACATGGTCGGATGGCTCTTTCGCAACGGTCAGTACACGATGCTCGGCACGCTCCCGGGCTATGACGGCTGCCTGCCTGCCGCCGTCAACAACAACACCGAGATCGTCGGCACGGCAACCGGCTATGGTCCGCTGGATCCGTATACCAATTTCTACTGGTCGCCCGCGACGGGAATGGTCAACGTCGTTTCCGGCCAGCAGGCTGAGTTTTACGCGATCAACGACGCCGGCGTGATTTCCGGGGGAATTCGCGCGGGTGAGCCGGCGGTCGGCATTCAGACCTGGGATATGCGAACAGGCCTGGTCAGCGACCGTGGGATGTTGCCAGGCACGTCGCTGTCCTTCGGATATTCGATCAACGAGTCGAACGAGATCGCGGGCAGCAGCATTTACATTTCCAGCAGTGGGCACCGAACCTCACACGCCGTGAACGCCGCCGACGCCGGCCTGATCGACATCGGCCTCTTCCAGGCCGTCGCTTCCGGAATCAACGAGCGTGGCGAGGTGGTGGGTTGGCGCACCTGGCAGAGCAACAGCGACTATTACAGTTGGGTCTACAGCCCGCAGCGCGGCCTGATCGCCGACCTGCAAGCCGTCGTCGAGGAACCCGCCTATTTCTCGCGCATTTCCGGCGCGCGGGCCATCAACGATCGCGGACAGATCATCGCCACCGGCGCCAACGGCCACTTTCCGGCGGATCCGTCCCGCCGGGCGTTCATTCTGACGCCGCTCTTCGACGCTCCCGGGGACGTGGACGGCGACGGCGACGTGGACCTGACGGACCTCGCGCTGCTGCTTTCCTCTTTCGGAGCATGCCAGGGCGAGCCGGCGTTCGTGGGCGGCGCTGATTTCGACGGCAGCGGATGCATCGAACTGGCGGACCTGGCCTTGTTGCTGGCGAATTTCGGCGCGTAATGGCGGCACGACGATCGGTCAGTCTGAACCAGCAATCGCGAGCGTGAAGGACGCGAGTTTGTGGAATGAGTCATGAATAGAATGAGTGGCTCGGTTCTTCGAAACTGCGCACGAGTCGTTGCGATCAGAACCAGCGGGGGCAACCTCAGAATGCGGCCCACCGCCAGAATGAAGCCCCGCACGCTTGCGCATGGGGTTCTGCTGGACGCCCGAGCCATCGCGGCAACGCTCGCGCTGGTCGGCGCGGCCGAGGCCCAACTGGTTCGGCAGTCGCCGAGCCCAACCGGGCGAAACCTGGGCGGCGTCGCGTTCACGTCGCCTGCGCACGGTTTCGTCGTCGGTGAGAACCACCACTTGTTGGAGACGTTCGACGGCGGGACGACTTGGGTTACGAGAATGGCGACCGGGTACAGCACCGATCCGTTCTACACCATCCGGTTCGCTGATTCCCAGCATGGGTACGTCGCCGGCAACAACCAGGACGCCTACCGCACGACGGATGGCGGGGCGACCTGGACCCCCATGGCGAGCATGCTCTCCGGCTCGGTTCGCGACCTCGATTTTGTCACCCCGACGACGGGATTCGCCGGCTACAACGGAGCATTCACCTGGACGCCGGACGGCGGCGCAACATGGGAGCTGCGCAGCGGCTATCCCGACGCGCCGATCGTGTTCGGCATGGATTTCCGCGACGAAAACGTCGGGCTGGCGGCGGGCATACGCAGTACGCCTTGGCATGACGGCGGCGTTTATCGCACCGACGACGGCGGCCGCACGTGGACGCTTGCGTCGGACCTCGGATCCAATGACGTGCTTTGGCTGGACAGTTCCACCGCAATTTCCGTGGGAGGCTTAGACGTGCTCCGATCCGATGACGCCGGGTTGAGCTGGTACGTCGTCTCGTCCGGGTTGGAGACCGGCCTTGCGGAAGTGGCGCGTGCGGGAAACAGTTCCACGCTTGCCGGCGTGAGCACCGGCGGCGACATCTGGGTCAGCTCCGACCTCGGATATTCATGGGCGCAGATGGTCGTGGGCATCGGCGTGCTGCCGGCGTCGTGGGCTGTGTCTTTCTTCGATGAGATGAACGGCTGGGTGGTCGGTCAAGGCGGAATCACGTACCGGACGACGGATGGCGGCTATAGCTGGCAGCTCATGAACAACGGCTGCGGCGACGAAGTGACCGACATCGACTTCGCCGACGAGGACTTCGGCGTTGCAGTCACGCACCGTGGATTTGTATTCAGGACGGACGATCGCGGACGGACATGGCCGGTTACGCGGCTTCGCGAAACCGGGATCGTCTTCGGACGCGAAGAGGGCTTCCGTACGGTTGACGCGGTCGATCGGAACCTGATTCTCGCCGGCGGAGCGGGCGGCATCCTCTTTCGCACCGAAGACGGCGGGCAAAGCTGGTACAACTTCGGGTGGCCGAACCAACCTGATTTCAATGCCGATTTCGAGATTCGCGACATCCACATGGTCGACGCGCTGAACGGGTATCTGGGCGGCTTCTACGGCATCTACAGCGCATTTGCGACTTTCGACGGCGGATACTCGTGGTGGCCGATTCCCAGCGTGCTGGGATCGATCGCCGCGATCGACGCGCGGGACAGCCTGGTCTGGATGATTACCGCGGGCAATCGCATCTATCGATCAACGGATGGGGGCGAGAATTTCAACTGGCTGACGCTGCCGGGCGAGGTGTACACCCTCAACGACCTGGACTTTGTGGATGCGAATAATGGCTTCGTCGTCGGCTGGTATGGCTACATGGCGAAATCGACGAATGGCGGCGCATCCTGGACGCCGTTGGCCTATCCACAGAACGAAATCTACTTCAAGGTCTCGATGACCAGTCCGACCGACGTCATGGTTGTTGGCTACGACAACAGCGCATACAGATACTTCTACAAGAAATCGACCAACGGCGGGGCGACATGGACCCGCACGAATCTCAATCCTCAGTTCGAGGACTGGTTCGCCGCGCTCCACGCGCGGCCGAGCGGACGGTTCTGGCTCGGCGGACAGACCGGCACGATCGTGTATTCCCCGGCCCCGCCGCTGACGATAACGTTGCCGAATGACGTGCCGCCGCAGGTTGCACCGCAGCAGGTCTATCAAGTGCCGGTGCGGATCGTCGCCGGCGAAGAGGCGATCGTGCCCGGCTCCGAGACGCTGTGGGTACGCACGTCGGCCGGCGCGGCGTTTGAGACCATGCCGCTCGAACACGTTTCAGGAGCCGACTATCTCGCCCCGCTTCCGGGATTCCGCTGCACCGACACGCCGCAGTTCTACGTTTCCGCGACCGGCGATGGCGGGAGTACAGTTCGCTACCCGGCAAATGCACCGAGTTCCTGGCTGACGACGCGCGTCGGCGTGATCGAGAATGCCGATCTCCTGGCGGCAGATTTCGAGGCGGGACTGCCGACCGGGTGGAGCACGACCGGCCTGTGGCACTTGACGTCGACGGCGTGCCTTCCAACGGGCGCCTGCGGCGGCGGCACGTGGGAATATTTCGGGCAGGATTCCACATGCACGTTCAATACCGGGGTGCGCGTTTCCGGCATTCTTCGCTCGCCGACGTTCGCGCTTCCGACGCTTCAAACCGGCCAGCACATCACACTCGCGTTTTGCTCGGCGCTGGACACGGAGTACCCGGACAATGCGTACGGGGACGACGACCAGGCGCAAGTCTGGTGGGTCCGGTC
>JACRLV010000358.1 GCA_016235145.1 Planctomycetota bacterium
GAAAATTCGTCGGACTCGGAGGTCCGACGCTACGAAATGCCGCTTGCGGGCGTCGCCTTCGAACCATGATCGTCCGGGTTAATTCTGCTATGGATGGACTGCTGGTTCTCGACAAGCACTCCGGAATCACCAGCGCCAAAGCGCTCTACGCCGTCCGAAAGATTCTGGGCCAGAAGAAAAGCGGCCACGCCGGCTCGCTCGATCCGATGGCGACCGGCGTCCTGCTGATCTGCCTCGGCCGCTCGACGAAGCTGGTCGAGCAGCTCATGGGGCTGCAAAAAACCTACGTGGCCTCCGCCCGCCTTGATGTCACCAGCTCCAGCTTCGATGCCGATCGCGAGATGACGCCGATCCCGGTCGCCGCGCCGCCAAGCGATGAGCAAATCCGATTCGCGGTCGCCGCCCAGAAAGGACGCATTCTTCAGGTGCCGCCCGCCGTCAGCGCGATCAAGATCGGCGGCCGTGCGGCGTACAAGCTGGAGCGCGCGGGCAAGCCGCCGGAACTTGCCGCACGACCGGTGGACATCTACGCGATCGAAGTGCTTCGCTACGCCTGGCCGGAGCTGGACTTTGCGATGTCCTGCGGCCGGGGGACGTACGTACGAGCCGTTATCCGCGATATCGGACTGTCGCTCGGAACCGGCGGCTGTCTGACAAGCTTGCGGCGGACATCGATCGGACCGTTCGACGCCGCGCAGGCACGCACTGTGGAATCATTGCGCACGTCGGAATCCGCCTCCGGCGCGGTGATCGCGCACACACTGGCGATCGAGCAGATTCGCGCCTTCATGGATGGGGAAAAAAAGAACGACCGGCTTGCACCTTGATCCGCGATGCCGCCCGACTAGTAACAGTCGGATGGGGGAGCCCGGCATTTGTTCCGCTGGACAAAGGGAAGCCGATCGTTTTGATCCGCTTGGAGGCCGATCTTATCGGCCTTCCATCGACTCCGACAGAGGTTGGCCGCAACTTCCTCGCCGGTGACGGAAAGTCGGCCAGCCGAAAAACCCACAACACCCGGGGCACTCGCACCCGGGCCCTTCAACCACATCCCAAACACCGCAGGGAAACACGCCGGCAGATTCCCCTTCGCACATACCGCGCAGCGGAACTCACCAGCCTTCCCCTCGGCAGGTTGCCTCCCCGGTACAACGACACCGCCCCCCGGAGAGCGTTCGAATCAGGCCCGCAGGACGAGCCCAAGGCGAGGCACAAGCTCCGCCCGTAGAATCCTAGGCCGGTGCCCCTTTCGTTTTCCATTCCTGCCCGAAAAAAACTGTGCGTTCATCCGGTAGACGCCGCCGGCCGGGCTGGTCTCATAAGAACGACACTCCACCGGCGGCGAGCCCACGGCCCGGCGACGCGGGTTCTGCCGAAGCAGTTCGCGACTCGGAATTTGACCGGAAACCCGCTAGCATCATCATCTGTACGCGTCGCCACGCCAGCCTGGTCGGAGCACCGGATCGGCGGAAGGCGCCGGGTGCGGGCGGTTAGCTCAGTCGGCTAGAGCACCTCGTTTACACCGAGGGGGTCAGGGGTTCGAGTCCCTTACCGCCCACTGGTTCGCAGGCCAATGACGTTTCCTGCACGCCAGTGCACTTTTCAGGCTTCGATTTCACCTCGGCACGAACCGATTCACCGCATTGTTGCACAGTCGGACGGATAGGCCGCAATTATTGGGTAGACCGACATGCATCCGGTCTGCCGCGCGAGACGAAGCTGCTCACCGCACTCGGCCCGGACGTGCGTCCGCGAGTCTCGTCGTTCGAAACGCGATTCGTCATCGAGCCCCAATTTCGAGTCGCCGGACCGGCGTCGCCGGCGCCGCCGTCGTCAATAGCGCGGCCGCGCTCTCTCGCCAAGCCCAATCGGCGCCTGCACGCCCCGGGCCACGTTGTGCGGAAATCGCCGCGCCAACCAATGCGCATGATTGTGCTTGATGCAGCATTAGACCAGGCGAAGACCGTCACGCGTCCCGAGCCCCAATCCCCCGCGCACGGTATTTGACCGGCAAACGCATTCACCGCACCATAGGGGTCCACAGGCGCGGCCCGAATGTGGCGGCCTAGTTCGGCGGCGAAACCGAGGCGGCGATTTGGCCCATTCCGCGGTGCAACGGTTCTATCGGTATCACGCGTACTTCTATGACAGTACGCGCTGGATGATTCTGCATGGCCGTCGCCGGGCGGCGCAGCGGCTGGGACTCCGCCCGGACTGCACCGTGCTGGAGATCGGCTGCGGCACCGGGCTCAATTTCCCGTATGTACTGGAGCAGCTCGACGCCCGGCGCGGCCGCGTGGTCGGGCTCGATTTTTCGGCGGACATGCTGCGCCAGGCGGAAAAACGCGTTCGGGCGCGCGGCTGGACAAACGTCGAACTGGTGCAGGGCGATGCGACGCAGCTTCGGCTCGGCACGAAATTCGACGGCATACTTTTCGCCTACAGCCTCACGATGATTCCCGACTGGCCGCGGGCGATTCAGTGCGCCGGCGAGCACCTTAAGCCCGGCGGGCGGCTGGTGGTGCTGGATTTCGGCCGTTTCGCGGGTTGGGGGCCGCTGGGCGCCGTGATGCGCGGCTGGCTGCGGGCCAATCACGTCGAGACGCTGCGGCCGTACGTTGAGACGCTGCGCAAGTCGTTTCCGTCGCTCGAGGTCTTCGATTGGTTCGGGGGCTACAATTTCACCGCCGTTGGGCAGAAGCAGGGTTCGTAGATGGTCCCCGTACTGGACATGCCGGTTCCCAAGAATCGCGGATGGCTCGAGCGCGTCGTTTTTCGCGGCATTGTGTTCAACATGTCGTGGGAAGACCCGGAGATGGACCGGCGGGCGTTCAACCTCACCGATCGCGACACCGTCATTTCCATCACGTCCGCCGGCTGCAACCCGCTGAATTTTCTCTGCCAGACGCCCAGGCAGCTCATCTCGATCGACGGCAATCCGGCCCAGAACGCGATTCTCGAGCTGAAGCTCGCCGCGATCGCCACGCTCAGCCACGAAGAATTCTTCGACATCTTCGCCGCCCGCCGACCGACGGTGATCGACCGCGTCTACCGTTCGCAATTGCGCGGACGCCTTTCGCGGCGGTCGCAGGAATTCTGGGACAAGAACCTCAAGATGGCCCGCCGCGGTCTGTACAACTACGGCAAGATGGGCTTCGCCGCCCGCATCGTGCGTTTCCTGCTGCCGCGGCTGGGCATCAGCCGCCAGCAGACCGAGGAGTTCTTCGAGCTGCGCACCCTCGAAGAACAGAAGATCTGGTACGACCAATACGTCGCGCCGCGCTTCTGGGGGCCGTGGACGCGCTGGCTGTGCGAGTCGCGCTGGTTCATGTTCCTGTGCGGCGTACACCCGCGACAGCTCAAGCTCGTCGATGGGCGGCACGGCATCTACGACTTCGTCCGCGAGCGAATTGAATACGTGCTGACCAAGGTGCCCATTTACGACAACTACTTTCTCAGCGTCACGGCCACGGGCAAGTTTCGCGACAACCGCGTCCCGCCGTATTTGCTCGACGAGAATTTCGAGATTCTCCGGAGAACTCTGAACCGCGTGCTGGTGGTCAACGGCTGGCTGGGCCCCTATCTCGACACGCTGCCGCCGGCGTCGATCGACAAGTTCAATCTGCTGGACATCATGGACTGGATGAACACGGACGCGCTGAACGCGACGTGGAAGAGCATTCTGCGCGCGGCCAAGCCCGGCGCGACGCTCATTTACCGGTCGGGAAGCTACCAGTTCGAGCCGCCGGAATGGGTGCGGGAGCACCTCCAGCCGCACAGCGAACTGGCGGCAGAGCTTTTCGCTGTCGACCGTTCCGCCACGTATGGCAGCTTCTATATCTTCTCGGTTCCGGCGGTTGTGAGCGATCGGCTGCTCGCCGCGGTATGAGCAGACCTGGACGTGGGTTGCCGCGACCCAATTTCTGACGGGCCCAGATCGGCCTGAGCGTCTGTGTTTTCTACGGTTTTCGGGCGGATGTTGAACCGTGCAGCGGGCGCGGTTAGCTTCCCTTGTTCGCGAGGCGGGTCGGACGATGTTTGATCCCAGCAACTGGTAGCAGCGAATGACAACAACGCATTCTGAAGTGCAACGAATCGGGGAGTTGGTTCGGCGGCATGCCCAGCAGTTCGAGCGGCTGACGACCGAGATCCGTCGCGTGATCGTCGGGCAGGAGGATCTGCTCAAGAAGATGCTGGTCGGACTGCTGGCTAACGGGCACATCCTGCTCGAAGGTGTGCCGGGCTTGGCGAAGACGACGGCGGTCGCGTCGCTGGCGCGGTCGATACGCACGAAGTTTCAGCGCATCCAGTTCACGCCCGACCTGCTGCCCGCCGACATCATCGGCACGATGGTTTTCCAGCCGAAAGACGGCACGTTCGCGGTCAAGCGCGGGCCAATCTTCTCGAACCTGGTGCTGGCGGACGAAATCAACCGCGCCCCGGCGAAGGTGCAAAGCGCGCTGCTCGAAGCGATGCAGGAGCGGCAGGTCACGATCGGCCAGGAAACCTTCCGGCTCGACGAGCCGTTCCTGGTGCTGGCGACGCAGAATCCGATCGAGCAGGAAGGACCCTATCCGCTGCCCGAGGCCCAGGACGACCGCTTCATGCTCAAGCTGATCGTCGATTATCCCAGCGCCGTCGACGAGCGAAAGATCCTCGATCGCATGGCGGTGCAGCGCGGCGTGCCGCAGGTCGAAGCGGTTCTCGATCC
>JACRLV010000374.1 GCA_016235145.1 Planctomycetota bacterium
AGCTGCACCAACTCCGCCTTTCCGCCGGCGGCGATGAACCGCACGTTCGCGGCCGGCCATGACCATAGTCCGTTGATCCGCCGGACGACGCTGCGGGCGTCGCGCGACCAATCAACCGTGCCGTCGGATTTCTTGAGCTTCGGGGCGCGGGTCGCCGCGGAGGCGCTCTGCGGCATCGGAGTCGCCTCGCGGGCTTCGAGCTTGCTGAGGAAATCGACGAGCAGCTCCGCGCCGATGGCCGCGAGCCGATCGGAAAGCTCGTCTGCGGTCTCGGTTTCGCCGATGGGCGTCGATCGCACGCCCCAGATCGGGCCGGCGTCCCATTGCTCATCGATCTGAAAAATCGTCACGCCGGTCGTTTCGTCGCCGTTGATCACCGCCCACTGGTAGGGCGCGGCGCCGCGATACTTCGGAAGCAGCGAGGCGTGGATGTTGACGCAGCCCAGACGCGGCCGCCGGAGCGTATCGGCCGCGAGCTTTTGCCCGAAGGCCGCGACGATCGCGAGATCCGCCTCGGCCAGCCGCTCGAGCACGACCGCGTCGGTGTTGATGTCCGTGGTCTGGAAATGCTCGATCTGGTGCGCGTCCGCGGCCAGATGCACCGGCGTGGGCTGGATTGTTCGTCCGCGGCCCGCGGGGCGGTCGGGCTGACTGATCGCGCACAGCACGCGATGCCGATCGGGCCGCGGCGCCAGTAACGCGGGGACGGCGAAATCGCCTGTGCCAAGGAATGCGATCTTCATCGTTGCAACTCGTCGAACGACGCGGCGATCACTTCTTCTTTCCAGCGACGGACTTCGCCTTGGCGGAGAGTTCCTTCAGTTGTTTGCGCGTGGCGATTGCATCGCTGGGGCCCATGCGGTCGATGATCAGCACGCCGTCGAGGTGGTCGATCTCGTGCTGCCAGACCCGTGCGACAAGATCGGAGTCTTCGACTTCGACCGGATTGCCGCTGACGTCATAAGCGACCAGCCGGGCCCGCGTGGCGCGGCGGACCTGCACGCGAATCTCCGGCAGCGACAGGCAGCCTTCCTCATCTTCCTTGCCGCCGACCAGGTCGCGCAGCTCTGGGTTGACGTAGACCTTGTCGTTTGCCGGTTCGTCGGTCGGGTTCATGACGAAAAGCCGGACGTTCACGCCCACTTGCGCCGCAGCCAGCCCGATTCCGCGGTGTTCGCGCATCAACTCGAGCATTCGCTTGGCGAGCGAGGCGAGGTCCGCGTCGAACGACTTGGCCGGCGCGCAGCGCTTTCGCAGCCGGGCGTCCGGGTAGGTAAGTACGGTCAGCTTGCTCCAATCCTGGGCCACGATTCCTCGCGAGTGATTCTAGAACTGCTGTCCCAGCACGAACGCCCGTGCCACGCGTGCGGACAGTTGGGCATTATTGAAAACCAGCGGCATCAGCAGCGACAAATCGGTATTCGGCATGCGCATGTAGTCCGCCAGCGCCGTCCGCCACGCCTCGCCGAACGTCGCCAACTCGTCCTGCACCCAACGGCTCTTGATGGCCCGCGCCGCAACCTCGGCGGCGATCAGGCCGGAGCGCATCGCCGGATAGACGCCTTCGGCGCTGAAGGCGCTGACGAATCCGCCGGCGTCGCCGATGAGCAGGGTTCGCTTGCCCACGTGGGATTCAACGTCCAGCGCTGTGCCGAGCGCGATCGGGCCTGTGGCGGGGGCGGAGAGCGATTGCGGCAGCAAACCGGCGGCGGTCGCGGCCGCACACGCATCGCTGAAGGCCTTTCCGGCCGCATCGGGGCGAAGCCGCGCCACGAGCGTCACATGGGTCTGCGCGCCGGAACGCACGATCGTCATGATCTGCGCTTGCTTGCCCGCGCCGATTGCGACGTCGAGACCGGCGTTGCCTTTCATGCCCGGGCCGTGTGCCGCCAAGAACAGGGCCAGATCCGGCGATCGCCCCGCGGTCGGGATGTTCGCCAAACGGGCGGTCGGGGAGTTCAGTCCGTCGGCGATCAGCAGGACGCGGCCGACCAGCGTCCGCCCGTCGCCGATGGTGAGCGTCACGCGATCCTCGCCCAGTGCGACCGCCGTCGCTTCGCCTTCGACAAATGTCGCGCCCGCCGCCGCGGCCTTCTTTCGCAGGGCCGCCAGAAAAGAGCGGCGTTCGACAGCCCACAATGCGATGTCCTTGTCGTTGATCGCGGCGTTCTTCTTCAGGTCGGCGGAGAACACGCGCAGGCCGGTGATCGAAACCGCCTTCGCGGCGCGGGCGTCAACGCCAAGCTCGCCGGCGACCGCGACAGCGGCGGGGCTGATCCACAGCAGCGGCGACTGGACCTGATCGCGGCGGGGCGGCTCGAGCACGCCGACAGTGGCCTCTCGGGCGCGTGCCCCGACGCACGCCGAAAGGCCGGCGGCGCCTGCGCCGGCGATGATGATGTCGTGGATCGTGCCCGTTTTCGCCGCCACGGCGCCCTCAACTGGGTCTATTTCAGCTTCTCGAACAAGACGTCTTCCGCGATGCGATAGCGCTCGAAGGCTTTTTGGAGCGAGCTCTGGATTTCGCGGATTTCCGATTCGTTCGCGACATTGCGCCCGCCGCCGGCCGACGCCGTAACCACCGCCTCGAGCCGGGCCGAGGCGTCGTCGAGCAGCGTCGCGGCCTCGGAGAAATTGCGGGCGGCCTCAAACACGTCGAGGCGCTTCAGCTCCGAGCCCGGCGGCTGGAAAAGCCGCCACGGACGGAGCGCAAGCTCCTGCACGGCGGTGCGCATCTGGTCGCTGACGGCTTTCAGATTCTCCGTCATGCGGTCCAGGGCCGGTCGATTCGCGACGACGAAACTGCGGGCGGAGTCGGTCGTCTCGGCGATGTTCTTCATTGACGTGTTCAGCTCGCTCATGGCGACGTGGAGCTTGCCGAGCAGCGAGCTCGGATCGTCGCGATCGAAATCGCGCTTCAGCTTCGCCATGATCTCGACGTCGAGCGTTCGCGTCACACTCTCGATGCTTCCGACGGTGCTGGCGATCGCCGGCCGGTTTTCGTGCAGGATGTCGCCGGCTTCGCGCATCGCCGTGGAGAGCACGTCCACCGCGGCGTTGACCTTGGCCAGCAGGCCGGCGGTGTTCTCGGTCTGCATCTGCGCGCGCAGCTCCGCCGTGATCGACGCGAAGTCGTCGAAGATCAGGTGGAGCTTGTTCATGAGCGTCTTTTCCTCGCGAGCGCTGAGTTGCGTTCGCAAGTCCGCCGTCATCGCGTTGAGGTCGGACAGGCTGTTCGACAGCTTGTTGACCAGCGAGCCTTCGGCCTTTTCGTCGAGCGTGTAGCTGAGCTTGTCCACGAGCCCGTCCGGCGCGAGCAGGCGTCTCGAAAGGCCGCTGATCGCCGCCGCGAAGCTCTGCGGCGGAAGCCCGTCGATGACTTCGCTGGTGATCGTTCCCTTTTCGGGCGTACCGACGCTGAGGATTACCAACGTGCCGCCACCCCCGACCGGAGGTTGGTCTGTTGAAATCTGGCAGTCTTGATAAAGGGTCAGGTCCGCGTCGATCGATGCTTCCACCAGAATCAGCAGCTGCGTCGGCGGCAGGCCCGGCTTGTTATTCTGCACCATGGATCGCCTGAGGCCGGTCACCTTTCCGACCTGCATCGCACCGGCGAGCGTCACCGGGCAGCCTTTCTTGAGCGGCGCCACGCCTTCTTCGTGGCGGAAGTGCACGGTGATGGTCTTGGTCGGGCCGGCGTAGCGCGGAAAGACGTACAGGAACGTGCCGACGAAAACGGCCAGGCAGATCAGCACGACCAGCCCGAGCAGAAAATCCTGGTTGCGTGTTTTCATCCGTCTCGGCTCGCGTGAGCACCGCTCTGGGAAGACGCAACCCGTCGGTTAAGCGGCCCCAGATCGGGATTGTAGGGCGCAACGCCGTGTTTGTGTGAACGTCCGGAAGCTACCAGTGAGGAATCACCAACCGCCGTCCGGACGGCGTCATCGCCGTCTCGAACGTCGTTCCGTACACGCTGTTGAGAATCGTCGGATCGAGTATTTCGGCGGCCGGCCCGTCCGCGGCCAGACGCCCGGCCCGCATCGCAATCACGCGGCCGCCGAGCGCTGCCGGAAACTGAAGGTCGTGGCTGACGATGACCAGCGTTCGGCCCTCCGCCCGGATTCGCTGGAGAATTCGCACGAGTTCAATCTGATACGCCGGATCGAGTGCGGTGTCGGGCTCGTCCAGAAAAAGGGACGGCGCGGCCTGGGCCAAAGCGGCGGCCAAGAGCGTCTTTTGCCGCTCCCCGCCGCTGATGGTCGGGAACGGCCGTTCCGCCAGCGCGGCCAGGCCGCAGACGTCCAGCGCAGTGCTGACGATCCGCTCGTCTTCGCGCGAGAGCGGCCGGAGCGGCGGCAGGTGCGGGAAGCGCCCGGTGGAGACCACTTCACGCACGGAAAGTTGCGGTGCGTGCTCCAGCGTCTGCGGGACGTACGCGGCGAATTGCCCGCGCCGCCGGGCGGAGAGGCGGTGCAGCTCGACGCCGTTCAAGCTGACCGTGCCGGCGTTTGGGCGGCGAATACCGAGCAGGGCGTGCAGGAGCGTGGTCTTGCCGGCGCCGTTGGGGCCGATGATGAATACGCACTCGCCGGATTGAATGCGGAGGTTGATGTCGTGGAGCAGGGTGCGTGGGCGGGCGGCGACGACCAGGGAACGGCATTCGAGCGTCCACGCCGTGCGAATCGCGGTTGCGATGGAGGCGGCACGGTCATTCATCGGCGTCTCTCTCGATCGCCTCGCACATCCGCTCCAGCAGCAGCGGGACGCGCGGCCCGGGCAGAAAGAATTCCTGACCCGTCAGCACGCGAACGCTGTGCCGGCGAATGGCTTTCAATTGGCCGATGTTGCGCCACGCCGCGAGGGCGCCCGCATCGCCCTCGGGGCGGTCATTTGCGCTGGCGGCCAGTTCAATGATCACGTCCGGATCGGCACGGGCGATCGCCTCCAGCGACAGTGGTGCGAACGCCGCCGGGCTGTCGACGATGTTGACATAGCCCGCACGCCGGAGCAATTCGTCAAAGAACGACCCTTTGCCGGCGACGTGCGGCGCCCGCGGCGGATCGGCCAGCGGTTCGATCGCGACCAAGACCCGGCGGCCCTTGCTTTTCGCAACGTGATTGACGATTTGTGCGATGTCCTGATCGAGATTCCGGCAGAGCGTCTCCGCCGTGCGCGGGCGGCCGGTCAGTTCGCCGGCTCGGCGGATCGCCGCGAAAACGTCGGCGAGGCTGCTGTCGGGCAGCGATTCCATCTTCAGCTTCAGCGGTTCGAGACGCTCGACCTGCGACCGGCTCGTCCCCGAAAAGAGCACGAGATCGGGCTTCCGTTGCAGCAGCGTTTCAGCACGCACGTCGAGGAGAGTGCCGACGATCTCGACCGCACTCACCTCCGGCGGGTAGACGCAGTATGAGGTGCGGCCGACCAACGCCGCCCGCAGACCCAGCGCACAGCAGATTTCCGTCGCCGCGGGCGACAGCGACACAATGCGCATCGCCGGGGAGTTCCGTTCGGCTTCGTCGATTTCCGGAAACATCACGCGATCGGGGTAGTTCGCCTGGCGTAGCGTCGGCTGGGAAGCCGGCACGCCATTCGGCGTCTGGTGTGTTGTCCGGCGGTCGCATGCCGACAGCGCCAGGACCGACGAGAGAACGAGCAGCGCCGCCGGCAAGCCCAGATGGCCGCGCGTCCGGTTCATTTCGGATTCTCCGGCAGGTCCGCCGCCATGCGTTTTTCGATGAATGCGACGAGATAAACCGCCTGTTCGGGGATCGAGACCTCGTTCGGATTGCTGCCGAAGACCTCAACAACCAGCTTGCCCCAGCGGAACGTCACGCCGTCGTCGGTCCAGCATCCGCCGTCGCCGGCTTTGAACTCCTTGGCCAGCGGCGGCCGGAAATGCTCGAACGCCCGACTCGCCGCGTCCGCATTGTCGAATGAAAAGATGCGCGCGGTCAGGCGGTTGCGCGCGCGGGATTCGTGGTGATAGCTGCCGAGCCAAACGTGGTTGGGCGAGAACGTCCGCCAGCCGCTCGCATCATCGCCGAGCGCGGACGCGGCCTGGTCGAACGTGCCGCTCCAGGGGGCGGCGTCGAGAATCCACGGCGACGCCATCGCGCCGACTGGAAACGCATCGATCACGGCCTTGCGGCCGGCACAGCCGGCGGCGATCAGGAGAATCGCCGAGACAATCCAGAACCCCAGCCGCGCGCGGCGAGCGGTCAACCGCGCAGGTTCGACAGTTCCCATTGCAGCACTCTGTTGGATTGTCGGATTCGGCCGACGGTCGCCGGCGGGCCGTGGCCGGAGTAGATCATCATGTCGTCGGGCAGCGTCAGCACGTTGTCGCGGATGTTCTCGATCAGGCGGCGGTGCGAACTGTGCGGGAAGTCGTAGCGGCCGATCGAGTCGGCGAAGACGGCGTCACCCGTAAACGCCACACCCAGGGCTTGGCACACGTACGCCATCCCGCCGGGAGAATGGCCGGCGACGTCGCGCGTCGTCCAGGCGGCTTCGCCGAGATTCACGGTTTCGCCGGCGTCGAGCAGCCTGTCCGCGGGCTCGGCGACGATCGGCATCCCGATGAAGGCGGAGAGATTCGCCTCGGCGCTGACCAGCAATTCAGCCTCGCCGCGCGGACACCAGATCGGCACCGGGCCGAGAGCCGCGCGGATCGGACGGACGCCGGCGATGTGGTCGGCATGGCCGTGCGTCAGGACGATGGCCGTCGGCGCGAGTTCAAGGCGCTGAATCGCGGCGAGGAATTCGCCCGGCGCCGGCGGCAGCCCGGGGTCGATGATCCAGCATTCCGGCCGGCCCTGGTGCCAGACGAGGTAGCCGTTCTCGCCGAACATTTCGTCGCAGAAGACCTCGATCCGCAGCGATCCGTGCTGGAACATGCGACGGAGTATACGCGAACAGGCGCCTTCGTAGCGTCGGACCTC
>JACRLV010000375.1 GCA_016235145.1 Planctomycetota bacterium
TAGCGTCGGACCTCCGAGTCCGACGACGTTCAGACCGTCGGACTCGGAGGTCCGACGCTACAGCTTCGCGACGCTACGAAAACCCGGAGCTACGCTTGCACCGGCGGCAGGTTCGGCTGGCGGCCGGTGACCGGCGGCCGGCGGGCCCCGATCGCCATCGTGACCACGATCACCACGACGTTCATTGCCAGCGATGCGCCGAAGTAGGCGAAGTTGCCGGCGAAGCCCTTGGCCGGATCGGGCCGCAAGCCCACCGTGTTCATCGCCAGCGCGATGATCACCATGACCATGCCGATCGGCACGAGACCTTTCCAGGCCATGCTCATGAGCTGATCGAAGCGGAATCGCGGCAGCGTCCAGCGGACGAGCATGTAGAACGCGATGACCGCCAGCACCTTGCCCCAGAAGACGTTGAACTTGATCAGCGCCGCCCACCAGGTGTGCACTTCGGCCAGCGGGTCGTATCCCGGCCAGAGCGACCATCCGCCGAGGAAGATCGCCGTCAGGAACGCCGACGCCGTCACCATGTGGGCGTATTCGCCCAGGAAAAACAGGGCGAATTTCATCGCGCTGTATTCGGTGTGGAAGCCGGCGATCAGCTCCTGCTCGCATTCGGCCAGGTCGAACGGCGAGCGGTTGGTTTCGGCGAACGCGGCGACCAGAACCAGGCAGGCCGCGACGGGATGGGCCATGATGTTCCACACGCCTGTCGTCGCCTGCTGATTGACGATTTCCTCAAGCCGCAGCGTGCCGGAAGAGAGGATGATCACCAGCAGCCCCAAGCCCAGCGGCACCTCGTAGCTGAGCATCTGGGCCGTGGCCCGCATGCCGCCGAAATGGGCGTACTTGTTGTTGCTGGCCCAGCCGGCAAGCACGACGCCGTAAACGCTGATCGAGCCGATCGCGAGCATGTAGAGCAGGCCGATGTCGAGCGAAGCGACCTGCGTGGTGACCGTGACGGGGTTGCCGCTCGCGTCGGTCCAGGGCCAGGTGATTTCGCCGGCCCAGGGGATGATCGCGAAGCCCAGCAGCGAAACCGCGAAAGCCAGGCACGGCGCGACGACAAAAATGGCCTTCTCAGCACGGGCGGGGATCACTTCTTCCTTGAGCACGAACTTGATGCCGTCGGCGATCGGCTGAAGCATCCCGCCCCAGCCCACGCGGTTCGGCCCCAGCCGGTCCTGGATGTAGGCGGACAGTTTCCGCTCCGCCAGAATGCACACGGCGCACATGTGGACGATGATCAGCAGCGACACCGCCAGCATGATCAGCGAGACGGCCCATTGAGAGCTGAGCACGGCCTGCACCGTCGCCGGCGCCAACTTCCAAACGGCGAAGGCCAGCGGGATCGGCACCAGCAGAAGCAGAATGAAGCCATTCAGGACGATGCCCCGATGCCGGATGATGCGATCGATCGGGGTCGGCGTCTTGTCCGTCGGCGAGTGAAGAAAACTGGGCATTCCGAAACCTCGGCGGCTGTTTCCGCCTGACAGTCCGTTGCAGAAGCAATAGTCGCGCCGGACCTCCGAGTCCGACGGTGATTTCGTAGCGTCGGACCTCCGAGTCCGACGCTAGTGTAGCTGTTCAGAAATCACGCATCACGGGTGGTACGGGCGTCTCGCCCGTCGTCATGCCCGGGCGGGACGCCCGGACCACCCCGATATCGCCAGGGTAGTCGTCGGACTCGGAGGTCCGACGCTACGAATGCGGCGTTGCCAAGCCGCCGCGCTGATCAATGCGCGTATTCCGGCTCCTCGCGCGGCGCGAATGGCGTCGCGAACTCGGGCATCAGGGCCGCCATCCGCTCACGCGTGCGGCATGCGCGGTACAGGCCACTCTGGCCTTCGAGCTCATGCCATAACTGGCCGTCGGTTTTCACGCCGTCGATCGGCCGGCAGGCCCGATTGAACGTCTGCAAGACGCGATCAACGTTGATAAAGCTGCCTTCGCGTTCCGTCCAAGCCGCGCCCGGTATCTGAATCGCCGCTGCGCCATCCAGCGGCGAGCCGAACAGGTCGTGCACGATCAGCGTTCCAATCTTGCCCATCGCGGCCGCGCCGGCGTCCGAGATCCACGGCTGCGGATAGCCGCCCGTCACGATCGCGGCGCGATAACGCCCGTCGGCGGCGCGGCGCAGAAATTCGTCGAATCCGATGCAGTCGCCGCCGGCGCCGCTCAATATCCGCTCAATGCCGCGCCGGTTCGGGCACTTCTCGGCGAGGATCGTGAAGCCCCGCGGGAAGCGCTGATCCTGGCCGCGCTGCGGCACGAATCCGCCGACCAGCGCCGCATCCGGCGCGGCCGTTCGCACGAACGTCGCCAGCAGCCAGGCCTCTTCGCAAGACATCATGGGGCTGAGCACGGCGGCGACCGCCGCACCAGGGACGGCACTGATTCGCGAACGAATCTCGTCCGCGGCATCTTCCCAGCGCAGGTTCGACCACGCGCCGCCGGCGTGCTGGCGCTGCCGCGGCCGGTTGAGCCGGTCGTTGCGCTCGACGTACTTCCAGCCGAAGCGGCCCTCGTCGCACATCCACCATTCGTTGACCTTTTCGTTGAATCGCGGGCGGAGGCGGCGGACACGGTTGTCGCTCTCGTCGACGACGATCGAACAGCCGCGGGCGCAGCCGGGGCAGACCGAATCGTGCCCTTCGAGCAACCAGACGCTCTGCTTGAATAGGAATTCCTTGTCGATCAGGCAGCCGACCGGGCACAGGTCGACGACGTTGCCCTGAAGCGGATTCTCAAGCGGCACGCCGGGGAAGACATCAATTTCGCCGCGGCTGCCGCGTTCGACGACGGCCAGCTCGCCCGAGCCGGCGATTTCGTTGCAGAAGCGGACGCATCGCGTGCACAGGACGCAGCGGTCCTGGTACAGCAGCGTGTGCGAGCCGATGTCCTTCTTCGGATTCTTGTATTTCTCCTCGACCATGCGGCTGGCGCCGGTGCCGTAGCGCTCGCTGTAGTCCTGGAGGTAGCACTCGCCCGCCTTGTCGCAGACCGGGCAGTCGAGCGGATGGTTCAGCAGGTAATACTCCATCACGTGCTGTTGGTTCTGCTTGACGGGCTGCGACGCGAAACGCACCTCGAGCCCGTCCTTGACCGGGGTCTGGCAGGAGGGGAAGAGCTTGGGCGCCCAGGCCATTTCCTTGGTCTGGGGGTGCGGCATCTTCATTTCCATCAGGCAAAGCCGGCAGCTCGCGACGATGCTGAGGCCGGGGTGGTAGCAGTAATGCGGGACCTCGATCCCCGCATCGAGCGCCGCCTGAAGCACAGCCACGCCGTCACGGCACTGGATTTCTTTCCCGTCGATGATGATCTTGGGCATCGTTCACCCGTTGCGTATTCAAATGCGGCGAAATTCTCGATGGACTCAACCGAGTTTCGCGCGACTATTGTCTCGATCCGCTGTAATGCTCGTACGCCATGGTCCCGCGCTCGTTCGCCGGCGCACGGCCGTGCAGGATCGGCAGCTCGTAGGCCGCGGGGTTCACCTTGCGGATGTGCGCCGCGGCGGCTCCGGTGGCCTGGGCGGCGATGTGCCGCTCGAATTCGGCCCGGAACTTCTTCACCACCGTGCGGATCGGGAACACGGCCCCGTCCGGCAGGCCGCAGATGCTCAGCCCGGGCATCATGCCCATGTTCTCCGTCACTTCGGCGAGGATGTCGAGGTCGAGCGAGCGGCCGGCCCCGGCCCGGATGCGCTGTGCGATCTTGTACATCCAGCTCGTGCCCTCGCGGCATTGCGTACACTGGCCGCAGGATTCGCTGGCGAAGAAGCGCGTCAGGTTCATCAGCACGTCGCGCATGTCGTAGTCTTCGGGAATCACGACCGCCGCCGCCGTTCCCAGGCCGAGCAGGTCGTAGCGGCGGACGTCATCGAAATCGAGCCGGCAATCCAGCTCGTCGCAGTCCTTTTTCGGATCGACGCCGCCGTCCGGGTTTTTCGGGAAGATGTCGCCGCGCAGCGCCCCCATCGAAATCCCGCCGGGGAAGACGCACTTGACGCGCTTGCCGTCGCGCATGCCGGCCCCGAAATCGGGGTGGAAGATCAGGTCGCGCACGGTGAGGCCGAGCGGCGCCTCGTAAACTCCCGGGCGATTCACCGGGCCGCTGACGCAGAACATCTTGGTTCCGTGCGAGCCCTTCGGGCCCAGCGACAGCCACCAATCGACGCCGCGGGTCAGGATGTGCGGCAGACAGGCGAGCGTCTCGACGTTGTTGACGACGGTCGGCTTGCGGAAGGCGCCCTCGATCGCCGGGAAGGGCGGCTTGATTCGCGGCCAGCCGCGCTTGCCTTCGAGCGATTCGATCAGGCCGGTTTCTTCGCCGCAGACGTACGCCCCCGCCCCGCGGTGGATGAACACGTCGATGTCATAGCCGCTGCCGAGCACGTTTTTGCCGAAATAGCCGGCGGCGTAGGCCTCATCGACCGCCTTTTGCAGAATGTGGAATTGCTCGGTGAATTCGCCGCGCATGTAGACGTATGCGATCGTCGTCTTGGTCGCATAGCCCGCGATCAGGATGCCCTCCAGCAGCATGTGCGGATCGGCTTCGATCGTGACGCGGTTGCAGAAGGTGGGCGGCTCCGACTCGTCGGCGTTGACGCACAGGTAGGTGACTTCTCGCTGCGGCGGCAGGAACGTCCACTTCACGCCGGCGGGAAAGCCGGCCCCGCCGCGGCCGCGCAGGTTGGCCTTCTTGACCAGCTCGATCAGCTCCTCGCGGGGCATCTTGAGCGCAAGCTCGGCGCCCTTGTAGCCGCCGGCGGCCTTGTACGTGTGGATCGACGTGCTATTGGGCACGCCGACGTTTCGCATCAGGATTCGTTCGTAAGGCATCGCATTACTCAGTAGCGTCGGACCTCCGAGTCCGACGGGCATTTCGTAA
>JACRLV010000126.1 GCA_016235145.1 Planctomycetota bacterium
CTGAGCGGGCTCGAATGTTCGGTAACGGATTTCGGTACAGCCAGTCGCGGCCGTAAAGGTAAACAGAATGAGACTCAAATGATGGACCGGGAGAATCCGGAACATACGCGAACCTCACATGATCGTCGCCGCGGCCAGTGGCGTCCCGTATCACGACGAGTGGTCGGCATTATAACGTCGGAGCCGAGTGGGGTGCGTCGCCCAAGCGTAGGGTGCACCCCTTGATGCACCATCCTCGGGCGCAGATCACGCGTGGTGCATCGAGGGATGCACCCTACGGGCTCGTGTCGGCGCGTGCCGCGAACGTCAGCCGCGCCCTTTTCGTCGTGCCGTGTGACCGTTCGCGATCGTCTCGACGGTCGTAATGTGCAGGAACGGGATATACGTGCTGCGATCGCTCCGGGGTTGAGCGATGAAGACCTGCGATTTCATCAATGCCACGGTGACCGGATCGCGAACCACAAATGACTCGCCGGACGAAGTGACGATGCGAAAAGGCTCGAACGGATCCCGCAGCAGAAGCTCTCGAATCGTATCGGATGTCATGACGTTTATTGTAGACGCGGCGACGGCCGCCACAACGGCCCCGTCGGCGCCTCAAGGTGCGCACGCGGCGGAGCGCGGGGCAGGACTCGTCATGTTGGATCGTGCATCGCGGGGCTCGTCGAGTGAGTTGCGCCCCCATGGGCCTGGGCCGGTTTGGTCGCCGTCACGAGAGGGGTTGGGGCCGCGGCGCCGCCCCAGCCGAACGGCCCGAGACCGCGACGGGCGACTTCGTTCATCCCGATCTTGCGAAGGTGTAACTCGTGTCGGCGCGTGCCGCGAAGGTCGGCGAGGGTGCGAGAAAGGATTCACGAACAACAACCGCCGGGCCGCGGCGCCCGCACCGCTTCGCTGACCGCTTTCGCACGACCGGCGTTTCCGCTGATGTTGTGGATCGCATAACTGGAGAGCACGAAGTCGAAGCTGTTGTCTTCGAAGGGCAGGGCCGGGAACTGGTGAGGTTTGAGTGGTGCGGGCCTCCGTGCCCGCCGAAAACGGGCAGAGACGCCCGTTCCACTGTCAAACCTTACCAGTGCCCAGGGCCGTCATGTCTGAGGCGCGCAATTCGACCCGCTCCGCCACGCCCTCCAGGACGGCGTTGCGGCGGGTGGCCGTGAGGCGTCACATGTTGATGATCTGGAGCGTTCGCCGCGTGGCGCGCAGAACCGCGAAAACGCCCGCCGCCCAGCCCATGCAGCAGAGGACGACAATGACCTTGAGCGCGGTGACCGGACCTTCCCACGTGGGGTCGTTCGGCACGAGGCGGTCCAGATAGTGCACGGCCGTGCCGCCGATTCCGAGCAGGCCGATGCCGGCGATCAGGAAATTGCACCATGCGGCCAGCGGCAGGTTCGGCACGCGACGAAGCAGCGAATACAGTCCGCGCAGGAACAGGATCGGCTGGGCCATCGTCCAGACCAGAAACGCCGCGACGCGCATGTAAGACCCAACCCGGCGCGAAGCCAGCATGATCACCGAGATGAAAATAAGCAGATAGACCGCGGCCCGAATGAGAAACGCGATGTTGGTGTACTTCTGCTCCAGGTACTTCAGCGTGCCGTGCCGGGTCAACAGCAGGATGCCCACGAAAGCGACGAGCGGGAAGATCAGCACGGCGAACTTGATGCCCTCGAACGCCCGATGGATGACGTCGATGGCGTTGTTCGCGTTCATCATCGGCATCAGCATGACCACCAGGCCGACGATGCCGGTGAACGCGGCGCTGTAGATGACCACCGAAGCCGATTCATGCAGGCGGGTTACGACGGTCTTGTCGTCGTTGTAGACCAGCAGATCGCCGTAGACCGAGTCGGTGTTCGGATGGTTGCACTCGTAGCAATTGTCGGCCAGATACTGGCCGCGGATTTTGGCCCCGCAGTTGACGCAGAGGATGTCGGCGACGATGCGGTCCTCCGCGTCAACCGGACCGCCGCTTGTCGCCCGCGGCGTCTCCAGCGCTCTGGCGAGCGGCCGGGATTTGGCCTTTGATGCTTCCACGGAGACTCCTGTCCCGCAGTTCCGAAATCGTCCAACTATAGCCTATGCTGGAACCGCCCGAATGCCAAATTGTGCGGCTGCCGTTCCGGGAAACGCGGAGTCGCGCGGGGCTTTGGGCCGGGAAGAAAGAAGTGCGGACCGCTCGCCAGCCAGGCGGCGGCGGCGGGCAGCCCGATGCAGCTTTGCCGGGACAAGTCGGGCCGATTCGCCCGCGATTCAACCCCGCGCTTCTCGTCGTGCCGCTTCATCCGAATTCCGCCCCGCCCGCAATAATCCTGTTCGCCCGCCGTCCTCCTGTACGGGAGTTTGACGCGCCGTGCCTGATCAAGCGGAATCAGGTGCGGCCGGGCCAACCTTTTGACGCCTTGGAGGTCACGAACATGAGTTGGAAACCGCGCGCCTGGGCGACCGGTCTCGCCGCCGCCCTCGGACTCGCTTCGGCGGCACACGCCCAAACCGGATTCGTGCATTGGGAAACGCCGCACGTGAACCCGATCACGCTGACGCCGTCCGGAAACCTCCTGCTCGCCGTCAACACGGCGGACAATCGGCTGGAAGTATTCCGCTTCGCTCCGGGCGGGGCGCCGATCTGGGTGCGGTCGATCGCGGTCGGGCTCGATCCGGTTTCGGTGCGGGCGCGTACCGATAACGAGATCTGGGTCGTGAACCACATCTCCGATTCGATCAGCATCGTCGATCTGCCCAGCGGCCGCATCGTGCGGACCATCCAGACCGGCGATGAGCCGGCGGACGTGGTCTTCGCCGGTTCGCCGCAGCGGGCGTTCGTTTCCGTCTCGCAGCTCAACCAGGTTCGCGTATTTGACCCGGCGAATCTGGCGGCGGCGCCGACGATTCTGACGATTCAGGGCGAGGATCCGCGGGCGTTGGCGGTGGACGCGGCCGGTTCGACCGTGTTCGTCGGCATCTTCGAGTCGGGCAACAAGACGACGTCGATCCCGATCCCCGTGGTCAACCAGGTGACCGGCCCCTACGGCGGGCAGAATCCGCCGCCGAATTCGGGGAATCAGTTCTCGCCGCCGATCGACCCGCTGCTCCCGCCTCCGCCGCCGGTGGCGCTGATCCTGCGGCAGAACGCGGCCGGGCAGTGGATGGACGACAACAACCGCAACTGGTCGGCGTTCGTCCCGTGGGCGATGCACGATCAGGACGTGGCGATGATCAACACGTCCACGCTGGCGATTACGTATGCCCGCGGACTGATGACGACGGTGATGAATCTGGCCGTGCGGCCGGACGGCGTCGTGACCGCGATCGGCGCCGAGGCGACGAACGAAATCCGCTTTGAGCCGAACGTCAACAGCACATTCGTGCGTTGCGAGATGTCATCGTTCAACCCGGCGGCGCCGAACGTCGTCAACACGGTCGATCTGAATCCGCACCTGGATTACAGCGTCCGCACGCTGCCGCAGGCGACGCGCGACCTCTCGATCGGCGATCCGCGGGCGATCGTCTGGTCGCCGAGCGGCGATCGCGCTTTCATCGCGGGCATGGGCTCGAACCAGATCATCGTCGTCGATCCGAGCGGCGTTCGGCTGGGCGAGATCGGCGTCGGGCTGGGGCCGACCGGCCTGGTGCGCACGCCGGACGGGTCGCGGCTGTATGTGCTGAACAAGTTCGACGCTTCCATCACGCAGATCGACGTGGCGACCAGCGCCGTCGTGTCGGAGGTTTCTTTTTTTGATCCGACGCCGGCGGCGATCAAGTCGGGCCGGCCGTTCCTTTATGACACGCATTTGACGTCGGGCCTGGGGCAGGTGTCGTGCGCGTCGTGCCACATCGACGGGCGGAACGACGGCCTGGCGTGGGATCTCGGCAACCCGGCGGGCGAGATGAAGGACGTGAATTTCCCCTGTCGGCAGGGCCCCGGAAATTGCCGCGACTGGCACCCGATGAAGGGGCCGATGGTCACGCAATCGCTGGTCGGCATCGTCGGCGTCGAGCCGCTGCACTGGCGCGGCGATCGCGAAAACGTTGCGGCATTTGCGGGCGCATTCACGGGTCTCCAGGGAGATGATGCGCCGCCGACCCTCGGCGAGATGCAGCTCTTCAACGACTTCCTCGCGACGATCGACTATCCGCCGAATCCGAATCGCAATCTCGACGACTTGCTGCCGACCGCGCTGCCGGTGACCGGCGGAACCGGGAACGCGGCCAGCGGGCTGACGGCGTTTCAGACGCAACCGGTGCTGCCCGGCGGCCTGACCTGCGTCGCCTGCCATGCACTGCCGCTCGGCACCGATCGGACGATCGACTCGCCAAACGTGGGGCCGGTCCCGCCGCAAAGCCTGAAGATCGCCCAACTTCGCGGCCTGAATGAAAAGACCGGCTTCAGCCGCGGTTCGACGGTCAACAACCGCGGCTTCGGCTACAACCACGACAGCGATCGCGACACGCTGGCAGCGCTGCTCGGGCCGCCGTTCGCTTTTCCGCCGGGCGCGCTCGGCGCCCAGATGCGGCGCGACGTCGAGGCGTTCATGCTCAGCATGACGCCGGACACGCACGCGGCGGTGGGCCAGCAGGTCACGTTCGACGGCCAGAACAACGGCAACGCCAACCTGCTGACGCGCTACAACACGTTCCTGGCGCAGGCGAACGCGAACCGCGTCGGTCTGATCGCGCGGCAGCGCCGCGGCGGGGTGGTGCGCGGCTTC
>JACRLV010000363.1 GCA_016235145.1 Planctomycetota bacterium
ACGGCGACGGCCTGGTCGACATCAGCGACCTGGCGCTGTTCCTGTCGGCGTTAGGCAGCACCTGCTAACCGAGCGTCGGGCGGCAATCTGACAACGCACAACCGCCCGCGCTGGGAAACCGTCGCGGGCGTTTGCCTTTGTTTTCCGAAAGCGATCTGAACCGCGGAGAGCGCAGAGAACGCAGAGAATTGTCTGGTTTTGAGAGAACGGGCAGCTCGGCTTCACTTCTGCCTGTCTTGCATTTTTCTGCGTTCTTTGCGCTCTCTGCGGTGAATGAACGCGTGGCCGAAACAAGCGGCGCGGATCAGGCGATCTGTCCGATGACCGCGCGCGTCACGTATGCGAAGTCGATCTCGCCGCCTTCCGCGTGGCGATCGAACAGAACTCGCAGGGCCGCGAGCATGCCCGCGTGCTTCGGATGGCCTGGCCCGGGAATGTACGAGCTCGACAGCACCCGTCCGAGCAACCCGTTCCACTCGAACCGTTGGCGATACGGGAAATTGTGCGTCTCGCACGGGCCGCCGAAGAAGTCGCCGATCTGCCGGCCCTCATGCACGTTGCGGTGGTTCACCGCGGCGTAGTCGGTGCCGTGCTCGTGCAGAAATCGCTCGTAGTCAGCCAGAAACGGCGTGTCATTCCGGCGGTCGTTCCAGACCAGCAGCGCCAGGCCGGCGGGCCGCAGTATGCGGCGGGCTTCCGTCCGCGCCGCGTCGACGCGAAACCAATGAAACGCCTGGGCGGCGACATACCAATCCACCGAGTCGCCGGGAAGGCCGGTTGATTCCGCCGTTCCGTTGATGCTGTTGAACCCCGCGAAGCCGCGGAGCGACGCCTCCGCCGCGGCCCGCATCGCGTCGTTCGGCTCGACCGCGAAGACACGGCAGCCTTGCTCCAGAAAGAGCCGCGCGGAGATTCCGCTTCCGCTGCCGACATCCGCGATGTCCTGCCCGGCTCGCAGGCCGAATTCGGCTGAGAGCGTCTGCATGAGCTTCGGCGGGTACGACGGCCGGCAGCGCGTATAAGCCTCGACGCGGTCGCTGAAACGCGAGGTTGCGTTTTCCGCAGGCATGCCCGGCTCCTCCAAATCGCCTTGCTGGATCGCCTTGAGTTTTGTGGGGCAGGCCTCTGGCCTGTCTCTTGCAGCAAGCGGCTTGTTTCCATCGAAGAGACCGGCCAGAGGCCGGCCCCACATCAGACCGGCCAGAGGCCGGCCCCACATTCCAGAGCTTCTTCCATGCCGCGTCGCCGGTCATCCCTTCAGGCCGCTTGTGGAGATGCCGCGAATGAAGAAACGCTGCATCGCCAGAAAAACGACCAATACCGGAATCAGCGTGATTACCGCCGCCGTCATCTGAAGCGGCCAGCGCGTTCCCGCGTACGAATCGCGGAAGACGGACAGGCCGACCTCCAGCGTGCGCAGCTCCATGCGGGTCGTCGCCAGCAGCGGCCAATAGAAGTCGCCCCAGGTCCAGATGAACGCGAACGCCGCGACGGTCGCCAGGGCCGGCCGCGACGACGGCAGAATCACGTGCCACAGCAGCCGCAGCTCGCCGCAGCCGTCGAGCCGGCCGGCGTCGTCGAGCGCCCGGGGCAGCGTGAGCATGTACTGCCGCAGCAGAAACGTTCCGAAAGCGGTGCTGATGTACGGGTACGGAATGATCAATCCGAGAAACGTGTCGAGCCAGCCGAGCTTCTGCACCAGCGTGAACAGCGGCACGATCTGCACCTGGGCCGGGATCATCATCGTCAGCAGGAACACAAAGAAAATCGCGTCACGGCCGCGAAATTCCAGCCGCGAAAAGGCGAACGCCGCCAAAACGCACATCGTGAGCTGAAACGACACGACGCCGGTCGTCACCACGAAGCTGTTGAGCGCGAACCGCCAGATCGGAAGCTCGGGGAACGTGAATACGTATTAGTAGTTTTCGAAGTAGTACTTCGAATCCGGAACCGCACGCAGCCGCAGCCTGCGGCCGGCCTCGTCGGCGATCGGCGTTGCCCGCACGGTTCCGGCGCCGTGCGTGAGGATGGTGATTTCGGCGCCGGTTTCGGCGTCGCGGTAGACCTGCGTCTGTTCGCGCGTCGGTTCGGGCGGCTGATCCTTCGTCGATTCCGATTCGATCGTGACGAACGTCGCCTCGATCCGCTGCGAATGGTCTGGCGCAACGGTCAATTCAGGCGACAGCCCCTTTGCGTCGCCGGTCCACTCGACGAAGCGCGACTTGTCCGGTCGGAGAATGCCGCTCAGCGTCGGGGTCTGGGCCATCGACGGATGCAGCGACGTGCCGACCATCCACACCAGCGGAATGATCGTGCTGGCCGCGATCAGCGTCAGCAGCGCGTAGACAGTGGCGTTTCGCAACCACCTCATTCCGCCGCCTCCTCGCCGTCGCCGTGGCGCAGCATGCGAAACTGGGCGGCCGAAACAACCAGGATCATCGCCAGCAGCACGAACGACATGGCGCTGGCCATGCCGGCTTCGAGCTTCTGCCAGGCCTCGGCGTAGATGTGGTACAGCACAACGTCTGTGCTGCGCTGCGGGCCGCCGCGGGTCAGCATGAACACCGGCGTGAAGATCTGAAACGCGGCGATGGTGGTCGTGACCAGCACGAAGAGCGTCGTGGGCAGCAGCAGCGGAAGCGTCACGTGCCGGAACTTCCGCCACGTCGTGCAGCCGTCCAGCACGGCGGCTTCGTAGAGCGTCTCCGGGATGTTCTGGATGCCGGCGACGAAGATGATCATCCGCGGCCCGAGGCCGATCCACATGAACATCGCCACCAGCGAAGCCATCGCAAAGCCCGGCCGCTCGAGGAAATTGGTGTCGGTGGCGAAATGCAGGCCCTGGACATGCACGCCGTCGAGCAGGGCGTTCCAACCGGCCAGGATCGAGTTCGCCAGTCCGTTGGTGGGCATGAGAATCCACGTCCAGACCATCGAAATCGCAACTTGTGAGCAGACCGCGGGCACGTAGAAGACCGTGCGGAACAGACCCACGCCGCGGAGCGGCTGCGAAACCAGCGCCGCGACCAGCAGCGACGAGACCACGCTAAGCGGCACGCCGACTGCTACGAAAACCAGCGTGTTCCAAACGGCATTTCGGAAGAAGGGGTCTTGCGCCAGGGTGATGAAGTTCGCCAGCCCGACGAACGGCCGCTCCGGCTTGAGCAGATGCCAGCGATGCAGCGACATCCAGCCGGCGAAGACGATCGGCGCCAGCGCGAACACCGCCAGGTAGATCGCCGCCGGTGCGATCAATGCGTAGCCGCGCCAATTGTGCTTGCTCCGATCCGTCATCTGGCCTCGTATACACGCACGACGGTTCGTCCCAGCCGCCTAACCTAACGTAACGCGGCGTCGATGAGCGCCGCGGTTTCGCGCAGATTCCGTTCGATCATCGCGCGGCGAGCGGCGGGGTCAGGTTTTCCCGCTCCGCTCGTGCGGCTCAGCAGGTCCGCCTCGTTGATAATCGTCCGCATCATCTCCGTTCCCAGTTCCTCGATGAACGGGTATCGCTCCACGCGTGCGCCCCAGGGCGTGCGCGCGTTCGGAATCTGCCGCAGAAAGGCGTCTTCGAGCGGGTTTCCCGCGAAATGGGCCGCGGCCTTTTGGTTTCCCGAAATCGCCAGCCCCGACGCGACCCGCCGCACCTGCACGTCCTCGCTGGTCATGAACTTGATCCACTCCCAGCCGACTCGCGGCGAGCGGCCGTTTGCGAAAACGCACAGCCCCGATTGATACAGCACGGTCGCGGGGCGTCCGATGTTCGTCGGCAGGCTGACCACGCCCACGTCAAGCCCCGCGGCGCGATAGTCGATCAGCATCCAGTGGCCCTTCACGTCCATCGCGGCCCTGCCCGCGCGGAACAGATCGACGCCCATCGCCGCGGACTCGCGCAGGCTCGGCATGACGCGATGATCGAACATGAGCGAAAGCAGGAACTCGAAGGCGTCGATCGTCGCGGGGCTGTCGAGCGCGCCGCTGGCGCGGCTGCCGTCGGGCGTCAGCACGTCCCCGCCGTTGTTCCACAGCCAGACGATCCAGAACGGCATGATGTTCTCGAAGTGAATCGCCAAGCGGCGTGTGGCGACTTTCCCGGTCTCTGGTTTGTCGGCCAGCCGCCGGGCGGTGTCGAGAAAATCCGCCCAGGTCCAGCCATCTTTCGGATAGGGCACGCCGGCGGCGTCAAAGAGCTTTTTGTTGTAGACCAGGACCATCGGCGTGAAGTCGAGCGGAATGCCGTAGAGCTTGCCGTCCCGCCGAAAGCTGTCGAGGACGTTCGGAAAGTAGTCGTCCAGGCGGAACTGCGGGTCGTCGGCGACGAAATCGTCGATCGGGCGCACGAGCCCGTTGTTGATGAATATCGCGCCGGAGGCGACGTCGAGATAACCGGCGTCGGGAATGCTGTTGGCCGCGTGCATCAGGATCAGCTTCGGTGCGTACTGGCCGACGCCGGGGATCGGCTCGATGTGGAGGTCGTATTGCGGATGCGACCGCTCAAACTCCGATTCGAGCCGGCGTTCCAGTGCGAGAAACCCGGGATCGACGGCGGCGTGAAGCCAGTTTGCGATCCGCACAGTGTTTGCCGAGCGCGATTCGCTCTCGCCGCAGCCTGCAATGAGAAGCCACGAAGCCACGAAGCCACGGAGCCACGAAGGGAAAAGAAGCAGCGCCCTGGCGCTTGGCGTTCTGCTGCGAATCGTCGAGCTATCAGAAAATCCGCTCATTCAGGTCCGTCGCCAGGTAAACGGGTCCGACCATTCCGCCGGTCGCGCGCCAGTCTCGCGCGCGAATGACAAGTTCATGGTAGCCCGCGTCGAGTTCCAGTTCGAAGTCTCGCGGCATGTCGTGGCCGCCGTCCCAGGTGCCGTGCTTGGGGCCGGCGCTGCCCAGAAAGCGGCCGTCCAGATACAGCTCGTAGTAGTCGGCGACCGATTCACATCGGAGAATGCGGCGGCCGGCCGGGGCCTCGAATCGCGTCCGAAACGTCGCCCAGCCTTCGAATATGTTTCGTCCGCCGTTGACCAGCGGCGAATCGCAGCAGATCTGCGTCCATTGGCCGTCCCGGGCGTCCGGGTCGAACGCGGGCGAGGCGGAGTGGACTTCCCACAAATTGTGATCGTGCCGCATCTCCCAATCGCGCAGCACGATCGAATGGCCGACAAGCGGGCCGATCTCGGGCGGCGGCGGAATGTCGGGACGGTCGATTCGCGCCCGCAGCGCATGCCAGAGCTCGCGTCCCGCCGAACTGCCATGGCGAAATGCCGACACGATGTGCCAGCGCCCCGCGCTGCGGAATTCGATGATCAGCGGCAGATGCCGCATGGCGCCGGAGTGTACGTTGATCAACTCGACCAGCACGCGCGTCCCCGCGGCGTGGGTGAGCACGCGTCCGGACAGCAACTCGAACAGCGCCTCGCGGAAGATCAATTCAGCCGGGAGGCTTGCATCCAGCACGCACAGGTTCGGGCTCCAGTATGGGTGATTGGAGCATTTCCACGCGCCCTTGCGCGGTCCGAGCACTGATCCCAGCGCCGGTTGAATCGCGCCTTCGTCGATCTCCCCGGGCGTTCCGGCTTGCGGCGGCAGCGGCGCCAGGGTTTCGCCGCCGCCCGCCCCGTGCCAGGCCCATTCGGCCGCCGAATACTTGCGTTTCCCGTCGCAGGTGTAGAGCCCGAGCGGCGAGTTGCGCAGGTCGCGCAGCCCGCAAATGACGTAGCCGGCGTCGGGCAGCTCGCTCCGGAGTGTTTCGATCTGCCAGCGCCGCACGCGCAGCGCGGCCTCAATCGACCGGGCCACGGCCTGCGTCGCCTGCTCATCTCCGACGATGGTCCGCGCCTGTTCCTCGCTCAGCGAATCGGCGACGATCGTCTCGCCGAGCAGGAGCGGCTTTCGCAGCAGGCCGCGCATCCGCCGGCCGTAATACTGCCAGTTCGCATTGTGGACGTACGGATGCTCATCGTGAAAATCGCCGTTCTGCTCGCTGCACAGCCAGCCGCTGTTGTCGAGCGCGAGGCAGCCGGGAATCAGCTCGTGGGCCAGATCGACCAGGGCTCGACTCATCTCCGGCGAGACATGGTCGTTCTCGCAGGTCATGGTGCGGAGAATGACGCACGGATACTGCCGGTCGCGCAACAGAAGCTCGCGGAATTCGCGCAGAACCTGGTGGTCGGGGCTTTGCAAGCTGCTGCTGGACAGACGTGCGTGCTGATACTGCGGCGTTCCGGCGCCTCCCAGCGGCGCGTTCCAGACGGGATATTCCTGCCAGACGAGCATTCCCAACTCGTCGCAGATTTCGAGGTAGCGCGTCGGCGGCGCCCAGAGGCAGAACTTGATGAGGTTGAAGCCGAGCGATTGCAGATAGTCGATCTCCTCGCGAATCTGCGCCTCGGCGGGCCACGGGTTGCCGAGCTCGGGGTAGAAGCCCCAGTGCAGAATTCCGCGAACGCGGAAGGGTCGGCCATCCACCAGAAGCTGCGTTCCGCGCACGCTGCTGCGCTGCGGGGCCGCCGGCGGCGTCGTCGTCGGCGAAGTCAGGACGCGCACGGCCGGGCTGCGGGTGCGGCCGGTGCTGTAGTCCGGCACGACGCCCGTCCAGCGCACGCCCAGCACCGGAAGAAAGCCGTTCGTGGCGTGCAGGCGGTCTTCGCACTCGATCACCGCTTCGTTCTCGGCTTCGAGATAATCGGAGATGTCGAATTCGAACGGCGTCCATGCGCCAAGGTGCGTGCCGACGGTTCGACCGTTGACGAGGACGGTTGCGTGCGTCGCGGCGGCTTCGACCCGCAGCCAGGCGCGCGGGCCCGGACGCGAAAAGCGCATGCGCACGCTGGTGGCAGGGGCCGGCAGATAAGACGCGTTTGGGTCGGACATTCTCGTGTTTCCGCGGTCGGTCTAATTCGAGAACCGACGCGGCTGAATGGGCATTCTACTGCCGAATTTGAAAATCAGCGCCGGTCGAAAGATGATTGACCGCGTTGCTTGCTCTGCAATAATGCACCTGAATCGGCGCCCCGCCTCCTCCGGGCGCCGCCGCGCGGTCGGGCCGCGCGTACCAACCGGGGAAGACGGGATTGAGCGCCAATGTCCACCGATTTCTTGCCGATTCGCGGCTATGACCACGTCGAGTTCTACGTAGGCAACGCCAAGCAGGCGGCTCATTTCTACGAGAAGGTCTTCGGCTTCACGCCCGTGGCGAAGATGGGGCTTGAAACCGGCTGCCGCGATCGGGCCAGCTACGTGCTTCAGCAGGGCGGCGCGCGATTCGTCTTCACCAGCGCGTTCGGACCGGACCACGAGGTCACCCGCCACGTCGCGCTGCACGGCGACGGCGTGAAGGTGATCGCGCTCGAGGTCGGCGACTGCGAGTCAGCCGTTCGCGAAGCGAAAAGCCGCGGGGCCACGGTCATTCAGAAGGCGACGGCGTTTCAGGACGAGCAGGGCACGCTCAAGACCGGCATTCTCCGCTACGCCGGCGACACCGTGTTCAAGTTCGTCGAACGGACCGGATACCGCGGACCGTTCGCCCCGGGCTACAAGCCGCTGACGCCGGTGGGCCGGCCGCGTCCGGTCGGCATTGCGGCGATCGACCACATGGTGACGAACGTCTACCTGGGCGAGATGAATTACTGGGTCGGCTGGTACGCCCAGATTCTCGGCTTCACGCAGCTCAAGCACTTCAGCGACAAGGACATCAGCACCGAATATTCGGCGCTGATGAGCAAGGTGATGGAGAACGGCACGGGCAAGTGCAAGTTCCCGATTAATGAGCCGGCCGAGGGCAAGAAACGTTCGCAGATCGACGAATTTCTTGAGTATTACGCCGGCCCGGGCGTGCAGCACGTCGCGATGAACGTGCCGGACATCTGCGCGGCGGTGCGTGAATTGCGGCAACGCGACATCGACTTTCTGCGCGTGCCGGACACGTACTACGAAGACCTCAAATCGCGCATCGGCGCGATTGAGGAGGACTACGCCGAGCTGCGCGAACTGGGCATCCTGGTCGACCGCGACGAGGACGGATATCTGCTTCAGATCTTCACGCAGCCTATGCAGGACCGGCCGACGTTGTTCTACGAGCTGATCGAGCGCCACGGCTGCCGCGGCTTCGGGCAGGGGAATTTCAAGGCGCTGTTCGTTTCGCTGGAGCGCGAGCAGGAGCGGCGGGGGAATCTGTAGTCCTGTTCCAGACACAGCGCTTCGACGAGTTGATGAGGCGCGGTTCATGCGCCGGCTTGTGCGGCGCTTGCAGTCGACCGGAAAATTGGATTCGTAGCGTCGGACCTCCGAGGTCGACGGTTCAGGTGTTTGCGAGAACCCGTCGGACTCGGAGGTCCGACGCTACGAACGCCGTGCTTGGGCGCTTCTCAACGAATCGCTAGTGTAGCTAGTCAGAAATAGTGCATCACGGGTGGTACGGGCGTCTCGCCCGTTGTCCGACCCGGGCGGGGCGCCCGGACCACCCTGTTAAGATGCAAACAGCGCGACTAAATACACTAGAACATCCCCGGCTTCCAGCGCACGAACGCCTCGATCGCCTGGTATTCGGATAGTCCCAGCCGGTCGTAGGCCTGGGCCGTTTCGCGGTTGCGGTCTTCGGCCCGCTGCCAGAATTCCCGCATGTCGGACGGGCCCGGGAAGAGCGCCTTGTCCTTCTGTGACTGGTGCTTGAAGATCGCCATGCGTTTGCGCTCGACCTCGTCCGGGCTGAGCGGAACCGCCATCTCGATTCGTTCCGGCTCCCATTCCTGCCAGGCGCCGCGATAGAGCCAGAATTCGCACGATCGCATCCAGTCGTGCGCCGACAGCTTCTCAACCGCCGTTACGACCGCTCGCAGGCATACGCGGTGCGTGCCGTGCGGATCGGACAGGTCGCCGGCGGCGTAGATCTGGTGCGGGCGGACGCGCTCCAGCAGCTCCGCCACGATCTCCACGTCGCGCGGGCCGAGCGGCTTTTTGCGGACGCGGCCGGTCTCGTAGAACGGCATGTCGAGGAAGTGAATTCGCTCGCTCGCCACGCCGCAGAATCGGGCCGCGGCCCGCGCCTCGCTGCGGCGGATCAGCGCCTTGATGCGCTGCAATTCGGGCGAGTCGATTTCGCCCGGCCGTTTGCCGGTCACGAACGCCGCGGCCTGCTTTTCGATCCGGGCTACGTCCGCCGCTCCGAACAGCTCGAACGTGCGGGCGAATTCGGCCACGAAATCGGCGAAACGCACCGCCTCGTCATCAAAGACCGCGATGTTCCCCGAGGTCTGGTAGGCGACGTGCACCTCATGGTCCTGCTCGCAGAGGCGAACAAACGTCCCGCCCATCGAGATCACATCGTCGTCCGGATGAGGGCTGAAGACGATCACTCGTTTCGGGTATTGATCCGAAGCATGCTGGAACAGATCCGGACTCCCGACGCGGCCTGTCCTGGGTTTGCCGCCGGGCCAGCCCGTGATCGTCGCCTGCATCGACTTGAAGACCTCGATGTTCACGTCGTACGCCGCCCCGCGCTCGCTGAGCAGCTCCTGCAAGCCATGCTCGTTGTAGTCCTCCTCGATCAGCTTCAGGATCGGCTTTCCGAGCGCCTGCGCCAGCCAGATCACCGCCCGGCGCGTCAGTCGCTCGTTCCAGCGCAGGCTGCGCTGCGAAACCGGACCCAGCAGCCACGGCGTCTTTACCGGCGTGAGCTCGCCCGCCGCCGACCGGTCCAGCACGAACTCAACGTTCGCGTGTTCCTGGAGGAAGCTCGCCGCCACCGCCTGGCTGACCTCGCCTTCGAGGGCCTGGCGAATAATCCGCGCCTTGGATTCGCCCCACGCCAAAAGCAGGATTCGATCGGCCCTCAGAATCGTACCGACGCCCATCGTGATCGCCCGCCGCGGCACGTTCCATTCGCCGAAGAAATCGCTGGCCGCGTCCTTGCGCGTGACCTTGTCCAGCGTGATCAGACGCGTGCGGCTTTCGCGCGGCGAGCCGGGCTCGTTGAAGCCGATATGTCCGGTGCGGCCGATGCCGAGAATCTGGAGGTCGAGGCCGTCGACCTGCGCGATCCGATCTTCATACGCCGCACAAAACTCCGCGACGCGTTCCAAGGGCAGCGTGCCGTCCGGGATATTCACGTTCTTCGGATCGATGTCGATGTGGTCGAAGAGGTGTTCCGCCATGAAGCGCCGGTAACTCTGAAGCGCGTCCGGCTGCATCGGCCAGTACTCGTCGAGGTTGAATGTGACGACGTTGCGAAACGAAAGGCCCTCCTGCTGGTGCAGGCGGACGAGTTCGTCGTAAACCCCCGTCGGGGTCGAGCCGGTCGCCAGACCGAGCACGGCCTTTTTGCCGGCGGCCGCTTTCGAGCGGATCAGGGTCGCGATCTCTTGGGCGACGGCGGCGGCGGCATTGCTGCTGGAGTCGTAAACGGAAACCGGCGTACCGCCGGGAGCGCTCGATGCATAGGAGCGGCGGGCCAGAAACCGATCTGCTGCGTTCATCGTTTGTTCCTCGATCTGGGAGTTTATTCGTTCGTTGGGCCGGTGCCATCGCGGCGAATCGGAACCCTCAGCTCGGGCGTTTGATTCGTCTCCAGACAATTCTCCGCATTCCAGACGGAAGCTGCGAATTCAAGGGTGGCACGCAACGCCGTAAACCAACTCGGGTGGTTTGTTGCGTTTTTTCCAAGAAAGAACGCTCCTTTGTGGTATTCTCGCCTGTGGTTTTTGAGCGAGAACAAGGAGCGTTCCATGAAGAGCATGGCCACGGATGG
>JACRLV010000364.1 GCA_016235145.1 Planctomycetota bacterium
CATTTACGATTAACGCGAATTCGCGGATTCGCGGATTCGACGGAAGCGTGAGTACATCGCGAGGCTCGGCGGCTGCACCCTCAGCCGCCGAGCCTCGTCTATTGGCGTGCGAAACAGCCCATGCCGATCGCTCGGATCCGGCGTTTGTAGCCTTGAACTGTCGAGTCTGGCTAGTTGTTCGGGTCAGCGATGATCAGCCGCCCAGCCGCCACGCTGCTGTGCTCGTATGGAGCGGCCGCGTCGCGATCGACGTATGCGAACAGGTAGTACGTGCCCGGCGCGAGGTCCGCCGGCATGCCGAAGACGAACGTGTCGCTGACGTCATCCGCCGACGCCGAGCGATCCGCCAGCAGCAGACGTTCCGCCGCACCGGTTTCGGTCGCCTCCTGCGGGAAGCGGTCGTCGTCGAGATAGATGAAGACCTTCGCGGTCGTGCTCGGGTCGTCGTCGCGCCATGACACCGTCACGTTCTGGCCGCCGCGGACGGTTTGATCGCTGGTCGGCCCGATCACGGCGATCAGCGGCTTGTTCTCCTCGCCGCGGCGGAAGATCAGCCCTTCGGCCTGCGCCGAGCCGGGAGTTCCGCTGCCGCGGTTTACCAGGATGAACACCCGATAGATGCCGTCCTGAACAGGTGTGCCCGTGCTGTCGTTGCCGTCCCAGGCGAAGGTGTCTTCGCGCGTCGAGCTGGAGACCAGACGCTGCGAGAGGATGATCTGCTCATTTCCGGTCGTGTGAGAGTCATCCGTGTCGATTTTCAGGTCGATCAGAACGTCCTTGGTCTCATTGAGCGTGTACGTGATGTCGATCGGATTGCCGCCGGCGACGAAAGACGTGTCCGCGGACGGCTTGGTCACCGCGAGCGTGTTTGTATTCGGTTCCGGAGCTTCCAGCACCGTGATCCTGGCCAGCCCCTCGGCCAGCCGCTCCGCGTTCTTTCCGTCCGTCAGCCGGGCGAAATAGGCGTACGTTCCCGCGTCCACCCGCGAGGAATCCTTGTCGTTCCCCGTGAATTCGAACGAGTCGATCGTGCCGACTTCGGGCAAATCCTTCGTCACCAGCACGACTTCGTTGCCGCTGTCGTGATTGACGTCCGAATCCAGCTCGAGCGACATCCGGCCGTCGCCGTCCGGGTCCGAGCCGCTCCAGCGGATGATGACTTTCGGCGTTTCATCGTCGCTGAGATCCGCGTCGTTTTCCAACGTCGTGTCCGTCAGCGGCTCGGTGAATCCGAGCGTCGGCGGCTCGTTGATCGTGATGATCGCCGAACTCACCTCTTCGGTGGATTGATCGCCGGCCGCAATCTGGATCACGACGTTGTAGCGGCCGCGCACGAAATCGGTCGTGTTCCAGTCGATCGATTGGTGGTCGCCGATGTCCGCCACGCGCACGCCGCCCAGCAGGATCGTCTCGGCCCGGTCGTCGCGCTTGCGGACCAGCACCGTGATGATGGCGTCGTCGCTGGTGTTGTTCACCGACGTCCATTCGACCTCGACGATGTCGCCGCGCCCGACCGTGCGGCTGGCCGAAGGCCGGACACTCGAAATCGCGCGAGACGGTCGAGGCGGTTCGTATTCAACGGCAGGCACGAGCTTGTGACCGCGGCCCACGAGGACGACAAGAAAAACAATGCAGCGATCCGCATCGATTAACCCCTGTTCCCAGCGTTCCTTCGCCGTCTCCGCCGAGACGCCGCCCGCGGAACGTGCGCGCGGAAAACGCGAGCGTTCGTGATCGGCAGGCACGACCGTCCGGTCAGCGCTACGGGCGCCGACGGCTGGGCTGCCGCGCCATCTGACACATTATCGGCAATTTCCGCCGCCCGTGATACCGCCGGCAAACCAACCCGAAAAACGACGGAAAAGCCCGCTCAGGGCCTCCTGGTGCGATTATTCCGCACCCCAGCCGGCCGTCAAGCGTGGCGTCCGGTTGTGCCAGTCTGGCGGCCAGACGATCCGGGCCGCGTTTCGATCCGCCGCGGGTGTTTCGCCGGCCTTGCCGCGCGCGGCCGGTGGTTCCGGACTGCTGTCTGAACGCTTGGATTGTGCCGGCGGTCTCAGATCGAGAATTGGCGACCTTCGTCGCCCGGCCGGGTGGAAATCGGCCGCCCGGGTGGCCTGCGACCATATCCTCGGCTTCCGGAATGTCTCCGCTCCGGACGACGCGACGACGTACGCGAATCACCCGTGAACATCGACTGCGGCCTGAGCGGCTGGGAGGGCTCACGCATCCGTTTCGTTGAGCGCTTCACGTGCCGTCAATGATTCGTTGCAGCACGGCGAAATCCAGCATATCCACGTCGTAGTCTTCGCACGCCGGGCCGTCCAGATCCGCGCGAAAATGGAAATCATCCGGATCGCATCCCGGCGGCGGCGTCAGGATGTCGGGGCCGGCCATGCAGAGAATCCAGCGTTCAAAATCGTTGAAGTCGTGGTCGCCGTCCCGATCAACGTCGCCCGGAGACGTTACCGCGGCGCTGGGACGGATGAGCGCGATCACCGCGGTCGAGGAATACACCAGTACGATCGTGTACTGATCGCAGGCCGGCGTGTGAATGAGGCTGGCCATCGTTCCCGTTCTGCCGCCGGTCGCATTGACCAGA
>JACRLV010000132.1 GCA_016235145.1 Planctomycetota bacterium
TGCTGAGCCGATGCCCGCGGCCGGCATCGAGCAGCACCCCGAAATTCACGCCTGCTCGTGTTCTTTCGAAGCGACCTTTTCTCGCTGTGATCACGCGATTCGGCGTGCAGCCGGCCGCGTTGACGCGAGCATCAATCCGACGCCCTATGTGAACACCCGCTCTGCAAAGGACGCCGCGGTTCCCTCGAGCTGTGGAATCTGTCCATAACCCATTCTACTGATGTCCGCACTGACCAAGGCGTCGAGTTTCTTCCGCGTAACTCCAGCTCCCGCCCGCCTGAGCGCCTTGCAGAAGCAATAGGAGAATACTCCCCTGTGCACCCCAGCGATGGGGGCCTCCGCCGAAGTCTGATAGTCGCGGCACCCTGCCCATAGGACGTGGTTCAATCCCGGCACGATGACCGCCTGTCGATCCCCGGATCGAGATTTTAGAATGCCCCTTGACGGGATCGTTCGATCGGAATCGAGGAAGAAGCCGTAATCCAATGGGGGCTCAATGTAACGATAAGTGACATGCTGGTCCTGTGGCGCGGCAGCCATGGCGGCAAGTTCTCTCGTTCCTGTACCCGAGTGACAGGAATCCAAGAGGACATCCAGAGTCACTCCGGCCGCCAGCCCTTTGAAAACGGCACGAAAATCGTCGTCCTTGATCATGCCGGCGCTCGCAAAATCATGGGGGCAGATTGTTTCGTCTTTTCCGTCGATCTCGTCACCACTGACATCGGCGGCGCTGCGAGCCGGCTCGGTGGAGGGAATCAGCGTCGCGCACTTGCCGGGAAAAGCCGGTGTCCGCGGCCCGCCAAGGTCGGCCACCGCACCATGCAGCAACGAAGCAGCGTCTGATTCGCGTTCCTTGATTCAAGCATGCCGCAAAATGGCGCGGGCGGTGGGGAGTTCGAAAGAGCCCATTGGATAACAGGGTCCGTCCAATCCGAAGAGCTCTTCCGCCGCAAGCGACGAGAACCTGCGCAATTCCGGGTTGAGCGATCCCCGCCGGTGCTTCTACCACCAGGCGATTACGTCGTACACTGCGTGCTCTGACAGGAGCCAAACATGCAATCCCCGGTCGGACGGCTGCTCAGCGCGTTGTTCGTCACCTTGGCGTGCCTGGGCATTTCGTCGGCAGCGGCGCAATCGCCTGCCAAGGTCGCACTCGGCGTTGACGTTCTTGAAAAGAGCGGCTTTCAGCGTTTGGCGGGAAAGCGGGTCGGGCTCATCACAAACCCCACGGGTGTGGACGGCGGGCTGCGCTCCACGATCGACGTGCTCGCCGCCGCAAAGGGCGTCAACCTGATCGCGCTTTTCGGCCCCGAGCATGGCGTTCGCGGCGACGCGGCCGCCGGCGAGGCCGTGAAAGACGCACGCGACCGCATCACCGATGTGCCCGTCTTTTCGCTCTACGGAAAGACGCGCAAACCGACCGCTGAGATGCTCCAGGGAATCGATACGCTCGTCTTCGACGTGCAGGATGTCGGCTGCCGCTCGTACACGTACGTCAGCACGATGGCCGTCGCGATGGAAGCGGCCGCCGAGCACGATATCGAGTTCGTCGTGCTCGACCGGCCGAATCCGCTCGGCGGCGATCGCGTGGAAGGACGGATTCCCGATCCCGCGTTCCGCTCGTTCGTGAGCCACCTGCCGATTCCCTACGTGCATGGCATGACCGTCGGCGAAATCGCGCAAATGGCCAACGGCGAAGGCTGGCTTGGACCCAAGGAAAAACCGCTGCACTGCAAGCTGACGGTTGTGCCGATGGACGGCTGGAAGCGATCGATGTTCTGGGATCAGACCGGACTGACGTGGGTTCCGACGTCGCCGCACATCCCCCATGCCGACACGCCGTTCTTCTATGCATCGACCGGGATTCTCGGCGAGCTCGGAGTGCTGACGGAAGGCGTGGGCTATCCGCTGCCGTTTGAGTTGATCGGCCATCCCGAGCTGGACGCGGAGGCCTACGCGAAAGAACTGAACAGCCGCAAGCTGCCGGGTGTGCGGTTTCGGCCGGCGTACTTCAAGCCGTTCTACGGCAGGCTCGCGGAGAAGATCTGCGGCGGGGTGCAGGTCATGTGGACCGACGTTTCGGCGGCCGAGCTGTCCATCATCTCGCTGCACGCGTTGGACGCGGCTCGAACGGTCGGCCCGGCGATCGATTTCACGCCGCGAAAGGGCTCGTTGTTCGACAAGGTCTGCGGCACGGACGCGATTCGAAAGGCGATCGAAGCGCGGCGGCCGATCGGCGAGGTACTCGCCATGTGGCGCGAAGGCGTCGCGGAGTTTCGGACGCAACGAGCCAAGTACCTCCTCTATCAATAGCCATGCGTCATCCGCGACGCCCCGTCAGGGCCGGCTCGTCGCGCCTTGCAGCAGGGCGCTGAAGTCCGATCGGCTGCGCAGCGCGTCCAAACCCGGCGCGCCCGTCAGGCTCGCAGCCGGCACGACGCCGCCGGACACCGCCGCCTTCAATTCGCTCATGGCGCCATCGAGCTCGCCGAGCGCGGACAGGGCGGCGACATAGTCCAGCCGCACTTCCGCGGCCGCCGGCGTCAGCTCGCAGGCTTCGCTCAAATAGTCCGCGGCCAGTTCGGGGCGGCCTTTTTCAACGGAATCCGCGGCCAGGGCGCGGATGACAACGACAATGTCTTCATAGGAGCGCCATTCGCGCGACGCGAGCGTGGGCACGCGGCAGGCGGCGATTTCGCGCAGAATCGCCTCGCCGGCAGGCGTGTTGAGAAACTTGACGGCGTTCCGTTTCATGCTCTCTTGGGTTCTCACCATGCGCTCGAACGCCGGAAGGTTGCCTGGATCGCGCCGCAGGGCCTCGATCAACGGCCGCAAAATCCTTTCCGGCGGCTGCTGTTGGCGCATCGCCCAGTCCGACTCGAGCGACAACGCCCGCGCGGCCAAGGCATCCTCCGCCCGCCGACGCAGCAGCGCGTCTTCGGGTTTTGCATCGTCCAGTGCGATCACATTCTCCCACGGCGGGTGTGCGATCGCCGCCAGTTGCCTGCTGATTTCGAGCGCGGTGGACAGGTGCAGCTGTTTGGGCGTCGAAAACTCGAGAATCGCATTATCGTCGGTGTGGATTTCGTGCGACTGGCCGACCCAATCNCCACAGGCGCCCCGGCGACGACAAAACGGCCGAGCACGGCCGGAAGGCGCCCGCTGGCGATGCGATACATGTCCTGGCGGACGGGCGGGTGCTCGAACCGCCGCCGCAAGTCGTCTATCGGCGTCTGAAAGGGCCTGCGCCCGGCTACGACTGCAAAATCGCTTTCCGAGGTTTCCCAGATCGACACGAAGGGAAATCGCTCCGCCAGCGTACGCACCACGAGCTGGAAATTCTCGAGCGAGATGGTGTATCCCTGGAGCCAGAGACAATAGACGCCGCCTTCGTTCAGTCGGCGATCGCAGATTTCGAAGAACTCCCGCGTAAAGAGGTTCGCGACGCCCGCGATCCACGGGTTGGACGGCTCCGAGATGATCACGTCGTACTTTTGGTCGGTCAGGAGGAGGTGGTTGCGGCCGTCGTTTCGGAAGACGTGCGTTCGCGGGTCCGCTTCGATCACTTCGTAGCACCATGGGGCGAAATACGCGTTCGCCCGGATCACCTCTTCGCTGATCTCCACGCAATCCATGCGCTCGACCTGCGGATAGCGCGATACGGCTCCCAATGTCATTCCTGAGCCAAGCCCGATGACGCAGACGCGCTTGGCCTGCGGATTCAGCAGCATCGGGACGTGGCCGAGCAGAAGCTGGGTGGTCATGTCGTCCAGGCCTGTCGAAGCGTCCGCCTTGCCGTTTACGGAAATCGACAGCGTCCTCGCATCCGACCGCAACTGCATCACCGCCACCGTCAGGTCCGGCCCGTCCGCGGAATAGAGCAGCACGTTCTGGTTCCGAATCACCGCCGGATCGGCGAACGACCGAAACACGCCGGAGTTCAATGTCAGCCGGTCCCAACCGCCGGGCAAAAGGCCCGCGGCGGCGATGACGCCGACACCCAGCAGCGCAGGCGCGACGCCCCGCCACATCGGCCGGCCGGCTGGTGCGGACAAGCGGATCAGCCACACGCCGATGGCGCCGTTCAGCAAGGCAGCAAACACGATCGCTCGCTGGGCGCCGAAGACAGGCGGGACGGACGGATTGTCCGGCGGGAACTCCCACTCGCCGCGGATCAGCACGAATCCGGCCAGAAACGAGCCGAGCACGGTTCCGACCGTGTTGGCGGCGTAGGCCCGGCCGGCGGCCGCCGCGGGATCGCGATCCCCGGCCGCGACGACGCGGGTGATCAGCGGGAAAAGCGTCCCCATCAGCAGGGTGGGAACGAGCGTGATCAGGATGACCAGAAGGAGTTGGGCGGCGAGCATCGCCGCGAAGTTGCCGCGGAATTTTCCGACGAGGACATAAACGAGTTCAGGAACGTGGCCGAAGAGCGGCTGAATCACAACCGCCGCCGCCCCGGTCGCGAGTTGAATCACGCCGATCCAGAGCACCGGCCGCTTCAGACGATCCGCCGCGCGGGCGATCGCGATGCTGCCCAGCGCCAGGCCGAGGATGAACGCGGCCAGGATGCAGGTGAACGAATACGTGCTCGATCCGATGCTGAGAATCAGCACGCGCGTCCATGCGATCTGGTACACCATCGCCGCGAAGCCCGACAATGCGAACGCGGTGAGAAGCCAGCGCACCGGCGTGTTGGACGCAAGGGGCTCGAGCGGCACTACGCGGGCAGTCTCGGTTGTTGGGATGGTCGCGGTTTCACGCGCGCGAAGAACGAGCAGGGCGGTGACGCCGATCGCAATGTTGATGATCGCGGCGCAGATCGTGGTCGCGGTCAGCCCGAGCCCTGGAATGAGCACGAATCCGCATGCGAGCGTTCCGAGCACCGCGCCCAAGGTGTTGACGCCGTACAGAATTCCGACCCAGCGAGCAGCCTGGCCGGCCTGCCGCGCTACATGCCTTACCAGGATCGGCAGTGTCGCGCCCATCATCGTGGTCGGCAGCAGCAGCACGATCGCGCCGACCAGGAAGCGCGCGAGCGCCAGAATCAGCGGTTGCTTCTCGGCGAACGGATA
>JACRLV010000359.1 GCA_016235145.1 Planctomycetota bacterium
CCCCCGCTCTTCATACAGCAACCCATGCAGCGGCCCATGTCGAGCATCTCGCGTCATCTGCCGCACACAAAGCTGATCCTTCGAGCCACAGCGGCCTGGACGTTGTCCTGAAAGCGGCGAATCGCCGACGCGTAGTGGTCCGCGGCTTCCGCAGCGGAATCCAGGCGCAAGAAAGCGTCGCCAAGTCTGCGATGGGCCAAGCCGAGATAGATGCCGCGCGAAGATTGGTCGAACACGTCTTTGCGGTCGAGCGTCCGCATGATCGCGGCCGCTTCTTCGAAATGGCCGAGCGCTGCGGCGGGACAGTCGAGTCGGATCAAGGCGTCTCCCAGTTTCCAATGCCCGACGCCGAGTGTACGTAGAATTCGGTCGTCTTTCGGCGCCGCCAAGACCGCGCGACGTCGAATGTCGAGCGCGCGCAGGAAACTCTCAACTGCTCCCGGAGCATCGCCGATGGCCAGCCGCGCTTCGCCGACGCGCTGGTGGGCGTAACTCTGGTTGATGCGCGGCCCCTGCGCGGTGAGTCCGTCCAGTTCCGCGCGGGCGACCGCTGAGTCGAGCTGAGAAGCGGCGCTTTCGGCCAGTTCCAGGCAAATACGCGTCGCTCCCGGCAGATCCGAAATCTCGAACTCGATGTATTCGAGCAAGTTCGTATTCTGGAGTTCAGCCATATCGAGCTGCGTCAGCGCGGCGTTCATCGCTTTCGTCGCCCGCCGTTGTTCCGATTCGGCCCATCGCCGGGCGCTCGCTTCGCGCAGCGCCATCACGGTCGTCCCCGCAACGCCCAGGACCAGCGAACCGGCGACTGCGGCGAGGCCGGCCACCAGGGCGCGGTGGCGGCGCGCGAATTTCCGAAGCTGGTAGATCGTCGTGGCAGGACGAGCCGCGATCGGCTCATCGCGCAGGCAGCGGCGGATGTCAGCCGCGAACTCACCAGCTGAGCCGTAGCGGCGCGCCGGATCTTTCTCGAGCGTTTTGGCGACAATCGTCTCGATGTCGCCCCGACAATCCGGCCGCCCGACTCCGAGCAGAGGCGGTTCGACCGCCTGAATCCTCTCGACCGAACTCAGCAGGTCATCGTCATCGCACGACACGGGCAACCGGCCGCTGAGCAGTTCATAGAGAATCACGCCGAGCGAATACACATCCGCGCGCCGGTCGATGGGGGCGCCGGAAAACTGCTCGGGGCTCATGTACGCCAGTGTGCCGGCGAGGCGGCCGGCGGCGGTTGCGCCGGAGGCGCGCGGGGCGTATGGTTCGAGATCGCAGGCGATCCCGAAGTCCACGATCTTCGGCGACAGGGGCGCGTGAGGTCTTTGAAGGGTGGGATTCTCAATGCGCGTCGTGAAACTCGCCCGTGGCGCGACAAAAAATCTGCCCCACACGCTTGCGCCCGGAGATTTCTCGGGCGCACCAGGACGTCGGGGGTGCTCGAGCGCGTCGTCGGCGCCTGGGGCGTTCGACCCAGCCCGTTCACGTTCGAACGCTCCGGTGACCAGGATGTTCGCAGGCTTCAGGTCACGGTGGATGACGCCTTTCTGGTGTGCGTGGTCGACCGCGTCGCAGACCTGGGCCATTATTTCGAGTCGATCCCGTATCGATAGTTGTCGGGATTTTGCGAACTCGGCGAGCGAAACGCCCTCAATCAACTCCATCGCGATGTACGGCCGCGGCCCTTCCGCATCCTCGAACGTGCCCGTATCGAGCACCTGCGCGATGCCCGGATGACTCAGTCGGGCGAGCAACTCGGCCTCATACTCGAAACGGCGGATGGTGCGCTCCGAGGCCAGCCCGGCGTGGAGGATCTTCAGGGCCACGGATCGGGCGGGCTGGTCCTGCTGCGCTTCATAGACGACACCTGACGCCCCTCGGCCCAACACCCGCAGGATGCGGTAGCGGCCAATGCGCCGATCTGCGGGCAACGGGGCGTCCTGCGCACAAAGGGAGGACGCCGAAGGCGGAACTTCCAGGACGCCGGTCGTTCGGTCGTGCTGAGCGAGCAGAGCTGCCAGGCGGGCCCGCAGCAAATCGTCGGGCCCGCAAGCGCTGTCCAGAAGGGCCGCCCGCTGCGTTGCATCCAGATCACGGGCGGCATGGAAAAGCCGCTGCAAGTCGTCCCAATCGGATGCAATCGTGGTGCTCACGATGAGAGCTCGTTGTGAAGCCAGGCCCGGGCGAACATCCACTCGTCCTTGACCGTCGTCTTGGACAACCCCAGTGCGGCGGCGGTCTCTTCGATTGACAGGCCGGTGAAATAACGCAATGCCACGATTTGCGCCTTGCGCGGATCGAACTGCTCCAGTCGGCTCAACGCATCGTCGAGGGCCAGCAGATCGTCACCGGGTGCAGCCTCCCATGCCGCACCTTCGTCAAGCGGCGCCCGCCGGTGCCCATCGCCGTGCTTGATGCGGCCTACCCAGCGGGCGCGCTCGACCAAGATTTGGCGCATCGCTCGAGCCGCGGCAGCGAGGAATAGTCCGCGATTCTCCCAGAGGCTGTTCGGACTCCGTAGAAGACGCAAGTAGGCCTCGTGAACCAGTGCGGTGGGCTGAATCGTCAGTCCGGTTGGTTCACGCGCCATCCGCGCGACCGCCAGACGGTGAAGTTCGTCGTAGACCTGCCGAACCAGCGCCTCGGAGGGTGGACCTCGATCGGCAGGGCGATCGCCGCCGGAAGTCGACGGCTTCCCGGTATTCGCAGGCATGTCGCGCCTTTAGAAGAACTTACGAAAATCTCCGGCCACTAGACGGGCCATTGTCGCATTATGTGGAGGTCCAAACAAGCTCTTTTCCGGTTTCGGGCCGGTTCGGGCGTTCAAGGGCGTAACGGGAATTGCCGCGGAAGGGAGGCTACGCATGCTGCGTGGGGTGCTGGATGGCCGTTTTTGGATGATTTGCTTCGGCCTGATCTTCGCGCCGTTGGGGGCAGACGCCGATGTAATCGACCTGGTGATTTCACCCGCGTCGGTCTACGGCACCGACTCCGCGACCGGTACGGTAACGCTGGATTCAGACCCGTTCAGCCGGTATCGAACGGTCACGCTGATGAGCAGCCGGCCGACGGTCGCTTCGGTGCCGGCGTCGGTTACCGTGCCGCGTTTCCGTGACTCAGCGAACTTCACGATTACTACGTTCCCGATCAATGCTCCGACCACGGTGACCATCACCGCGACGGAGGGCGGCGTGTCGCTGCAAGCGGTCATCACGGTCCGGCCGCCCGTCCTGAGCGGCCTGGTTCTCAATCCCAACCCGCTCGCGGGAGGATATTCAGCGGTCGCCACCATCACCATCAATCGCCCTGCGCCCGCCAACTGGCTCTGCTCCATTGAAGGCCCGTACCCGCCCATCTACTTTCAAACGGGCTCGATCGTCTCCTTCAGCCCCGGCGCGGTCAGCACGACCAAGACGGTCAACACGGCGAGCGTGGCCAGCCCGGTGAACGCGCTCATCACCGTCCGGCCGCCCAGCGGGCAATCGCCCAGCATCTCCAGCATTCTGACGGTCAATCCGATTCGTGTGGAAACCCTCACCCTGAGCCCATCCGCCGTCACCGCCGGCGGCGCGTCGCTCGGATGCGTCACGTTGAACGCACCGGCGGCGGCGGGCGGCGCGATCGTCTTGCTTCAAAGCAGCGACCCGAACGTCGTTTCGGTGCCGCCGAGCGTGTTCATCGCCGCAGGCCACTCGGATAATTGCTTTCTTGCTGAGAGCCAATCGGGCGTTGCGTGCGCGGCCGCAACGGTTTCCGCGACGTTTGGCGGGCTGACGGTCGAGACGCCGCTGGCGGTCGGAGCGGCGGATCAACTCACCAGCAACACAACACCGGATCAGTGGAGCCCGCGTTGCAGCAGCACCAGCCGGGGTTGCGTGCTCTGGACGGATGGCGACGACGTCTACTTCGACGACGGCGCCGTTACGACGGTTGTACAGCCGCGCGGCGCGCTGGATGCCGCCGACAACGTCGTGATCGGCCTGGGCAGCGGCGCAACGGCGAACCAAACGATCGGCGTGTGGCGGCGCGGGACCGATTTCGCCTGGGTCTGGCGCAGCGATGGCGGCGCTCCCGTGCAGGTGGCCGCGACCAACCCCATCGACCCCGGCCAGCCGCTGAACCCCGAGGCGCTGGCGATTGCGGACGGCGAGGTGTTCATGGTGCTGCAAGCGTTCTCAAACGGCAACGCGGTCAGGCACGTCTTTCGCGTCAATCCGGTCACCGGTGTTGCAACCAACCTGACCGGCGACGCAGCGGTTCCGGGGGCGTCGCGCGTCACCACGTCCGGCGGCAAAGCGGCGTGGGTCTTCGATGACGCAAGCGGAACGCCAAAACTCCACTTCTACGACGGGTCAGCGGTGCAGATCATCGACAGCGGCCAGATCGCCGAAACCGCGCCGCGACTCGCCGCGGGCCGTCTGGCCTATCAGAAGACACTCAGCGGCGTGCAGCACATCTACCTGTACGACAGCAACCTGCCAAATCCCGCGCCGGTTCGCATCAGCCCGGATGTTCCCGCGACGCAGGGGCACTTTGCGCCTGCAACGGACGGGCGGCACGTCGCCTGGTTGTTCGGCGACGCAAGCGGCGTCAATCTCCAAGTTTCGCTTGCCAACGGGTTGCAACTCAGCGGACCGGCCGACGTCTCTTCGGCGGTCGAAAACGCGCTCCAATTGCAGCGTGGGCAAGCTTTCTGGGCCGGCCAATCCGGCGCCTTGCGCTGCTGGCGGAATGGCGACCTGGAATCCGTCTGCATCACGCCCGCAATCAGCTCCCTCACTCCCTGGCTGTCCGATGGATGGATCGTCTGGCGGGGCGTCGCAGCGGACGGCGGCGCGGACGCCGAAGTCTTCCGCCTCGCGGGCGGCGCCCCCAACGACGCGGACCAGCCGCCGCCTCCCATGAAACTCGAAGCAACGGCCGGCTCCCGAAGCGTGACGCTGCGGTGGGATCCGATCCTCGGCGCGACTTCTTACAACATCTACGCAGCAGAGGAACCCGGCATTACCAAGAGCAATTACAGTGGTCTTGACGGCGGCCGGCGAATAGCCGGCATCACAGCGCCGAATGCAATTGTCGAGGGGCTCGCGAATGGACGGACGGTTTACTTCATCGTGACCTCGGTCGAGAACAGCGACGAAGGCGGGGAATCGATGGAGGTTGCGGCGACGCCTCAGGTTCCCTGGATCCCTGTGGGCCATGTCGCTTCGTTTTATGCAGCGGCCGCGCACCCCACGAACGGCAACGTGGCGTATGCAGCAGGGGACAATCAGGTCTACAAGACGACGGACGGAGGTTATGCGTGGAGCCCGCTTGGCGGCGCGATTGCCGGTCGCGACGTAAGGGCCCTGGCGGTCAGCGGAGAGACCGTATTTGCGCTGGACATCGCCAACGACGACGTACTTCGCAGCTCGAACGGCGGACTGAATTGGGCCGTCGTCGCCGACGGTTTGGATTTCGGCGAAATCAACGGCGCCATCGCAATCGACCCGAGCAATCCACAGGTCGTGTATGCCGGCGATCTGCGGCTGACCCAAAATTCGTCCACGCTCGTGATCAGGTCGATCGACGGCGGGGACTCGTGGGAGCACATTCCGGTCGCCGCAATCGGCGACTTGCATGCCTACGCATTCGCGATCGCTCCAGGCGGCGTCGTCTACCTCGGTGGATCCGGAGTGCCGGTCGCGCGGAGCGAAACCGGCGGCGCGACCTGGACTGACGTATCGGGCGGGTTCGCCCAAGTCTACAGTTTGGCGATCGACCCGTTGACGCCCACGACGATGTTCGCCGGCACGCGCGACCAGGGCGTCTACAAGACGGCCAACGCGGGCGGCGCCTGGACGCAGATCAAGAACGGCTTGCCGCTTCGGCAATACGAGCCGGTCGCAGGGATCGCCGTCAACCCGCAATCACCCCAGCATGTGCTCATCGGCACCGCCAGGGGACCGTATTCAACCAGCGACGGCGGCGGGCGTTGGGCCGAACATTCGCTCGGCATGGGAGTGCAGTGGGTCTACGGCCTGGTGCGGACGGCGGCGGGGCGGCACATCGCGGCGACCGCGGCCGGGTTGTACTTGCTCGAGTCCGATTGCCCCGGCGATCTCGACGGCGATCTGGCCATCGGGCTCCAGGATCTGGCGAATTTGCTTAGCAATTTTGGCGCCGCGACCGGCGCAATGTACGAAGACGGCGACCTTGACGGCGATGGTGACGTGGATTTGCAGGATCTGGCCAATCTACTCGCCACGTTCGGGACGACCTGCTGATCGCACTCAACTTAGGTCGAACTGGGAAACGGGACCGCCGGAGCGGGTCGAGGATGTTTGCGTTCACGCGATTCTACATCGGAGATTAATTGGTCTTGCTGTTCCGCTGCGCGAATCGTGATCGAGGTGCGGCCGGGGATTGTAGCACAAGATCCGCGCTCACGGCCGCGGGCTTTGCCCACTGCTCGGACCTCGGCGCCCGGCAAGTACGTAGCGGCCTGGGTCGCGCCCGTCGTGGAGCATGGAACCGGTCCCGCGGTCGCGTGCTGCTCAGAGTCTACATTCCCCGAAACGCAGTAGAGTCTACCCCATAGTAAAACACTCATATGATGGATATAATGGGGCATGCTGAGATGTAGTAAAGACCAGATCGGCTGATTCCTGGCGCGCATCCCGGCATCCGAACCCCATCGCAGCAGCGGACGGCCCCAGGCCGATCGGCGCAAGATGCCGGTGGGCATCTTCTGGATGCTCGATCACGGCGCGAAGCGGACGAACCATCCGCGCCGTTTGGGCTCCAAGCGCACGGTCCGTCGTTGGTTTCAGATCGGGACGCAGGCAAGCTCCCGAAGAACGTATAGTTCGGCGCCCTCCGGCGCTGGTCTCTTCGCGATATTGGGGCTTGGGAAGCGCACGGCTGCCGGCCGTTTGAATGGAAGGGCCGCCGATGAACCAGCCCGCTTCATTCCGGCCGGTGGCGAAGACCGAGCCATGCGCCATCTGAGAGAAGGGCGACTGGTGCCGACGCGCAGCGGACGGCGCGCATGGCTGGGCCGCGAGCGGCCATGCGGCGCGGCCGGTTCGCAGCGTCTTCGGGTCTGGAATTGTCCCGCGCTGGATTGGCGTAATTACTCCCTCGACTTGGCACGACTCGCGGTATCATAGGATCAGATCATTGACGGCGACGGGCGGGCCGTGGAGGCGATCATGGCAACGAGACGCATACTTCTGGCGCTGGTGGCCGGGGCTGCACAATTCGCTTACAGCGAGGCCCAAACCGTCGGGCGAATCGTCCTGGCCAGCGACGAGCGCATGTTGAGCGACGCGGGTTTTGTTCCACCCAACAACCCCGACCAACTCGCGCTCAACGTCGCGGACTGGTTCACCGGCGGCGCGAGCGGCTCGTTCCTGGTCTGGTCGAATCACCCAGGGCTGACCGGGTCGCAGCTTGCGCTGGCGATGGTCTCGGCCGGCCACGATTGGACTGCCACCACCGCGGGCACGTTCCATCTAGGGACGCTGCTGAATTACGACGGCGTTTTCGTCGGTGGGCTCGCTGCCGACACGGCTGTACTGACCGAGTACGTCAACGCCGGCGGAAATGTCTACGTCATGGCCGGAAGCGGCGCGTTCGCCGACGCGGCCGAGGAAGCCAGTGCGTGGAACCCCTTCGTGCAGTCCTTCGGCCTCTCGCTCTCGCCGGTGTCCAACGGGCTGTTCGGCGACATCGCCGTCGGCGATCCGCATCCGGTCACCGCCGGCGTCAACTCGCTCGCCTACGACGACGGTCAGAGCATTTTCGAACTCGATCCCAACAATCCCAATCCCGATACACAAACGCTGATCAGCCAGCCGGGTGAGAGTCTGCTGGCCGTCTGCGAATTCACCAACAACCGGCCCCCGGACGATTCCTGCGCTGCGGCCCAGCCGATCGGCAACGGCACCACCGCGTTCTCGACGATCGGCGCTACCACCGACGGCCCGTTAGAGGATCACCCCTGCCAGCAGACCGGTTCGGACATCTGGTTCCTCTATGCCTCGCCCTGCCCCGGCACTGTGTTCATCGATCTGTGCGACAGCAACTTCGACACGCAGGTGTTCGTCTACGCCGCCTGCCCCACCGAGCCGGGCCAGGCCCTGGCCTGTAACGACGACTCGTGCGGCCAGCAATCCCTGGTGGATTTCTTCGCCCAGGGCGGCCAGACTTACCTCATCCGCATCGGCGGTTTCGAGGGCGCCCAGGGGACCGGCAACGTCACTATCTCGCACACCGGCACGCAGCTCACCGGCGACGTGAACGGCGACGGCGTCGTCGACCTCGCCGACCTAGCGACCCTGCTGTCGCACTTCGGCCTGGGACCGGTCCCGCCGCAGACGCGCGAAGACGGCGATCTGGACGGCGACGGCGACGTGGACCTCTCGGACTTGGCGCTGCTGCTCTCCGACTTCGGTACGTCGTGTGTCTGAGTCGCCAAGCGGACCCGGACAATTCGTCAGGTCATCGCGAATCGCCGAGCGGGTCGGTTCGTTCAGGCCGGGAACTCGGCCCGCCGGCGGCCGCGCTCCGACAGGTCGCCCTCCGCGACGTGAAGGACAAGGAGCAGGATCCGACGCGCGAGCCGGAGATGGTCCGCGCCTACCGCGACACGTGGCGCCTGGGCATCCACTCGTACCTGTCGTGCCTGCGCGACCGGTTGATGCGTCAGTGGAGGCGGTTTCGGCGAATGCTCAGCCACCATTCGCGAGCGACTGCGCAGAAGCTGGCCTACGTATTTACGTTCGGCGTCATCTTCCCTGCATCGGCAATCTTGGCCTTTAGGGCGGCCTGCCGGGCCATCGCTTCCGCGGGCTTCGCGTAGTAGTGATCGAAAAGCTCCTCCAGCAGTTCGAGCATCCACTCAGCCTCACCGGGTTCGACATCGATGATGCTTCCCGTCGCGATGCTCTGCTTCGCATGAGCCGACAGATTTCCTAGCTCGCGCACGTGGTCTACGTATGGCTGAACATACTGCGGAAGCGTGGGTTCAATTTCCTCCAGTTGATCCTTTAGGTCGCGCTTCTTTGCGCCCTGCATTACTAGCAAGGCCTGAAGGCATCGACGCGATAACGCGGCGCTTGCCTTCGGCGAGTCGTTGAGTACCAGAGCGGCCTCGTCGTGGTCTCCCCGCAGGTTACCCGGCACACTGGGATGCAGCGGTCGGCGAATTCCGACGCGCGGGATGACGAGCCATCGGTTGCTTCCTGAGGCTATCTGAACGACCGCCTTGTCACACGCTGCGCAACGTGAGAAGAATAGCGCTGCCGGATTAGGCCCTTCGAAATAGATCGCATCAAACTTGGAGTATTTGCCCCCACCCCGATAAGGACCGACTTCCAGATTCTGAAGCTGCACAACGACGCCGCAGTGTGGACATGTAACGGTGGTACCGGGGCTCATCTCGGTCATGGGTTCTGCTCGCAGTTTCGCCGCGCTCCTAGCGCTTCACCACCGAATCATAACAGCGAATGCGCGGCTGAGCCATGATCGACCCAACGGCGCATCCGCGTTGCCACAGGATGTCAGATGCGTGCTAGACCCGCGCCTTGCCGCGCTTCGGGCTGCCGTTCCCATTCGGCAGCGTCTTCTGAACGACCTGCCCGCCCACCGTCGAAGGCGACGCCTCGTACGCGCCGGGTTGCCCGCTTGCCATGACGCTTGCAGTCAGCCCCCGCCCGGCAACCGCTCGAAGTTCACGACAAAGATCGGACTCAGCGGCCCGCTCAGATCCGCCCGCTGACCCAGCACCGTGTAGTGCACGGCGGGTGGCACTGACGGGTGTGCCGCTGCTCTTGAGCAGTGCTCTCGGGCACTCACGTTGCCCACGAACTTGAAGACGGCTGAACGCGATGTGAGCGACTCACCTTACCAGCCGTGACTCTCTCGACATTGGCAAGGCCACTGTTCAAGAGCAGTGGCACGCATCAAATGACCAACCATCACGTCCGCTTCCTGAGGACGTGGCCCGCTGGCGCGAGAGCCAGATGGATTGCGGGCAACGCCCGTCCTGAGGGCTCTGGCAGATGCGCTTTGCCCCGATAGCCGACGTTTGGGGTCACGTCCCGTCACAAATTGGCAAATTGGCGATGTGGGAACGCGTGGCGAAACGGCCCGCGGAGGCGCGCGCAAGCGTCGCGTCCGTCGCGAGTTGGACGCTCCCGTCGGTCCCAGTCCTGTGCGGTCAGGAAAAGCGGGCGAACGGATTCGAACCGTCAACATTCAGCTTGGAAGGCTGATACTCTGCCAATTGAGCTACGCCCGCAGCTCGCACGATTCTAGCCGCCGCCCGACGCGGCCTGCAAGTGCGGCACCGGCGGCGATTTCCAGCATCGGCATAAGCGGCACGCGGTAGCGCACGCTGCCGATGTACACGCAATGCAGCAGCGTGAACGCGGTCACCGGCAGCCAGAGTTGGGACAACAGCGCATGCAGTCCCGCCCGGTGACGTACTGCCCGGCGGCGCATCGTCCGGCGTGCGGGCTGCCCGATGTCCGCCGCGCGTCGCGGCGGTTCATCGCGGCTGATCGCCACGCCGAGCCCCGCCGCCGCCAGCAGAAGAACCGCCACGGTGAACGCCGCGCCGCACCAGGCTGCGGCGCCGCCGCTGAATTCCGCTGCGTTGGGCAGCGGGTTCCACGTTCGGCGGAATTTCACCCACGCCAGTTCGACGACGCGCCCGGGATCGCGGAGCATCTGTTCGCGCGCGGCCCGGGCGAGTTCGCGGTCTTGTTGAACTTCGCTGAGTTCTCGCAAGTGCGGCATGTTGCGGAGAAAGTCCTGGTTGCTGCCGCCGTCGGCCTGCGGGCCCTGTGCGTCGTAAAGCGTCACGCCGCCGTTGGTGGACAGCCATGCAAAGTCCCCCAACGCCAGCTTGTTTCTTACGCCCCAGGGCAGTATCAGCATCGCAACGACGCTCGCCTGCACGCACAGCCAGCCGAAACCGCGCCGCCGGTCCGGATCAGCCAGCCACATCAAGATCAGCACGAGCGGC
>JACRLV010000127.1:0-7112 GCA_016235145.1 Planctomycetota bacterium
GGCCTTCGCCGGCCTGGCCGCCGGTCAGCGTGAAGTGTTCGGGCACGCCGCGGAGCACGTCGAAATGCACGTGCGCCCGCACGTTGCCGCGCTGGGTCTTGCCGCGTTGGCCGGTTGTGTGCTGGACGCCGTCGTCGGATTTGCGGTTGTAAATGGCCCAGGCAATGCGGCCGGCGACCGCGAAAAACGTGCCGTCCACCGCGGTCAGCTGACGCGTGAGCGCGTCCAGCCGGCAATCGTGCGGCGCGAGCCCGACCCGCGCCTTGAGGTCTTCGAGAATCGGTTGCAGCAGGCCCGGATCAAACAATCGCTGCGCGTCGGCCACCGTGCTCTTGGCCGCGCCGCGCAGGCCGAAGCGCTTCCGCACCGCGGGCAAATCGAAGGTGTCCTCGATCCGCCGCAGACTGTGCATGGCCGGATTGAAGAACGCGAGCAAATGCGCGATCACGAGTTGATCGTAGAAAAACGTGCGGTTGCCGTGCGCTGGATGCGCGTGCAAATGTGCGAGCGGCTGCTCGAGGCGCGTGATCAGCCGCCGACCGACCAAATGATCGGGCGGATGCTCCACCGGCGGCGCCAAAATCTCCACTCGCGCGACCTTGCGACCCATGCGCTTCAGTAAAGCCGATGAACGCCGTTCGCGCAAGTCTGGTAAATGTTAGGGATTCTGGAAGCCGGTGCTACCCTTGGTTAGAAATTACCGGCTGGAAGCCGATCGTACCCTTAGTGCATATGCCCCGCGTGGCCGCCCCGGCCCGGCTTGTCGTCGTCCTTTTCCTTGATTTCGCTCACGACGGCGTCCGTCGTCAGCAGCAGGCCCGCCACGCTGGCGGCGTTTTGCAGGGCGATGCGCTCGACCTTGAGCGGGACGATGACGCCCATCTTGATCATGTCGCCGTACTCGTCCGTCAGGGCGTTGTAGCCGCAGTTGCCTTTGCCCTCGTAGACCTTCTGCACGACGATCGAGCCGTCGAGGCCGCCGTTTTCGGCGATTTGCCGCAGTGGGAAACGCATGGCGCGTTTGACGATGTCCACGCCCGTCTTCTGGTCGCCGCGGGCCTTCTTGGCGGCCGCGTCCAGGGCGGAATCGACCCGCAGGACGCACGAACCGCCGCCGGGGAGGATGCCCTCTTCGACGGCCGCGCGGCAGGCGTGCAGGGCGTCTTCGACGCGGGCCTTCTTCTCCTTCATCTCGACTTCGGTCGCGGCGCCGACGTTGATCTGGGCCACGCCGCCGGAGAGCTTCGCCAGGCGCTCTTCAAGTTTCTCGCGGTCGTAGTCGCTGGTGGTCTTGTCGATCTCGTTCTTGATCGCTTCGATGCGGCCCTTGATGTCGCTGGTCTTGCCGGCGCCCTCGATGAGCGTGCAGGTTTCCTTGGCGACGACGACGCGCTTGGCGCGGCCGAGGTCGGCGAGGCTGACCGTTTCGAGAGTGATGCCGAGGTCTTCGAACACGGGCTTGGCGCCGGTCAGGATGCTGATGTCTTCGAGCATGGCTTTGCGGCGATCGCCGAAGCCGGGGGCCTTCACGGCGGCGCACTGGATGATGCCGCGGAGCTTATTCAGCACCAGCGTCGCCAGGGCCTCGCCTTCGACCTCTTCGGCGATAACCAGCAACGGCTTGCCGGCCTTGGCGACCTGCTCCAGCAGCGGCAGCAGATCCTTGATGCTGGTGATCTTCTTCTCGTGGACGAGGATGTACGGGTTGTCGAGCACGCACTCCATGTTCTCGAGTTTGGTGACGAAGTGCGGCGAGATGTAGCCCTTATCGAACTGCATGCCTTCGACAAGATCGACGGTCGTCTGGAGGCTCTTGCCCTCTTCGACCGTGATCACGCCGTCCTTGCCGACCTTCTCCATCGCCTCGGCGATCTGGTTGCCGATTTCCTCGTCGTGGTTGGCGGCGCAGGTGCCAACCTGGGCGATCTGCTGCTTGCCCTTGACGGGCGTCGCCATCTTGCGGAGCTCTTCGACGACGGCCTCAACTGCCATGTCGATGCCGCGCTTGAGATCCATCGCGTTCGCGCCGGCGGCGAGGTTCTTCAGGCCCTCGTCGAAGATCGCTTCCGCGTAGATGGTGGCGGTGGTGGTTCCGTCGCCGGCGTCCTTCGACGTCTTCTGGGCGACTTCCTTGACCATCTGCGCGCCCATGTTGGCGTAGGCGTCGTCGAGCTCGACTTCCTTGGCGACGGTGACGCCGTCCTTGGTGACGGTCGGCGAGCCGAAGCTCTTTTCGATGACGACGTTTCGGCCGCGCGGGCCGAGGGTGACTTTCACGGCCCTTGCGAGCTGGCGAACGCCGGCGCGGATGGCTTCACGGGCTTCCATTTCGAACGCAATTTGTTTTGCAGCCATGACTTGGAGCTCCTACCGGGGTGATTCTCCCCGCTTGTTTGCAACTCGGCAGAACCGGTTCTTGGATTCGTTGCGCAACGGATCGCCATTCGACCGTCGCATGTGGCCGCAGGCGCGAGAGCGCAGCGCGGCCGATCGGAGCAATTCAAGAACCGTGCCAGCGTTTGGCGAGAGCGGCATTCTGCGCGCAAGTTGTTGTTGGGATACGAGTAAGGGCGGGGTTGCGACGGGTTGTCGCCGATGGCGGATCGCTGGGTTCGTGTCAATCTGGCAGGAAATCGCCTGCCGCCGAAGGCGGTCGGGCTGGTTTCGCGGCGTTCGGCGCTCGGTGGCGTTGTGGGGCAGGCCTCTGAGCGTGTGAAGTTCTTCAGTGGAGCGGGCCTCGGTGCCCGCTTCTGTCCTGAAAGGGCGGGCAGGGACGCCCGCCCCACTGATAGATTCACAGACTCACTGGCCTGCCTCTTTTGTAGACTGGCCCGGTTCTGTGCAAGAGATCGGGCGGAGCCCGGCCCCACATCACCGGGCGGAGCCCCAGCTCCATATTCATAGAGATCCCGCGATTCGAAATGGGAGGGCAGCGACGCCAAAAGCATGTGCGGCGCGGCCACATGCTGTCAGTTTGACACTGCCAGCGCGACAGAAAGGCGATGCGGAGGCGTAGGCCGCGAAGGAGTCGAGCGTCGCAAGTTACGCAAGATAATGGCGTTAGGGAATTCGCGTTTCGCCTGACCGGCTGGCATCGACTTTGCTCTTACCCGCTTGGTGGTTCGCCCACGCGCTGTGGAGCGTGTCACCTTAGACAACTGAATTCTACGGATTCCATCCAATTAGGAGAGATCCTCATGGCGGCCAAGCAACTGGCTTTCGGAACAGACGCCCAGCACGCGATCCTCGCCGGCGTCGAGAAACTCGCCGGCGCGGTGAAGAGCACTTTCGGCCCGCGCGGGCGTAACGCCGTTCTCGATAAGGGTTGGGGCGTTCCGACCGTGACCAAAGACGGCGTGAGCGTCGCCGAAGAGATCGAGCTTCACGACAAGTATGAGAACATGGGCGCCCAGCTGGTCAAGGAAGCGGCGAGCAAGACAAGCGACGTGGCGGGCGACGGCACGACCACCGCGACGGTGCTCGCCGAGGCGATCTACAAGGAAGGCCTGCGAAATGTGGTCGCCGGCTTTGATCCGAACGCGATCAATCGCGGGATCGAAGCGGGCGTGCGGGCGATCGTGGCAGAGCTGAAGAACATGTCCAAGAAAGTGGAACTCGATCCGAAGAAGCTGGACGAGATCATCAATATTGCCACGATTTCAGCTAACAATGATCGCTCGGTTGGCGAAAAGCTCGCGGAATGCTTCACGCATGTCGGCAAGGACGGCGTGATCACGGTTGAAGAGGGCAAGAGCCTTGAGACGACCGTGGATGTCGTCGAGGGCATGCAGTTCGACCGCGGCTACCTCAGTCCCCACTTCGTGACGAACCCCGACGAAATGGAATGCGTGCTCGACAAGTGCTTCGTGCTTGTCTTCGAAGACAAGATCAGCGGCATTACGAAGCTCGTTCCGCTGCTCGAAAAGGTCGCACAGGCCAAGCGGCCGCTCCTGATCGTCGCCGAGGACGTCGAGGGCGAGGCGTTGGCGACGCTGGTCGTCAACAAGCTCCGCGGCATTCTGAACGTCGCGGCGGTGAAGGCGCCGGCGTATGGCGACCGCCGCAAAGCCATGCTGGAAGACATCGCGATCCTGACCGGCGCGAAGCCGATCTTCAAGGATCTCGGCATCGAGCTGGATAACGTCACCATCGCCGACCTCGGCCAGGCCAAGCGTGTCCGCATCGACGCCGACAATACGACGGTTATCGAGGGCGCGGGGTCGTCGGGGGAAATCAAGAGCCGCATCGAGCAGATTCGCAAGGAAATCACGACCACGACCAGCGACTACGACCGCGAGAAGCTCCAGGAGCGTCTGGCGAAGCTCGCCGGCGGGGTGGCGCAGATCAACGTCGGCGCCGCGACGGAGGCCGAGCTGAAGGAGAAGAAGGCCCGCTTCGAGGACGCCCTGCACGCGACGCGTGCGGCGATCGAGGAAGGCATCGTCCCCGGCGGCGGCGTCGCCCTGATTCGTGCTCGCAAGGCGCTGGACAAGGCGCTGGACAAGGTCTCCACGAGTGGCGACGGCGAAAAGGCCGGCGTGCGGATCATCCGCCAGGCCGTGACCGTGCCGCTACGGCAGATCGCGGCGAATGCGGGATATGAGCCCGCGGTCGCGCTCAAGAAGGTCGAGGCCAATGAGAGCAAGACCTTCGGCTTCAACGCGGACACAGGCGAGTACGGCGACCTGATGAAGATGGGAGTAATCGACCCGACGAAGGTCGTTCGCAGCGCGCTTGAAAACGCCAGCAGCGTCGCCCGCATCCTGCTTTCGACCGAATGCCTGATCGCCGAGCAGCCCAAGAAGGACAAGAAGGGCGGCCCCGGCGGCCCGGGTATGGGCGACATGGACGACGAGATGGGCGGCATGGGAGGCATGGGCGGAATGGGTGGCATGGGCGGCATGATGTAGGAATACCGAATTCAGAATGGCGGATGGCGAATAGAGAATTGTTCGACGCCTTTATTCGCCGTTCGACATTCGCTATTGGATATTTGGACACAGTATGGCTGCAATCGGAAAAGCAACGCCGCAACGTCCAGTGAGCAATGCTGGTCCGTTTGAAATCGGCGTGCGGGTACGCGTCGTCGCGGGGCCCTATCGCGGCCGCTGCGGCGAGGTGCATGGGCGGCGCGAGGTGATTGCGGCGGGTGCGGCGACAGCGCTGGCCCCGGATGCGTCGACGCGCAGCACGAGCTGGCTGTACGACATCCAGAGTGATGACACCGGCGAGATGATCACGCTGGGGCAATCGCTCGTCGAGCGATGCGAGGGGTAGGGCAGGTTTCGGCCGTATGGAACCTGCCGTTGCGGGCGAACGCGGGTTTTGCACGCAACGATGCAGACGGCAGGTCGCGAACGGCTGCGACCTGCCCTACAGAGGGTGTGGCGAAGATCGATTCGCCATTCGACATTCGTAATTGGATATTCAGCAAACGGTGGGCTGAGCCCACCCTACGGAGGTATCAGCAGATGGCCACGGCAACGATGCCAGCGAAGAGTGCGAGCAAGTCGGCGAACCTGAAAGTCCGCCCGCTGGACGACCGAGTGGTCGTGCAGCCCTTCGAGGCGGAAGAGATGACCCGCGGCGGCATCGTGCTGCCGAGCAACGCCCGCGAGAAGCCGCTGACCGGCAAGGTCGTCGCGGCCGGCCCGGGCAAGCTGATCGAAAAGACCGGCGAGCGCGGCAAGATGTCCCTCAAGGTCGGCGACGTCGTGTTCTACGGCAAGTACACCGGCACCGAGATCGAAATCGGCGGTGAGGATTACGTCATCCTGCGCGAGAGCGACGTGTTGGCGATTCAGGAATAACAGCGAGAAACGAGAAGCGAGAAGCGAAATCAACTGGAGGACGAGCTCCGCGAGCAAACGCCGTACTTCGTTTCTCGCTCTTCGTTCTTCGTATCTCCGAGAGGAATACAATGCCTGCCAAACAATTGATGTACGCCGACCATGCCCGCCGCGAGATTCTGGCGGGGATTCGGTTGCTGTCCAAGACCGTCAAATCGACGCTCGGTCCGGTCGGCCGCAACGTGATCCTGCAAAAATCCTGGGGCGCCCCGCGCATCACCAAGGACGGCGTGACGGTCTCCAAGGAAATCGAGCTGCCGCAGCCCTTCCAGAACATGGGCGCCAAGCTGGTCAACGAAGTCGCCAGCAAGACCAGCGACGCCGCCGGCGACGGCACGACCACCGCGACCGTGCTGGCCGAAGCGATCTACGCCGAGGGGCTGAAGCTGGTCACCGCCGGCGTGAACCCGGTCGAGCTGAAGCGCGGCATCGACGAGGCGGTTGAGGCCGCGGTGAAGTCGATCGCGGATCAGTCGATCAAGGTGCGCGGCAAGGACGACATCGCCAAGGTCGGCACCGTGTCGGCGAATTGGGACCGCGAAGTCGGCAAGATGCTTGCGGACGCGTTCGACAAGGTCGGCAAGGACGGCGTGGTCGAAATCGAAGAGGGCAAGAGCACCGAGACGACGTGGGAGCACGTCGAGGGGATGCAGTTCGACAAGGGCTTCATCTCGCCTTACTTCGTGACCAACCCCAATACGCTCGAAGCGGTTTTCGAAGATCCGTACATCCTGATCTTTGAGAAAAAGATCAGCTCGCTGCGCGAATTCGTGCCGCTGCTCGAGAAGATCCTGAACGTCGGAAAACCCTTCGTGCTCATTGCGGAAGACGTCGAGGGCGAGGCCCTGGCCACGCTCGTGGTGAACCGCCTGCGCGGCATTCTGAACTGCGCCGCGGTGAAGGCCCCCGGCTTCGGCGATCGCCGCAAGGCCATGCTCGGCGACATCGCGACGCTCACGGGCGGCACGTTCATCAGCGAGGACCAGGGTCTGAAGCTGGAGAACATCACGCTCGACATGTGCGGAACCGCCAAGCGCGTGGTGATCACCAAGGACGACACGACCATCGTGCAGGGCGCGGGCAAGAAGAAGGAAATCGAAGCCCGCATCGCGCAGATCCGCGTGCAGATCGACAAGACCACCAGCGACTACGACCGCGAGAAGCTCCAGGAGCGCCTCGCCAAGCTCACCGGCGGCGTCGCCGTCGTGCGCGTCGGCGGCGCGACCGAGATCGAGGTCAAGGAACGCAAGGACCTCGTCGACG
>JACRLV010000127.1:7118-8275 GCA_016235145.1 Planctomycetota bacterium
TAGCGTATCTGCGGGCGATCAAGGCCGTGAAGGACGCCGCGAAGAAGGCGTCCGAAGACCGCCAGCTCGGCTACAACATCGTCGCCAAGGCGCTGGAGTATCCGACCCGCACCATCGCCGAGAACGCCGGCGCGGACGGCGGCGTGGTGGTGGATGAGATCCTGTCGCAAGGCAAGAACATCGGCTATGACGCCGCGGCGGAGAAGTACGTCGACATGCTCGAAGCCGGCATCATCGATCCTGCGAAGGTGTGCCGCGTCGCGCTTCAGAATGCGGCCAGCGTCGCGGGCCTGCTCCTGACGACGGACGTGCTGTGCACCGAATTCAAGGAAGACAAGCACGGCGACATCGAGGGAGCGACGCGCTAACCCCAGACGACGGCGATCGTAGCGTCGGACCTCCGAGTCCGGCGGCATGATCGCCGGTCCGCAGCGAGTGGAATCAAGCAGGGGCGATTCGCGAGAGCGACGCCCCTGTTGCCTGTTGCGGACCACGGGTCGAAACCGGCCGATAGAATTGGGTGCGGGCGGCGCTGGAAAGCCGCTGCTATTTCACGCAGCAATGAGCACGCGAGTGGCCCAGAAGCGCGACTACTACGAAGTCCTCGGCGTCGCGAAAACCGCGGCGCCCGACGAGATCAAGCGCGCCTACCGCCAGGCCGCGTTGAAGTATCACCCCGACCGGAACAAGGAGGCCGACGCCGAGGCGAAATTCAAGGAAGCGTCCGAGGCCTACGAGATCCTTAGCGACACGGACAAGCGCGCCCGCTACGACCGCTTCGGCCACCAGGGTCTTTCCGGCCAGGCCGTCCATGATTTTTCGCACATGGGCGTGGACGACATCTTCAGCATCTTCGGCGACATCTTCGGCGAAGCGTTCGGCGGCGGCCGCGGACGCGGGAGAGGCCACCAAGACCACGGCATCGACATTGAGACCGCGGTCGAGATCAATTTGCAGGACGTCGTCGCCGGCGTGGAGAAAACGCTCAGCTTTGAACGGATGGACCTTTGCGAGCCGTGCTCCGGCAAGGGGGCCGAACCGGGCAGCGATGTGAAGACGTGCCGTACCTGCGGCGGCTACGGCCAGGTCGAGCGGCAGCAGAGCGTCGGCTTTTTTGTGACGCGCACGGTCGTCGATTGTCCGAGTTGCCGCGGCCG
>JACRLV010000362.1 GCA_016235145.1 Planctomycetota bacterium
CCCGTTCCGCACGGCCTCGATCACCCGCACCCGCAGGGCCTCCTGGGCGTCGGCCGACAGCTTTCGTGCATCCTTGCTTGCCATGCGAACATGATAACCGAAAGGCAACGTCAGTTCAATAGATTATGTCCGGATTAATAACGAATCAACGGTAAGCTGCCCGTAGACATCGCCGATTTTGATGGACCCGGAGTTGGAGTCGATCGAGCATGCCGCACTAGCGGAGATATAGGAAAAGTCGACTTGGCTCGTTGCGGATACCGACGCGGCGTCAAACGGGCCCAGGAGGGCGCCGGCCTGGACCGACGCCGTGATCGTGTCTATGTCGATGAATCCGCCCAAGGAGCCGATTTGCCCAAGCCCGCCCGTGAGTTTCAGCGACACGAGTTCACCCGTGCCGGCGTTCGATAGGTCGATCACACGGATCGAGTGCGCCCCGTGCGTTCGGGAGGATTGCGGGTCACGTACCACTTGCACACGGATCAGACCGGTAACGCCCGAGCCGACTTCGATGCGATCGATGTCCACCGGGTTGCCGTTCGAGTCGTAGGCTTCGAAACTGAAAACCTGGTTGGGATCGGTGGCGGGGGCCGTGATGGTGACCGTGCGGTTATCCTGGTTGATCTGGTAAGGAAGCGGACTTTGTTGTTCGATCGCTGCGTTCCATTGGTAAATTTGAGCGGCGGCGGTCGCCGAACACAGTACGGCGAAAAGTACAAGACATGCGAGTCGGTTCATTTCGAACTCCCTTTCTCATGAGTACAAGTAACAGAGCCAACGCGTACGCCGCGCTTGAAGGCTCCGGTACAACCCCGAATCGAAAGTAATCCCACTCCGATATTGACCTGACACCCGCTCCCAGCGATTCGTCCCCAAAACCGATAAATGACTCGTTAAGACTATTGAGATCCCATTGACCATTCCGAGCAAACACGCCGTCGATGGAAAGCGAGTAGTGGATCATGTCTTCCGACATGAGCCGGTAATTGTGAAATACACCCGGGCCAATCTCCATTGACCAGCCCTCGCGCGTGCTAGAAATCCGGTTGTCGAGGTAGGAGAAATTCAATGTGCCGCGACCGTCTCGCGCGATCGTAACTCCTGTATCGCCAAGGCCGAACGGGCTCGATATCACCGATACGCGAAGTCTCCATTCAGCAAGGAATGTCTCACCCGAACCTGGATTCAGGAGTCGGTGGAATTGATAGAAATCAAATGTCCGTTCGTTTGCAGACGAATCGAGCACCAACGTCCCATCCACGAGCACTCGTTCGTCAGGATATCCGACGGAATAGTGCCGCTCCCAGCCCTCGTTTTCGGGAAAGTCGTTTCCCTCGTAGGCGATCCAGTATTGGTCCGCGTGCACCGTCTGGCCCAAGACAACCAGGCCGGCCAGAACGATGCCCATCCGCGCGAATCTTCCCATGCTCCGTCCCTCCAATCGTGTCCGATAAGGTGGTACACTATTTCTAGGCAGCCAGATCGCCGATAGTCAAGTCGGCGGACTCATAGGATGGGCACGGTCCGCCAGTCGCGCCCGCTTGCGCCCCCGCACGCGTGGTGGGCTGAGCCCACCGTACATTTGCACTACGAGCCAGTAGGCACCCGGCGACGCAGCCCACGAGGACCGCGCTTTCGGGCTCCGGAATCACGCCAAAACGGACGTAGTCCCATTCAGATAGCGATCGCACCCCCTGAATACCGTCTCCGAAGTTAAACAATGAACGGTTGACACTATTCAGATCCCATTGCCCCGAAATCGCAAGGGCGCCATCAATCCAGAGCGCGTATGCGACCATGTCACTCGACTCAAGGCGGTAGTTGTGGAAAGACCCGGAACTGATCGGATACGACCACCCCTCCCGCCGACTGACCACGTGATCTGGGAAAAACTGCAAGGCGAGAGTTCCCTCCTGATCGGGGGCGATTACGATTCCCGGATCACCAAGAATCCCGTCGTTCTCAAGGGTTCGAACGCGCCATTCGGAGATGAACAATTCCCCCGATCCCGGATTGATCTGTCGGTCGATTTCATAGAAGTCGTACGTCTGGAAATTGTCTCGCGAATCGAGCCGCAGCGACCCATCCACGATTGTCCGAATCGATGGCTGCGGTGCGTAGTAATGCCGCTCCCAGCCCTGGTTCTCCGGGAAGTCGTTGCCCTCGTACGCGACCCAGTATTGATCCGCGTGCGCCGCGGCGGCGGCGAGAGCGAGCCAAGCGGCGAGCATGGCGCTACGGGCGAGCTTTCCCATGGTCCGAATCTCCACAACGTGTCTGATAAGGCGAGCTAATCATTCATAGGCCGAAAGAACGAGCGAAGTCAAGGGTAGCTGCCGAGGTCGCCGCTGATCTTGAGTCCGGCGAGTGTGTGGGGTGGGCGCAGCCCACCATTCACGCCCACTTTCAAACCGAACGTGTGGTGGGTTGACTCCACCCTAAAATTTGTTGTTGGTGCAGACTCCGGTTCGCGCAACAGGCGCGGAACAACGCCCCTCATTCTGAAATCAGAGTTTCGCCGGGGCTTTGCCTGGTCGGGCTCGTCGTCCGTGCGGCGGATCGCTGCATATCCCACGCGAACAGCGCCAAAGCCGCCCAGATGCAGCCGAAGCAGATCGCGTGCGGGAGCGTGAACGGCTCGCCGAACAGCAGCACCGCGACGAGGAACTGCCCCGTCGGCGACAGATATTGTAGTATTCCTAGCAGCGTCAACGGCAGCCGCCGCGCAGCGCCCACAAACGCCAGCAGCGGCAGGGCGGTGACCGGCCCGGCCAGCAAGAGCATGGCGTCGAGCCAGCGCGATGCGTGCAGGAACGCGCCCCAGCCCGTGATCAACCCGTACGCCACGCCTCCCGCCGCGATCGGCGAGAGCATCAGCGTCTCAACAGTCAGTCCGGTGAGCGCATCGACCGGCGTGAGCTTTCGCACAAGCCCGTAGAGACTGAATGACGCCGCCAGGCCAAGCGCCAGCCACGGCGCCTGCTGTAGCGTCAACGTCAGGTAAACCACGCCCACCCCGGCCAGCAGCACGCTGACGATCTGCGCGCGGCGCAGCCGTTCGCCGAGGATGAGCACTCCGAGCACGACGTTGAACAGCGGATTGATGTAGTAGCCCAGGCTGCCCTGAAGCGTCTGCCCGCTGCTGACGGCGTAGATGTAGCCCGTCCAGTTGGCGGCGATGAGCAGCGAAGAGAGCACCAGCACGGCGAGGGTTCGCTTTCGCCGGAGCGCGTCCAGTGCGGCGGACCAACGCGCCGTCAGGCGCATCAGGAGAAGCAGCAGCACGAGCGAGCCGAGGACTCGATGGAAGAGAACCTCGACCGGCGACGCGGTGCTGAGCGTGCGGAAGTAGATCGGGACGACGCCCCAGAAGCCGTAGGCGAATATGCCCTGGATGAGGCCGGCCCGCAGCGTGCGGCGCGCGGCGTCGTCGCCGCCGAGCGGTGATGCGGGTGCGGCAGCGCTCAAGCTTCAGCGCCGAGAGTCTCGCGCACGACTTCTTCGATCGTGGTCACGCCGTCGTAGATGGCGAGCATCCCCGACTCGCGCAGCGTGCGCATGCCGCGTTTGCGGCACTCGGCCCGCAGTACGGAGGTCGAGGCGTGGTTCATGATGAGCTCGCGCAGCTCGTCGTCGAGCACCATCAGTTCGAAGATGGCGAGTCGTCCGCGGTAGCCGGTGTTGTTGCAGTACTCGCAGCCCTTGCCATAGTAGAACACGCGGTTGGCGGTGTCCTCGGGCAGCAGGCCAAGCTCCATTAACTGTGCTTCGCCCGGCGTGTATTCCTCTTTGCAGCTCGTGCAGATGCGCCGCACGAGACGTTGGGCGATGACGGCTTCGAGCGTCGCCGTCACCAGGAAGGGCTCGAGGCCGAGGTCGATCAATCGCGCGATCGAGCTGGGAGCGTCGTTGGTGTGGAGCGTGCTGAACACCAAGTGGCCGGTCAGCGACGCCTGCACCGAGATCTGCGCGGTCTCAAGGTCGCGAATCTCGCCGACCAGGATGATGTCCGGATCCTGACGCAGGAAGCTGCGCAGCAGGCGGCCGAAGGTCACGCCGATGTCCGCCCGAACCTGGCACTGGCACATCCCGTCGATGTCGTACTCGACCGGGTCTTCCGACGTGAGGATTTTCACGTCCGGCGTGTTGAGCTCGCGCAGGCAGGAGTACAGCGTCGTGGTCTTGCCCGAGCCGGTCGGCCCCGTCACGATCACGATGCCGTGCGGCTTCTGAATGAGCTGCCGCGTGACGTTCAACTCCTCTTCCCGCAGACCGATCTGCTCGAGGTCGAGGTTGACCTGCGTGCGGTCGAGCACGCGCAGCACGCAGCTTTCGCCGAACATCGTCGGAAGCACGGCGACGCGCAGATCGACGGGGCGTTTCTCGACCAGCAGCTCGATGCGGCCGTCCTGCGGCAGGCGCCGCTCGGCGATGTCCAGATTCGCCATGACTTTGACGCGCGAGGAAATCGCCATCGCGACGTGCTTGGGCGGCGGGACCATTTCGAAAAGCACGCCGTCGATGCGGTAGCGCATCTTGAACTCGTCTTCGAACGGCTCGAAGTGCACGTCGGAAGCCTTGTCGCGGATCGCTTGCAGCAGCACGAGGTTGATCAGCTTCTTGACGGGGTTCGAATCGGCGGCGGCCTTGAGCTCGTCGAGGTCGATCGACTCGCCGCGCCCCTGGAGTTTTTGAAGGGCCGTGTCGTCGGAAAGTTCGCCGATGATGTCGTTGATGCTCTCGGCCTGATCCTCCGGATAGAACCGGTTCAGGGCCTCGGTCATGTCTTCTTTGGTCGTGACGCGGGCCAGGACGTTGAAGCCCATCAGGGTCTTCAGGTCGTCGGTCGCCTGGAAGTTATCCGGGCTGTCGAGCGCCACGCCGAGCGTGTTCGATTCGCGGTCGTAGTCCGTCGGGATGATGCGATAGGCGTGCGCCATCTGCGAAGGAATGAGCTGGAGGACGTTCGGCGCCACGTCGATCGTGCCGACCTGGATCCACTCCATGCCGACCTGGGCGGCCAGGGCGGCGTTGACGTCCTTCTCCTTGACGTAGCCCATTTCGATCAGGATCTGCCCGATCGGCCCGCGGCGGTGCTTCTGCACGTCCAGGGCCTCGGACACCTGGGCACGGGTGACCTTGCCCATCTTGATCAGAATGCGGCCGAGCGGCCGGTTGCGGAGTTGCGAGATCGGCGGCATGGCGCTCGAGCTCGTGCCTCCCTCGCCAGGCGCCCGTTCGCCGCCGGCGTTCCCGCTTGCAATGGTCGACATTTCGTACGGCTCCTGAGTCTTGGTCGAGGGAGTATAGGCACGGAGCGGCGGGGAATCGAGAGGAACGGCGACGGTTCGCGAGAGCGGGCTTCTGTCGGTTTCCGGCAAAGGAGGGCCGCACGACTAGCCGGCCGGACGGTCGTCGGTGGGGGGGACCGTTCCGGCGGCCTGGCTTTCGCGGGCCTTCTTTTCGTCCTTGTAGCGCCGGCGGTTGGCCCGATACTCGTCCGGCGAGCCGGGCACCGAGATCTCCTCGCCCGCGGCCGCCTGGCGCGCGATCTCGCAAAGCGTCGGGACGCACCACCCGCATCCGGTGCCGGCGCCGAGGCATTCCGCCATCTTCGCGGCGACGGTCGGCTTCTCGCGGCGGGCGAAGGCGGCGAGCTTGCCGAGCGAGACGTGGAAGCAGACGCAGATATCGTCCTGGTCATTCATTGAGCGGGCTCCGTGTTTCAAGTCAGCGATCGCCTCGGCCATTGAAAAACGCGATCCCGTTGCGATTTCCGCTCGTCGCTTGTTTCGCGCCGATATAGTAACGTGGGAAAGCCAAACCGAGAGTAAGCAGCATGAACTGGTGGCGGCGGTGGCACAACGGCGCCTGGTTTCCAAGGCTGGCGATCAAGAGCGCGATTCTGATCGCGGTCATTGTTCTGACGCTCTACCCGCGAGTCGATTGGATCCCTCGCTGGGTCGGGCGGATGCGCAACTTGTCCAGCGTGCTCGATGCGCAGCATCCGGGGCTGGCGGCATTCGAGGCGGACGTGCGGGCGACGGCCCCGGCGGACGCCCCGCCGGAGCAGCTTCTCGACGCCGTGCAGCAGGTTGTGCTCAAGCGAATTCCGTACGCGTGGGACTGGGATACCTGGGGCGTGGTCGATTATCTGCCGACGGTGGACGAGGCGCTCCGAATGGGGCGCGAGGACTGTGACGGACGGGCGGTGGTAGCGGCGTCGCTTTTGCGGCGGATGGGGCAGCCGGCCGAGCTTGTCAGCGACGTCCTGCACGTCTGGGTCGATACGCCCGCCGGACCGACGATGAACCCGACGAGCGCTGAAAAAACGCTCACCTCGACAGCCACAGGCACCAAGGTGAACATCACTCCCGGCCTGCTCCGCAATCTCGGGCGCGGGATGAACTACGGCGTGGGAGCGTTTCCGCTTGCCCGAGAGATCATCCTTCTCGCGACAATCGCGCTATTGACGATGCAGCCGCGTTCGTCGTTCTGGCGGCGCGTCTCGGGGATTCTCCTGCTGTGGATCGCGCTGGTCACGATTCGAAGCGTCGGAATCAGTGCGGCGATGCAGGGAAAGACGGACGACATCGTGGCGACGTGCGTCGGCTGGAGCTCGGCCGTGCTCGGGTGGCTGGTGCTGGCGATCAGAGCGGGAGGCGGGCAGCCGCGTTCCGCGCCAGCGCGGCCTGAATGACGGGCAGCGGATGATGCTCGCCCTGGTTCATTCCCGGACAGCCGCGGGCGGCGGCGGTCCATGTGCGCTGGCTCTGGACGTTGGACTCCCAGAACGGCCAGGTCCGGCATTGCAGCGGCCGGGATGCGTGGATCGTGCAGCGCGATTTGCCGTCCGATAGCCGCTCCAGAAACTCGCAGTCGCCGTTGGCGATTTCGAGCAGGCTCCGCCGGCTGCCCACTGCGCGCGTGTGGCGTGATTCGAATTCGGCGGGATCCATTCCGACGTGAAGCGCGATTTGGCGGATTTCATCCGGCGTGACCCATACGTAGCCCGGCGCCCCGCCGCAGCAGTTGCCGCATTGCGTGCACTTGAATTGCAGCCCGTCCTGGTACCAGACGGCGGCGTCGACGGACTCGCTCACGGCTTCCTCCCCGCAAAGATCTATCGAATACTCGACATCGGATCGGGCCCGAATCGTCGAGCGAGTATAGCGTGAACGATTTCGCTTGGGGCGGGGCGGCCGGGTTTGCGCAGATTGTCCGCGTTTGGACTTGACGAAAGGATCGGGCGGGATAATCTGCCCGCGCGTTCATCAGGGAATCAGAGGAGCAGTCGAAATGTATCGTCAGGACGATGTTTGCGAACTCAACTTGCCGCTCACGATCGATTACGGCGTATCGCGGGATTGGGATTCGGACCTGGATGAAGAAGAGCGCCAGCGGGATCCGGCGGATTCGCCCGTCGAAGATGACTCGAGTTCGGACGACGTCGGCGGCGATGACGCCAAGCCGATGTTCGGTCCCAGCGCCAACGCCCGAAAAAACTTCGACGAGGAAGAGGGCGGCGAAGAAGACGTCGATTTCGATTTTGGCGAGGCGGACGATGACGCCGAGGGCGACGGCGCAGACGATGATGCCGACGACTTCGACGACGATGACGATGACGACTTCGACGACGATGATGACGACGACGATTTCGACGATATGGACGACGACGATTGAGCCTCGACGGGGTGCGCCGGTAAGAAGCGCGGGCACGGTCGTGAACGCCGAGCGGTTACCAGTCCTCTCGCCCGCGGTCTCGTCGGATTCACGCGGCTCGGCGCAATCGCCGATGACCCGAGCATGAGCCAAAGCCGTATCGAAGCGACAGACTCTCCGCCCGTCGAAAACGAGCCTTCTGGCGA
>JACRLV010000360.1 GCA_016235145.1 Planctomycetota bacterium
GTCTCGATCTGCTCCTTCGTCACGCGGCCGCGGTCGAGGGGCTTCAGGCGCTCGATGACCTGCTCCGGCGAGTAGCGAGCCTTCACGGCCTCGATGTACTCCTTCCAGCCCGTGGTGTTCTTGTCGAGCCGATGGACGATTCCCGGCCGGAACGGATCGCTGCCGTGGCTGAGCTGGCCGGCGCGATTCATTGCGAAATAAACCAGCCCGTTGACGATCGTCCCGGTCTGGTCGCCGCGGGCCGGGTGGCAGATGATGCCGGCCTGCTTGTTGATCGCGATGAGGTGCTCGTCTTCGTAGAGGATTTCGAGCGGGATGTTCTCCGGAACGACCTCGATCGGCTCCGGCGGGGGCAGCACCATCTCGACGATGTCGCCGCCCGCCAGTTCATAGCTGGCCTTGGTTTCGGCCCCGTTCACCCGAATCGCTCCCTGGCGAATCAGCCGCTGGATCGTCGTGCGCGAGACACGCGCAAAGCGGCCGTGCAGGTACTTGTCGATCCGCCGTCCCGGCAGGGTTCGACGAATGCGCAGCCGAATCCGCTCCGACGAATCGTCGTCGATCGGCACCGGACGGTCGATGATTTCTTCTTCTTCGTTGGGCACGGCGGAAGATGATAGACGTTGAGGCAGCGAAACGGCACGATCCCGACTTGCGCGCCCGCAGCCCGCGAAAGGACATCCGCTCGGACGCCGTCCGGCGGTACGTGGAAACCCGGCCGCGGGCTACGCGGGCTTGTCGGCGGGTTTCTCTCCGTTTCCGTCCTTGGGCGCTGATGCCGGTTTCGTTGTCGCCGGCGCTTGGGCGCCGATCGAAGGGGTGGGGCTCGGCGCGTTGTCCAGTTTCGTCGCCTGGCTGGTGGCCGGCGCGCTCGCTGGCGGCGGGGGCGGCGGCGCCGAGCCGGGCAGGAATTCGATTCGCTGTTCCAGGCTGGGCAGCGACGCCAAGCGGTCTTGTGCCAGCTTGCGAAACGGCGTGCTTTCGAATTGCGCGCCGGTCGTGATCTGCTCATAGGCGGACTTGGCGGCGTTCAGGTCGCGCTTGGACTCGTGAATCGTGGCCACGCTGAACAGGGCGGCAGCCTTGAGCGAATCCGCCGCGGCGCTTTCGATCACCGCTTGCAATTCCGTAATGGCTTCGCTCAACCTGGTTTCGCCGCCCGCTTCGTCCGCCCGTGCGGCCAGACCTGTCGCGAGCCGCAGCCGCGCGATCGCGGCGACCGTTGGGTCCGGCGGATCCTTGATGACCTGCCGCAATTCGTCGAGCGGCGCATCGCCGGCGGTCGTGTCCAGGACGTTGGCCTTCTTCACTTCGGCCCAAGCCGTTGCCACAGCCTGCTCGTGTCGATAATTCCAATACCGGTATCCGGCCCAAGCCAGCGCCACGATCGCAACGATCGTGAGAATCGTGTTGAGATACTTGTCGAGCCACTCTTTGATCTTGACGAATGACTTGGCAAGCTCACTGGTCTTCAGGTCATGCCGTTCTTCTGCGTCCATTCCAACATCCGATCTGTTTGTTCGACCGATCCGCCGGCCGATTCAGGGGGACAACCGTAGCCCCGCGGGCTTGCATCACGCCGACCCGTCTGTCTCGCTTGATTCTGCCCGTCGGGCGGGCGTTTATCCGCCGGGTTTTTCCGTGCTGCGCCGGCGCGGCGGCGGCCTGTTGTCGCCGACCGGCTGGGCCGGTGGTTGGCCGTTGAGCGACGAATCCGCGCGCGGCCCGATCTTCACCACCACCGAAGTCTGAAATCCGTTGGGACTGATGTTTACGTCGCACATCTCCCGCGTGGACTCAAACGTCAATCCATAAGTTCCCTTGTCCAGGCTCCAGTGCTTCAATTCAAAGCCCGCCGAGGGCATGTACTCCTCGTAAAACCGTCTGACCGACTCGCGGTCCTTGTTGCCGACGTACTCGCATTGGGCGATCCGGTAGCTCCCGCTGGCCTTGGCCATGCTCGTTCGGTCGACGAGCTTGAAACCCGCGGGTTTCGGGATGTCCTTCAGCACCGGATCCTGCACCGCCGAGGTCGACGGCACTTCCCGATTCCCGCCGGACTCGCAGCCTGCCGAGCCGACCCAGAACGCCGCACATCCCGCCAAGAGCAGCCAACCCATGCGTCCCGTGCGTCCGGTTTGCGAGCCTGTGCGCATGACAGCGGCCTCCGTGTTGCTCCAGAACGGGGATTGTACGAAGCAAGCCGGGGGCGTCAAACCCCGAAACCGCGGCGGCGCAGAGGATCGGAATGCGGACCGGTGTTTGTGTGCGGCGTTTCAGGTTGCCAGGGCAAGTCCGATATGCGGGTGATTCCCGTTCGTGCGGGTTGGGTGGAAGGCGAGTACGCTCCCGCACGTTGGTACACACGGCCGGTGAGCCTGACGGCGGGAGCGGGTCTGCGTGGTCTATCTTCTCTGGTTGGCATGGATGGGCGGACTGACGCAGGCGGCGACTGGGCAAAACGTGCCGGTCGGCGACGACGCCCACGCGGCGCGTGTGATCGTGTGCGGCGTAGATCATCCGTTTACCTGGTCGGCGCCGTTTCGGCCGGAATTCTTTTGGCCGGTCGTCGCGAAGACGATGCGGTATTTTGACCACGACATCATCCCGATATCGGGCCGCGACTTTCCTGATCTCGTGGAGAACATCGAACAACGATTGAATGCGGAGCGCTTTCGGGGAATTCGGCGGATTGAATTCTGGACGCACGGCGGGCCGGGCTGGTTCAAGATTCAGTCACGCGCGCTGGGTCGGGAGTTCTTCGCTTCAAACGACAAGCGCGTGCAGGAGGCTCTTCGAACGCTTCGCGCGGCATTGTTGCCGGATGCGGTGCTGCATTTCCGCTCGTGCAGCACATTCTTCGGTCCGCGCGGCAGGGCGTTTGCACAAGCAAGCTCGGAATTTTTCAATCAGGGCGGCAAACGAATCACGGTGATCGGGCACACGCGACCCACGGGGCTGACGCATCCCGGGCAGAAGACGCTGGCTCCCGGCGACCGCGCGACCTGGGATGATTGGGACGGTGCGATTGAGACGCGCCTCCGCGGAGTCCAGATTCTGCTGCGCGACCTGCTCTCGCTCGCAAGCGCGCGGATCACGGAAGGCGCCGTAACGCTGGTGGAGCGAATCGCCGCCCGCCCGTTTGTGGGAAAACCCGTTGCGAAGGATGGGCGGAAAGCGCCCGCCCGCATTCGCGCTTCGAAATCCGGAAAACGGTGAGCCGTTTCAGTGGCGCCGACCTGTCGGTCCGGCACTGCCATCGCTCAGGAAACTTGGCGCGCGGTTGGTGTCGTGCCTTGGCGCTACCTGTGGGTATGGGTGGTGCAGGCGTCCCGCCCGTCGTCCCGAAGCGGGCGGGACGCCCGTACCACCCGTACTGCCCGACGGGCGGGACGCCCGTACCACCCTGACATTGGGGAACACCATCATGTGGGTTTCACCGCCGGTCGGCCGATGCTGAAATACTCAAAGCCATAGCGCCGCATCAGTTCCGGATCCCAGATGTTGCGGCCGTCGAAAATCACCGGCTGCTTCAGCTCGTCGTGGATGCGTTTGAAATCAACGCTGCGGTACTCCATCCACTCGGTGCAGGCGACCAGCGCGTCGGCGCCTTTCAACGGTTCATAGGCGTCGGCATGGTAGCTGACGCGCCCGCCGAGCGCCGCCTTGGCGCTTTCGAGCGCCCGCGGATCGTGAACGGCGATCTTGGCGCCGTCCTTCAGCAGATCCTCGATGACGCTGATGGCCGGGGCTTCGCGGACGTCGTCAGTCTTCGGCTTGAACGCCAGCCCCCAGACCACGATCCGCCGCTGATCGAGGCGCGGCCCGAGCCGGCGGCGGATCTGCCGCACGAGGCCCTCGCGCTGAAGGGCGTTGCGGCGCGTGACGGCGTTGAGAATTCCGCATTCGACGCCCGCCTCTTTCGCCGTGTGTGCCAGCGCCAGCACGTCCTTCGGGAAGCAGCTTCCGCCGTAGCCGAGCCCGGGATAGAGGAAGTGGTGCCCGATTCGCACGTCAAAGCCGATGCCGCGCCGCACCTCGTCGACGTTCACGCCAAGCGATTCGCACATCGTCGCGATTTCATTGATGAAGCTGATGCGCGTCGCGAGGTAGCAGTTCGCGGCGTACTTGGTCATCTCAGACGCCGTGCGGCTCATGATCAGGATCGGCTTGTTGTTGCGGACGAACGGCTTGTAGAGCTCGGCGACGATGTCGCCGGCCTCGGCGTCGTCCGTGCCGATCACGACGCGGTCGGGGCGGAAGAAGTCATCGACCGCGTTGCCCTCTTTGAGAAACTCGGGATTGCTGACCACGTGGAAGGGCTGTTGCGTCTCGGCGGCGATGAGTTTCGAGACGTGGGCGCAGGTTCCAACCGGAACAGTGCTCTTCATCACCACCACGGTCAGGCCGACGATCGCGCGGCCGATCTCCCGCGCCACGGCGTCGATATTCGAAAGGTCGGCGGAGCCGTCCTCCCGCGGCGGGGTTCCGACAGCCACGAACACGACGCGGGCGCTGGCGACCGCCTGACGGATGTCCGTGCTGAAGCGCAGCCGGTCCGCGGCGAGGTTCGCCTTGAGCATCTCTTCGAGCCCGGGTTCATAAATCGTGCAGACGCCCGACGACAGCAGCTTGACCTTGCGCTCGTCCTTGTCGACCGCCACCACGTGGTTTCCGCTATCCGCAAGGCAGGCGGCCGTCACCAGTCCGACATACCCGCTGCCGATCACACAAACTCTCATTGATTCGCTCCGCCAAGAAACCGCCGGATGCGGACTGTTTCAGCCCGCACACATCCTTCACTATAATCACTCCGGGATCCGAAGGAACCCGGTCCATCGCATCGAAGGGAGAATCGCTTGCGTGCCCTCGTCGCCGGCTGTGCCGGATTCATCGGATTTCACTTGTGCGAACGTCTCCTGTCTGACGGCTGGGAGATCGTCGGCGTCGATGATCTCTCGACCGGCCAAGCGCAGAACGCGGCGGATCTGCGATCCATGCCGCGGTTTACGTTCGTCGAACACGACATCGTGCGGCCGCTTTCGATCGCCGGTCCGATCGACACGATCTTCAACCTGGCCTGTCCGGCGTCGCCGGCGGATTTTTTGCCCCGGCGGCTGAAGATCCTCGACGTTTGCTCGCGCGGCGTGTGGAACCTGCTCGACCTCGCCCGTGAGAAGAACGCCCGGATGCTCCACAGCAGCACCAGCGAGGTCTACGGCGACCCGCTGGAACATCCGCAGCGCGAGA